>NZ_JBICKL010000057.1:0-174765 GCF_043104195.1 Pseudomonas sp. xss_2
CTGTGCTCCGTGGCCGAGCGGGCGGGTGTGACCCGGACGACAGCGAAGGCACTGTCGTCAACGCTACTGGAGGTAAAGCGCACATCCTGCTGAGAGAGCATCTTGGCTTCCTGCATCGCCGATCCATGGGCCGGGATGGCTCCTGGCGGGGCAGGGCATCCGTTGGGGAGCGATGGTGCAAGGAAGGGCTTCCCGATCAAAAGCAGACCGGTCTGATGCTGGCGTGGGAAATTTCTCTAAGTGCAGTTGCTTGAAATGGAAGGAAACAGGCTCTTGGGTTGAGCGTGGATCAATGGCCCATCAGCCAGTGCTGATGCGGCCCTGGCAGTGTCCACAAACCAAACATGATCACCAGCAAGCCACCGGCCATGCGTACGCTGCGTCGGCGTAGCAGGGCGTTGACCCGCTCTGCGGCGAGCCCTGTGGCCAGCAACACCGGCCAGGTGCCCAGGCCAAACGCCAGCATCAGCGCCGCGCTGTAGCCGGCATTGCCCTGACTCGCCGCCCACAGCAGGGTGCTGTACACCAGTCCACAGGGCAGCCAGCCCCACAGTGCGCCGAGCAGCAGCGCTCGGGGCAAGCTCGATACCGGCAACAACCGCGTGGCCAGCGGCTGAATATGCCGCCATAGCCCGCGCCCGAGTGCTTCGATGCGGGTCAGCCCGCTCCACCAACCGGCCAGGTACAGGCCCATGGCGATTAACAGCAACGCCGCCGCCACCCGCAGCCCCTGGGCCGCCGGGCTGCTGGCCACCGCCCAACCGGCCAGGCCGAGCAGCAGGCCTGCGCAGGTGTAGCTAAGGATCCGCCCGAGGTTGTAGGCCAGCAGCAGGCGCAGGCGCAGGCTGCGTTGTTCTGGAGGGATGGCCAGGGTCAAGGCGCCCATCAGGCCGCCGCACATGCCTAGGCAGTGGCCGCCACCGAGCAGGCCGAGTACCAGGGCTGAGCCAAGCAGAGGCAGCAAGTCAGCCACGAGGGGTTTGGTCCTCGTCTTTGGGCGTGTCGCCATCGGCTTTGACCGCAGCCTGGTGCTGTGGGTCCTGGTCGTCGAACAGGATGCTGTGCGCGGGGCTGTCGAGGTCGTCGTACTGGCCGCTGTCCACCGCCCAGAAGAAGATGTACACGGCCACACCAACGATCAGCAGGGCTGCGGGGATCATGATGTAGAGGGCAGGCATACGGTCATCCTTCAGTAACTGTCATCGCGGGGCGGTTCAGGCCAGCGATTGCAGCGTGGCAGCGGGCTTGCCCGGCGATAAGGCGTCGTCTTTGAGCCGGGTCAGGCGCAGGGCATTGAGCACCACGATCAACGAGCTGAGCGACATGCCGATGGCAGCCCAGACCGGGGTGATCCAGCCCAGGGCGGCAAACGGCAGCATCAGGCCATTATACAGCGTCGCCCACAGCAGGTTCTCGAGGATATTACGCCGGGTCCGGCGGGCCAGGTCGAAGGCCTGCGCCAACGCTTGCAGGCGATTGGACAGCAGCACCGCATCGGCGCAGGTCTTGGCCAGGTCAGTGGCCGAGCCCATGGCGATGCTGATGTCGGCTGCGGCCAGCACCGGCACGTCATTGACCCCGTCGCCGAGCATCAGCACCTTACGCCCTTCGGCCTGCAGCGCGCGCAGGCGTGCCAGTTTGTCGTCCGGGCGCAGGCCGCCAATGGCCTGGTCGATGCCCAGTTGTGCGGCCACTTCGGCGACCATCGGCGAGCTGTCGCCTGACAGCAGCAGTGTCTGCCAGCCGCGCGCCTTGCAGGCGTCGAGCAGATCCTTGGCATCCTCGCGCAGGCGATCGTCCAGGCCGAACCAGGCCAGTGGGCCTTGGCGGTCGCCGAGCAGCAGCCACTGGCCACGCGGCTCGGGTACGACAGGTATTTCAGCGCCGCTCAGGGCGCAGACGAAGCTGGCCTGGCCAATGCGCAGGCGCTGGCCTTCCACAGCGCCCTCAAGGCCCAAGCCTGGCACGTTTTGTACCTGCTCGGCAGGCTGCGCAGCGTGGCCGAAGGCGCGGGCGATGGGGTGTTCGGAGCGGTTTTCCAACCCAGCGGCAAGCGCCAGGCAGCGGTCGGCAGCGAGCGCGCCCAGCGGGCGAATGCTGCGCAGCGCCAGGCGGCCTTCGGTGAGGGTGCCGGTCTTGTCGAAGATCACCGTGTCGATCTGGTTCAGCCCTTCCAGCACATGGCCGCGGGTGACCAGCAAACCGAGCTTGTGCAAGGTGCCGGTAGCGGCGGTCAGTGCAGTCGGGGTAGCCAGCGACAGCGCGCAGGGGCAGGTCGCGACCAACATGGCCAGGACGATCCAGAATGCCCGCGACGCGTCCAGTTGCCACCAGAGCAGGCCGATAGCGGCTGCGGCGACCAAGGTGAACAGCAAGAACCACTGCGAGGCGCGGTCGGCGATCTGCGCCAGGCGCGGTTTCTCCGACTGGGCGCGCTCCAGCAGCCGGACAATCGCCGACAGGCGTGTTTCCTGGCCAAGCGCCTCGACCTCGACGGTGAGGGTGCTTTCGACATTGAGCGTACCCCCCGTCACCCGGTCGCCAGCGCGCCGCGCCAACGGCAGGTATTCGCCGGTCAGCAGCGACTCGTCGATGCTCGAGCGGCCTTCGATGATCCGCCCATCGGCGGGAATCACCGCGCCGGGCAGCACTTGTACCTGGTCGCCCCGTTGCAGCTCGGCCAGCAGGATGCGCTCGCTGCGCCCGTCGCGGTCCAGCCGCAGGCAGGAGCTGGGCAGCAGGTTGACCAGTTGCGCGGTGGCGGCGGCGGTGCGTTCGCGGGCGCGGCGCTCCAGGTAGCGGCCAGTAAGCAGAAACAGCGCGAACATGCCGACGGTGTCGAAGTACAGCTCGCCACTGCCGGTGATTGCCGTCCAGATCCCGGCGCAGTACGCCAGGGCGATGGCCAGCGAGACAGAAACGTCCATGGTCAGGTGGCGGGTGCGCAGGTCGCGAGCAGCGCCCTTGAAGAACGGTGCGCAGCTGTAGAAGACGATCGGCGTGGTGAGAAACAGCGCGACCCAGCGCAGGATGGTGTGCAGTTCAGCACTCAGGTCGATGTTGAATTCGGGCCAGGTAGCCATGGTCGCCATCATCGCCTGGAACCACAGCAGGCCAGCCACGCCCAGGCGGCGCAGGGCGCTGCGGTTTTCCCGGGCCAGTTGCTCGGCGGCTTGGTCGGGCCGGTACGGGTGGGCGGCATAGCCAATGTGGCGCAGCTCGGCCATCAGCTTGGACAGGGCCAGTTGGCGGTCGTCCCAGTTGATCAACAAGCGATGGTTGGACAGGTTGAGTCGCGCATCGGCGACCCCGTCCAGGTTGCGCAGGTGCTTTTCGATCAGCCAGCCACAGGCGGCGCAGCTGATGCCTTCGACCATCAGCGTCGCTTCGGCGAGGTCATCGGCATGGTGCACGAAGGTCTGTTGTACATCGCTGCGGTCGTACAGCGCCAGTTCATCCTGCAACTGTTGCGGCAGGGCTTGGGGGTTGGCGCTGGTCTGGCTGCGGTGTTGGTAATAGTGCTCAAGGCCGCCGGCAACGATGGATTCGGCCACCGCCTGGCAACCGGGGCAGCAGAATGCGCGGGGTTCACCAAGGACCACGGCGCTAAAGCGACTGCCGGCAGGGACGGGCAGGGCGCAGTGGTAGCAGGGGGTGGGCTGGGTCACAGGTCTACTGCCTTGCACAATTTGCTTTGGAGGACGCGCATGCAGCTCGAGTGGGAGCGAGGCGCGTGGGAGCGGGCTCCCACGTGTCCAGCTCCCACGTGTCCCGTGCCCACGCGGTGATGTACGCAAGCCGAGCTCATGGCATTACTCACTGGTGACGCTCAGCCCCTTGCAGGGCCTCGTCACCCAGCTCCAGGGTCAGCCCATGCTCGACCTTTTCCTCCTCGAACAAGCGCCAGACATGACCATCCTGGCTGCCCAGCAGCTCGACGAAACGCCGCCCCTCGACCTTGTCATCCAGTTGGCCGACATAGCGCCCCGGCTCGCTGCGTGCCAGCGTTACCTTGCGGTCTTTGCCCGGCTGGGTCGGCGAGATCAGGTTCAATTCCAGCGTCTGCGGATCGCTGTTGCCGGTCAGGCGCAGCTCGACTTCGCCGGTCAGCTCGTCCAGGTACACCCGCGCCTTGAGGTTGAGGGTCTGCGCCAGCAGCTCGCGGTCCAGCGAGCGGTTGATGCCTTTGCCGGCTTCGTAGTAGTTGTCGTTGACCAGGTTGTCCGGGTTGCGCACGGCAATGCTGACCATGGTCAGGCTCAGGCACACCGAGGTGGTCAGGATGGCGATGATGATCCAGGGCCAGAGGTGCTTGTACCAGGGGCTGGTGGCGGTGGCAGGCATGCAGCGATTCCTTAGCGTATTTGCGGGCCGATGAAACGGCTCTTGGCTTCAACCTGGGTGCCGTTGTCGTCGGCGTCCCTGAGGATGAACATGACTTCGTTGGTGGTCGAGGGCAACTGCTCGGGGGCAACCGACAGCTGCACCGGCAGGCTGACGATATCACCGGCGGCAACGCGAATCTCGCGGTGGCCTTCAAGCTTCAGGTCCGGCAGGCCAGTGGCGTAGAGCACGTAGACGTGGTCGCGCTGATCCTTGTTCATCACCTTGAGGCTGTAGACGTTTTCGATCCGCCCCTGGGCGTTCTCGCGGTACAGCACGCGGTCCTTGCTGACATCGAAACCGACCAGCGAGCGGGTGGCGAAGGCTGTGGCCAGGGCGCCGATCATCACCAGCAACACCAGCGCATAGCCAATCAGGCGCGGGCGGGCCAGGTGGGTCTTCTGCCCCGACAGGTTGTGTTCGGTGGTATAGCTGATCAGGCCCCTGGGGTAGTTCATCTTGTCCATGATGCTGTCACAGGCGTCGATGCACGCCGCGCAGCCGATGCACTCGATCTGCAGGCCGTCGCGGATGTCGATGCCGGTCGGGCAGACCTGCACGCACATGGTGCAGTCGATGCAGTCGCCCAGGCCCTTGGCCTTGTAGTCGAGGTCTTTCTTGCGTGGGCCACGGGTTTCGCCGCGCCGCGGGTCGTAGGAGACGATCAGCGTGTCCTTGTCGAACATCACGCTCTGGAAGCGCGCATACGGGCACATGTACACGCACACTTGCTCGCGCAGCCAGCCGGCATTGCCATAGGTGGCCAGGGTGAAGAAACCGACCCAGAAGTAGGCCCAGCCGTCGGCTTGGCCGGTGAAAAACTCAATCACCAGCTCGCGAATGGGCGAGAAGTAGCCGACGAACGTCACCCCGGTGACGAAACCGATCAGCAGCCACATGCTGTGCTTGGCCGTCTTGCGCAGCAGCTTGTTGGCGCTCATCGGTGCGCGGTCGAGTTTCATGCGTTGGTTGCGGTCGCCTTCGGTGACCTTTTCGCACCACATGAAGATCCAGGTCCAGACACTCTGCGGGCAGGTGTAACCGCACCAGACGCGGCCGGCGAACACGGTGATGAAGAACAGGCCGAAAGCGGCGACGATGAGGATCCCGGAGAGCAGGATGAAGTCTTGCGGCCAGATGGTCGCACCAAAGATGTAGAACTTGCGCTCAGGCAGGTTCCACCAGACTGCCTGGTGACCGCCCCAGTTCAGCCACACGGTGCCGAAGTAGAGGAGGAACAGGACAGCACCGCCGACCATGCGCAGGCGGCGGAACACTCCGGTGAAGGCACGGGTGTAGATTTTTTCACGGGCAGCGTAGAGGTCGACAGAGTCCTTTCCTTGTTTAGCAGGCGGGGTGACATCATGTACCGGAATTTGCTTGCTCATCATCAAGTCCCACGGCAGTGGTAAATGCCGCGGCCAGTGCATGCCGGCCGCGGTCAGGTGTAGTAGGCGCCTGCGAGCATGATACGCCCGTCGTGGCGCCTAGGTTCACCCTGCGACCTTTGGTCGCATTGGGTAAAGCGTTGGGTTGGTGTATGCGCTGTTCATTTGATGTGGATCAATTGACAGTCCACATGAACATTGCGTTTAGTTGCTGCCTTCATGGCTTATACAGTTGCAACTGGTCGATCTCCTCGGCTGAGCGCCAGTCGTTGCCCTGCACCAGGCGTACGCTCAGGCTGTCGGCGGTGTCATTCAGTTCTGCGATCAGGTAGGTGCTCTGCGAGGCCGAGCCGCTCAAGTAAACGGGAATGGCGCCAAAGGCGTTCAGATCGCGGTAGAAGCGGCCCGCTTCGCGATGCAGGTGACCGGCGAAGACGGCATCGACGCGGTAGTGCGAAATCATCTCGCGGAACCGATTGCGTTGTTCCCGGTTGGCCCAGTCATAAGGCTTGTGCAAGTTGAGCAAGACGATCTGCCCGCTGTCATAGGCTTGCTGCAATTGCCCTTCGAGCCACTGTACTGAGCCATTGATGTCGAACTGGTGACGATGCTCCAACGGCCAGGCCCAACCGCTTTGGAAGCCCAGCTCATAGGTGGGTTCGTTATTGAGCTGGATCAGGCGAACCCTACCGAAATTCATGCTGTAGGCCAGGCTGCCGCTGTAATGGGTCTGCCGACGATCTGTAATGGCGCTGATGTCCATGGTGTCGACCCGCTCACGGTGGTGATCGATCAGGTCCAGGATGCTGTCGCGGGCGGCACCGTTGTTGAAGCTCGTGTTGTTCTCGTAATCGTGGTTGCCCAGGCCGAAGTAGTAATTGTCCTGCAAGTGCCGCTCAAGGATTGGATACAGCACCTGGCGCTGCCAGCCGTGCCCATAGGCCGTCATGTCGCCGTTGATCATCACCGGTATTGCCGTGCCCCCCCTATGGGTGCGGTAGTCGGCAATATTGGCGTACTGCTGGTTGATCAACTGCGCCGATTCCCGGTCCCGATCCGCAGCGCTTTGCTCCAGGTTCAAATCCGAAGCTGGGGTCCAGGGGTATTGAGGGTCGGAGGCGAAAACGAATGCACGCGGTGTAGCGCGGTTGCCATGGCGGCCGGGTCGCTTGGGCGGCAGAACGGTTTCGAAGCGGCGATCCAGGTCAGATGTAGTCATACAAGCTCCCTCTTGGTAAGTCAGGCGATAAGCCTGGCTGGAGGGAGTGTTGAGAGGGGAGTGACGGGGCAGAAGCCGGAAGCTGTTCCTGTAGGTGTGCGATTGCCGGGCTCGGTCGAATCCGCAACGGCCCTTCCGGTTGGAAGCGGCAGGGCCGTTGCGCAAGATCACTCGGCTTGCTCGGTGGTTTGCTCCTGGTGCGACAGGCTGTAGACGTAGGCCGCCAGCAGGTGCACCTTGTCATTGCCCTGCAGCTCAGCCTGGGCCGGCATCTGGCCTTGGCGGCCATAGCGGATGGTCTGCTGCAGCTGGGCGAAGCTTGAGCCGTAGATGAATGCCTGCGGATGGGTCAGGTCAGGCGCCCCCATGGCCGGCGTACCCTTGGCTTCAGGCCCGTGGCAGGCGACGCAGTTGGCGGCGAAGATCTTCTGGCCATTGGCAGCATCGGCCTTGATCCCTTCCGGCAGCTTGCGCCCGTCCAGATTGGTCAGTACGTAGGCGGCGACATCGGCCACGCCTTGCTCGCCAATGACCTCGGCCCAGGCCGGCATCACCCCGTGACGACCATTCATGATGGTGGTCTTGATGGTTTCCGGCTCGCCACCCCAGCGCCAATCCTTGTCGGTCAGGTTGGGGAAGCCATACGAGCCCTTGGCGTCGGAGCCGTGGCACACCGAGCAGTTGGAGGCGAACAGCCGCCCGCCCATTTTCAGCGCCTGCGGATCCTTGGCTACCTCTTCGATCGGCATGGCGGCGAACTTGGCGAAGATCGGCCCGAAGCGGGCATCGGCCTTGGCCATTTCTTTTTCCCACTCATGCACGCCGGTCCAGCCTGGCTCGCCGTTGGCGAACTCGGTCTGCTTGTCGGTATCCAGGTAGCTGTAGCCTGGCAGCACGCCTTTCCAGTTGCCCAGGCCTGGGTACAGCACCAGGTAGCCGAGGGCGAAGATGATGGTGCCGACGAACAGCCAGAACCACCACTTGGGCAGCGGGTTGTCGTATTCCTCGATCCCGTCGAAGGCATGCCCGACGGTCTCGTCGGTGACCTCTTCGCGCTGGCCCTTGCGGGTCGACAGCAACAGCCAGGTCAGGGCGAAGATAGTGCCCAACGTCAGGACTGTGACGTACAGACTCCAGAAGGTTGTCATTCTTGTTTGCTCCCAGAAGCTTTCTCTTGCGCTTTAGCGTGCGCTTGCTCGACGTGCCGGCTGGCCTCGGGATCGTCCGCGAAGGGCAGTTGGGTGGCTTCGTCGAACTCCTTCTTGCGCCGTGGGTTGAACACCCACAGGGCCAGGCCGACAAAGGCCACCATCACCACAACGGTGCCCAGGCCGCGGATCATTCCGATATCCATCAGCGTCACCGTTTGCTCTTGATGATGGTGCCAAGGCCTTGCAGGTACGCCACCAGGGCGTCCATCTCGGTCTTGCCCTTGACCGCGTCGGCGGCGCCGGCAATGTCGGCGTCGGTGTACGGCACGCCCAGGGTGCGCAGTACTTCGAGCTTCTTCGCGGTGTCCTTGCCGTCGAGCTTGTGCTCGACCAGCCACGGGTAGGACGGCATCTTCGACTCCGGCACCACGTTGCGCGGGTTGTACAGGTGCGCGCGGTGCCAGTCATCGGAGTAGCGCCCACCCACCCTGGCCAAGTCCGGACCGGTACGCTTGGAGCCCCACAGGAACGGGTGATCCCAGACGCTTTCACCGGCCACCGAATAGTGGCCATAACGCTCGGTTTCGGCGCGGAACGGGCGAATCATCTGCGAGTGACAACCCACGCAACCTTCGCGGATATAGATATCGCGCCCTTCCAGTTCCAGCGCAGTGCGCGGCTTCATGCCTTCGACCGGCTTGTTGGTGACGTCCTGGAAAAACAGCGGGACGATCTGGGTCAGGCCGCCAATGCTCACGGCAATGACCATGAAGAAGGCCAACAGGCCGATATTCTTCTCGACTGCTTCATGCTTCATCAGTGGGCTCCCACGACGACGATCTTGGCGGCTTCTTCCGCTTGCGTGGCATCAGCGGCACGTACCGTGCGCAACACGTTGTAGGCCATCAGCAACATCCCCGAGGCGAAGAACGCACCGCCCAGGGCGCGAACGATATAACCTGGATGGCTGGCCTGCAGCGCCTCGACGAACGAGTAGGTGAGCGTGCCGTCATCGTTGATCGCGCGCCACATCAGGCCTTGGGTGATGCCGTTGACCCACATCGAGGCGATGTACAGCACAGTGCCGATGGTCGCCAGCCAGAAGTGCGCGTTGATCAGCCCGACGCTGTGCATCTGCGCCCGGCCGTAGAGCTTGGGAATCATGTGATACACAGCGCCAATCGAGATCATCGCAACCCAACCGAGGGCGCCAGCGTGGACGTGGCCGATGGTCCAGTCGGTGTAGTGCGACAGCGAGTTGACCGTCTTGATCGCCATCATCGGCCCTTCGAAGGTCGACATGCCGTAGAACGCCAGGGACACCACCAAAAAGCGCAGGATCGGGTCGGTGCGCAGTTTGTGCCAGGCTCCCGACAGGGTCATCATGCCGTTGATCATGCCGCCCCAGCTGGGCGCCAGGAGGATGATCGACATGACCATGCCCAGCGACTGCGCCCAGTCAGGCAGGGCGGTGTAGTGCAGGTGGTGCGGGCCGGCCCAGATGTACAGGGTGATCAGTGCCCAGAAGTGGACGATCGACAGGCGATAGGAGTAGATCGGCCGCTCGGCCTGCTTGGGTACGAAGTAGTACATCATGCCCAGGAAGCCCGTGGTCAGGAAGAAGCCCACGGCGTTGTGCCCGTACCACCACTGGATCATCGCGTCGGTTGCGCCGGCATACGCCGAATACGACTTGAACAGGCTGACCGGCAGCGAGATGTGGTTGACGATGTGCAGCATCGCGGTGACCACGATGAACGCGCCATAGAACCAGTTACCGACATAAATGTGCTTGGTCTTGCGCTTGACGATGGTGCCGAAGAACACCAGCGCGTAGGTGACCCAGACGATGGCCAGCAGGATCGCGATCGGCCACTCGAGCTCGGCATATTCCTTGGTGGTGGTGTAGCCCATCGGCAGGGTGATCAGCGCACCGACGATCACCGCCTGCCAACCCCAGAAGGTGAAAGCGGCCATGCTGTCGGAGATCAGCCGGGTCTGGCAGGTGCGCTGCACCACATAGTAGGAGGTGGCAAACAGTGCACAGCCTCCGAAGGCGAAGATCACCAGGTTGGTGTGCAGTGGGCGCAGGCGTCCGAAGCTCGTCCATGGCAGGTCCAGGTTAAGCTGCGGCCATACCAGTTGCGAGGCGATGAAGACGCCCAGGCCCATGCCAAGGATCCCCCAGACCACCGTCATGATGGCGAACTGGCGGACGACCTTATAGTTATAAGCAGTCGGACTGATTGCTGTGCTCATTCTAAGGTTCCACGGTTTGGGTAGTTCTTGTTGGTTGGAAAATCGGCGCCAGTATCGGTAACCCCTAGGGTTATGGCAACGCAAGGATCCTTGCGCCGACCCGTGTCCAGGCCCTCTCACCGCCGTCCCGCGGTTGTCGGGTTCGGAGGATTGTACACAAATAAATATTTGTAATGTGTACCGTTTTTCACCTTTTTCTGATCGATCGGTCAAGCTTTTTTTCGAGGGCCAGGGCACGCAAGACATCATCCCAAAGCCGTAGGTAAAGCGTTCCAAAGTTCTGCGCAGCGTCAGGCCATGCGCCGCGTCGCAGACCGGCGCACGATGCGCGGTCACTTGGGCAACAAGCTTAGTTCTGTTCGAGGGGGGTGCAAGGGGGAGGGGGGAAACGCATCGCGGGGCAAGCCTGCTCCCACGTTGTGCGTGAGAGCGGGCTTGCCCCGCGATAAGGCTTGCGGCGATTACTTGGCGGTTACAGTCTCAGCAGGCTCCTCTTGCGACAGGCTATACACATAAGCGGCCAGCAGATGCACCTTGTCATGCCCCTGAATCTCTTCCTGGGCCGGCATCTGCCCCTGGCGACCATAGCGAATGGTCTGTTGCAGCTGGGCAAAGCTCGACCCATAGATGAACGCCTGTGGGTGAGTCAGGTCAGGCGCGCCCATCACTGGCGTGCCCTTGCCTTCAGGCCCATGACACGCCACGCAGTTGGCGGCAAAGATCTCCTGGCCCTTGAGCGGATCAGCCTTGACCCCTTGCGGCAGGCTGCGACCATCCATGCGGGTCAGCACGAACGCCGCCACATCGGCTACGCCCTGCTCACCGATCACCTCGGACCACGCCGGCATGACGCCATGGCGGCCGCCCATGATCGAGGCCTTGATGGTTTCCGGCTCGCCGCCCCAGCGCCAATCCTTGTCGGTCAGGTTGGGAAAGCCATAGGCGCCCTTGGCGTCCGAGCCGTGGCACACCGAGCAGTTGGAGGCGAACAGCCGGCTGCCCATCTTCAGCGCCTGCGGATCCTTGGCCACTTCCTCCACCGGCATGGCGGCGAACTTGGCGAAGATCGGGCCGAAGCGGGCGTCGGCCTTGTCCATTTCCTTCTGCCATTCCTTCACTTGCGTCCAGCCGTCCTGATAGCCGGGCAGTACGCCTTTCCAGTTGCCCAGGCCCGGATACAGGATCAGGTAGCCGACGCCAAAGGCCAGGGTGCCGACGAACAGCCAGAACCACCATTTGGGCAACGGGTTGTCGTACTCCTCGATGCCATCGAAGGCGTGGCCCATGGTCTGGTCGGTGGTGTCCTTGCTCTGGCCCTTGCGGGTGCCGAGCAGCAGCCAGGTCAGGCCGATCAGGCTGCCGAGGGTCAGTACGCTGATGTACGTACTCCAGAAGGTGGTCATTGCTGGGTGCTCCTCATGGCAGGTTCCTGCCCGGCGGGGGGCAGGCGGTCATCGTCGAAGGGCAGCAGGCGCGCTTCGGCGAAATCACGGTCGCGGCGACGGTTGAAAACCCACAGGCTCAGGCCGATGAAGGCGATCATCACCACCAGGGTGCCCAGGCCGCGGATCATGCCGATGTCGATTGACAGTTCCATCGCTTACCTCTTGTTCTTGATCGCGGTGCCGAGCACCTGCAGGTACGCCACCAACGCGTCCATCTCGGTGTGGCCCTTGACCGCGTCCCGGGCGCCAGCGATGTCGGCGTCGCTGTAAGGCACGCCGAGGGTGCGCAGGGCACGCATCTTGGTGTCGGTATGGCTGTTGTCGACCTGGTGCGCGACCAGCCACGGGTAGGACGGCATCTTCGATTCCGGCACCACGTTGCGCGGGTTGTACAGGTGCGCGCGGTGCCAGTCGTCCGAGTAGCGTCCCCCCACCCGGGCCAAGTCCGGACCGGTGCGCTTGGAGCCCCACAGGAACGGGTGATCCCAGACGCTTTCACCGGCCACCGAGTAATGGCCGTAGCGCTCGGTCTCGGCACGGAATGGGCGGATCATCTGCGAGTGGCAACCCACGCAGCCTTCGCGGATGTAGATGTCGCGGCCTTCGAGCTGCAACGCGGTGTAGGGCTTCATGCCTTCGACCGGCTTGTTGGTGACGTCCTGGAAGAACAGCGGGACGATCTGGGTCAGGCCGCCGATGCTGACGGCGAACACCATCAACAGTGCCAGCAGGCCGACGTTTTTCTCGATGACTTCATGTTTCATCAGGCTTGTCTCCTCAGGCCAGCTGGGCGTTCGCAGGGGCGGCGACGGCGGCCGGTGCGCGCACCGTGCGCCAGGTGTTCCAGGCCATCAGGAACATGCCGCTGAGGAAGATCGCACCACCGACGAAGCGCACGATGAAGCCTGGGTGGCTGGCCACCAGGGTCTCGACGAACGAGTAGGTGAGCGTGCCGTCGCTGTTGACCGCGCGCCACATCAGGCCCTGGGCGATGCCGTTGACCCACATCGAGGCGATGTACAGCACGGTGCCGATGGTCGCCAGCCAGAAGTGCGCGTTGATCAGGCCCAGGCTGTACATGCGCTCTTTGCCGTAGATCTTGGGAATGGTGTGGTACAGCGCGCCGATCGAGATCATCGCAACCCAGCCCAGGGCGCCGGCGTGGACGTGGCCGATGGTCCAGTCGGTGTAGTGCGACAGGGCGTTGACCGTCTTGATCGCCATCATCGGCCCTTCGAAGGTCGACATGCCGTAGAACGCCAGGGACACCACCAAAAAGCGCAGGATCGGGTCGCTGCGCAGTTTGTGCCAGGCCCCCGACAGGGTCATCATGCCGTTGATCATGCCGCCCCAGCTCGGGGCCAGGAGAATCAGCGACATCACCATGCCCAACGACTGCGCCCAGTCGGGCAGGGCGGTGTAGTGCAGGTGGTGCGGGCCTGCCCAGATGTACAGGGTGATCAGCGCCCAGAAGTGGACGATCGACAGGCGATAGGAGTACACCGGGCGTTCGGCCTGCTTGGGCACGTAGTAGTACATCATCCCCAGGAAGCCTGCGGTCAGGAAGAAGCCCACCGCGTTGTGCCCGTACCACCACTGGACCATGGCGTCAGTGGCCCCGGCATACACCGAGTAGGACTTGGTCAGGCTGACCGGGATTTCCAGGTTGTTGACGATGTGCAGCAGCGCCACGGTGAGGATGAACGCACCGAAGAACCAGTTACCGACGTAGATGTGCTTGGTATTGCGCTTGATCAGCGTACCGAAGAACACGATCGCATAGGCCACCCAGACAATGGTGATCAAGATGTCGATCGGCCATTCCAGCTCAGCGTATTCCTTGGAGCTGGTATAGCCCAATGGCAGGCTGATGGCCGCCAGCACAATCACCAGCTGCCAGCCCCAGAACGAGAACGCCGCCAGTTTTGGTGCGAACAGGGTGGTCTGGCAGGTGCGCTGCACCGAATAATAGGAGGTGGCAAACAGCGCGCAGCCGCCGAAGGCGAAGATCACCGCATTGGTATGCAGCGGTCGCAGGCGGCCGAAGCTGGTCCACGGTAGGTCGAAGTTGAGGGCGGGCCAGGCGAGTTGAGCGGCGATGAAAACGCCGAGCCCCATCCCGACGATTCCCCACACCACCGTCATAATGGCGAATTGGCGGACCACCTTGTAGTTATAGGCGGTACTGGTTGTTGTGTTCATGTATGGGTTCCCATCCACGGTTATAGGCAGGCTAAACAGCGAGGCAAGCATGATTAATGGGCAAAGTGCCGGTATTGACGGGGATCAATGGGCGCAAGTGGCAAATGTCCCAGGCTTGCGCTGCGATCCTGCGCAAATGGGCGGCGAACAGGGCTATGTGGGTGGTCTGATCCTGGCCCATGGCGCGGGCGCGCCGATGGACAGCGGGTTTATGCAGGACATGGCGCAAAGGCTGGCGGCACAAGGGGTAGCGGTGGTGCGCTTCGAATTCCCCTACATGGCCGAGCGGCGGCTAACGGGCGGCAAACGCCCGCCCAACCCGCAGAAGGTGTTACTGCAATGCTGGCGCGAGGTGTACCGGCAGGTGCGACCTTTGGTCACGGGCAAGCTGGCCATTGGCGGCAAGTCGATGGGCGGGCGCATGGCCAGTTTGTTGGCCGATGAGCTTGAGGCCGATGCACTGGTGTGCCTGGGTTATCCGTTCTATGCGGTGGGCAAACCCGAGAAGCCGCGGGTCGAGCATTTGGCCGGGCTACGCACGCCGACCTTGATCATTCAGGGCGAGCGCGATGCCTTGGGTAACCGCGAGGCGGTCGAGGGCTATGAGCTGTCGCCAGCGATCGAGGTGTGCTGGCTGGGGGCGGCGGACCATGACCTTAAGCCATTGAAGGCCTCGGGCTTGACCCATGAGGGGCATTTGCAGACGGCGGCTGAGCGAATTGCGGCGTTTCTTGGTTAGCGCATTTTGCGGCCGCCTTGCGGCCCATCGCAGGCAAGCCAGCGCCTACAGGATTGCGCGATCCCTGTAGGAGCAGGTTTGCCTGCGATGGGCTGCAAAGCAGCCCCTATGACGACAATCAGTCGCGGTACTCGCACAGGTAAGCGGTCTCAACCGCTACCTTGAGCTGGAACTTGCTGTCGGCCGGCACATTGAACTGGCTGCCAGCGGTGAAGTTTTCCCAGTTGTCGCTGCCTGGCAGCTTGACGTTCAGCGCGCCGGAAACCACGTGCATGATCTCGCGCTTGGCCGTACCGAACTCGTATTCGCCCGGGGCCATGACGCCAACGGTGGCCGGGCCTTCGCTACCGGTGAAGGCGATCGACTTGACGGTGCCATCAAAGTATTCATTGACCTTGAACATGGGCGACTCCTGAAAAAGCGATGGAAAAAGGGCTGGCCAGTATGCCCAAGGCCTGCCCCGTCGTCATCTGCTTTCAGGTGCCTTCGACAGGCAAGCTCAGCGGTAGCAAACGCGCGGTATTGCGCGCATCTTCCAGGGCCCGATGCTGCTGGCCAGTGAACTGCAGGCCAGCCAGTTGCAGGGCACTGTTCAGGCCAGCCGGGCGCTGCAAGTGCCGCGCCTTGGCAAAGCGCTGCTTGAGGTTGATGTGCGGCAGCTCCTGGAGAATGCTGCGCACTTTGTAGTCATGCCACTCCTGTAGCAGTTGCCTGCGGTCATAGTCACCCCAGCTGACCCAGGCTTGCAGATCTTGCGCCTGCTGGCCAAGCCAGCCTTCGAATTGCGCCCAGGCCTGTTTGAAACACGCAGCAGCATCCACATCAGCCTGGCTGATATGGGTCAGCTCACGGCAAAAGGGCGTTAATTGCGGTCGCCGTTTCGGTTTGACGAAGCACTGGAAGTGGTCAACCTCGCGGCCTTCACGGGTTACCAGGCTCGCGCCGATTTCAATGATTTCCATCTCCGTGACCGGCCAACCACCGTCGTCGGTGGTAGCCTCCAGGTCGATCACCAACCAATGGCCCATGCCAGGCTCCCTCGCAAGTCTCGCTAGAGAGTAGCCAAAGTCTGCGGCGTCCGACATCCCCTGGCACTTTGGCATATCCGGCGGTTGTGTACGCCTGTGAAAACGCCTAGCTTAGGCGCATTAAGGTCGCATACCGTGATGAGTGTCTCGTCTTGACTCCAGCCCCCAGCCTAAAGGCCGTGTCCTGCTTGCTGAGCTTGGCCGCGTTGTGCCTGGGCGCAGCAGGCCAGGCTGCGGCGGTGGTCGAGGTGAGGATCGGTGCGGCGCATTTCCCGCCTTATACCGTGCGCCCCGAGCAGGGCGGCGAAAGTGGCTTGCTGGCACAACTGGCCGAGGCGCTCAACGCGTTGCAAGATGATTATCGCTTCGTCCTGGTGCCCACCTCGATCCAGCGCCGCTTTGGTGATTTCCAGCAAGGCCGCACCGACATGGCGATCTTCGAGAACCCCAAGTGGGGTTGGCAGCAAATTGCCTACCAGGCGGTAGACATGGGCCTTGAAGATGCCGAGATTTTCGTCGCCCACCAGCAAGGCAGCCGCGATCAGCAGTATTTCCAGGACCTGCGCGGCAAGCGCCTGGCCCTGTACAACGGCTATCACTACGCCTTCGCCGAGTTCAACTCCGATCCGCATTACCTGCGCCAGACCTACGGCGCGACGCTGACCTATTCGCATGACAGCAACCTGTCGATGGTCCAGCGCGGGCGGGCCGATATTGCCTTGGTCACGCGCTCGTTCTTCAGCGATTTCCTGGCACGCAACCCCGACAGCCGCAGCCAATTGATGGCTTCCGAGCGGGTCGACCAGGTCTACCATCACTATGCCTTGCTGCGACCGCAAGCGCCGATCAGCCCCCAGGCCTTCGCGCAACTCATGCGGCGCCTGCGTGAAAATGGCGAGCTATTGCGCATTTTTCAGCCCTACCGAATCACCGTCGCAGCCCCCGTCGACTAAATTAGCCGGAAGTGGCCACGTTTCAGGAGTGAGCCTCTCTTTCATTTCCGGTGAGCCAAGACCATGCCGTTCGATGCCGCTTCACAGCCGCTGTCCCTGCCACGTTGGCGCAGTTTGAGCGCCGATGAGGGCGACTGTCGGCTGAGTTTGACCCTTGAAGGACGCCCGCTGATCCAGCTCCGGCTGGTGCCCGGCGAGGTGTTTGAGGTGCACGTGCAAGCGATCTGTGCCGAGCGCCGCCAGCAGGCGCTGTGGGCTGCCTGCTACTGGTTGTTTGCGCGCGACCCTGCATGCCAGCGCCTGCAATGGCACCTGAGCGATCCGCTGGCGCAAGCCCAAGCCAGCGGCCTGTTGCTGGCGACCGAAGACGCCGGCGTGTACCGCAGCGAACGCACGTTGTTCTGGCAGTTGCCCCAGCCGTGGTTGGGCGAGTCGCATGACGGCGTCTATCCCCAGCAAATGCACATCAGCAACGGCAAGCGCCACCCGCTACGAGCACCCAAGCCACGCGGTGAAGTGTATCGACGTTTCGATGCACGCCTGGGGGCCTGGGTGTCGCTGCGCACGCTTGAGATCGAGCACGATCTTGAGCGTTACAACCGCTGGCAGAACAACCCGCGAGTGGCGCACTTCTGGCAGGAGCAGGGCAGCCTCGAGCAGCACCGCGAGTACTTGAGCAAACTTGAAGCCGACCCCCATACCCTCACCCTGATCGGCTGCTTCGATGATCAGCCGTTCGCCTACTTCGAAGCCTACTGGGCCAAGGAAGACCGCATCGCGCCGTTCTACCCAGCCGACGACTATGACCGCGGCATCCACATGCTGGTAGGTGAAGAAAACCATCGCGGGCCGCACAAGGTCGCCAGCTGGATGTCGGCGCTGGTGCATTACCTGTTCCTGGATGACCCGCGCACCCAGCGGGTGGTAGCCGAGCCGCGGGCCGACAACGCCAAGATGATCGGCTACATGCACGATCAGTGCTTTCACTGCGAGAAGGAGTTCGATTTTCCGCACAAGCGCGCGGCACTGATGATCCTGGGGCGCGAGCGCTTCTTCGATCGCTGCACGCTCGTCTAGCGGCTCAAGTTGCAAGTTTGGAGCGGCAAGCTGCAAGGAGAAGCGGTGCGGTGTGCGGCTTTTTCTTGCAGCTTGTGCTTGCCGCAGCTCAGTGACGGGTAGCGGTCTTGCGGCAGTGGATCAGGGCATCGCGGATCATGAAGTTGACCAGGGTCGGCGAGACGCCGAGCTCTTTGGCGATGTCTTTCTGCGGTACGCCGTGCAAGCGGTACATCTCGAAGGCGTAGCGGGTGCGCTGGGGCAGCTCGTTGAGCGCCTCGGCAATGTGTTCGAGGGCCGCCAGGTTGATATGGGTGGCTTCCGGCGAGGCGTTCTGGATCACCACGTTGAGGCCTTCTTCCTCACTGCCGGAGTACTTCAGCTCCATCGCCTGCTTGCGGTAGTGATCGATCGCCAGGTTGCGCACGATCTGGAACAGATAGCTCAACTGGGCCTTGAACGAGGAGGTGATCTGCGGCGCTGCGCTGAGCCGAAAGAAGGCATCCTGTACCACATCTTCGGCACGCGAACGGCAGCCGGTGATGCGCGCGGCAATTTTGACCAGGATGTTGCGGTTGTCGACGAATGCTTGGAGTAATGGTGAATCGCACTTACTTGTGGATAGTTGTTCCGCCATGGAAATCACCTTGTTCTCTGAGGAAAGGAAGCAACCTGTAACTGCATGCTTCCAACGACGGTCGACAAGCTATTCCCAATGATAATGATTGTCAAATACGAAAGTTAATGAGACTCCATTCGTATTGGTTCTAAGCTTACCCGCGTGAACCGGTTCACTTCGCGCTAGCCGCGCGACGCGCTGTTCCGCCCTCTGCGCAGTTAATTATTTGCCTCGCCCATCCGTTCCCCTGTGTACATCCAGCTGCCGAACCCTGCCCTCCAACCTTGCGTGGCGGCGTTCGGTGCGACTCACCCAGACACTGGCAGGAACACCCCATGACGGACGCCTTCGAACTCCCGCACTCGCTGGTCCAGGCCTTGGCCCAACGCGCCGCGCAGACCCCGGACCGGATCGCCTTGCGCTTTCTGGCCGATGATCCTCGCGAGCAGGCCGTACTCAGTTATCGGGACCTCGACCTGCGTGCGCGAACCATCGCCGCGGCGCTGCAACAGCGCGCCGAGTTTGGCGATCGGGCGGTGTTGCTGTTCCCCAGTGGTCCGGACTACGTCGCGGCATTCTTCGGCTGCCTGTATGCCGGGGTGATCGCGGTGCCGGCCTATCCGCCAGAGTCGTCGCGCCGTCATCACCAAGAGCGCCTGCTGTCGATCATCGACGATGCCGAACCGCGTTTGCTGCTGACGGTAGAGGCGCTGTGTGACAGTTTGCAGGGCCTTGAGGCTCTGGCCGGTGACGCCGCGCCTGAGCTGCTGGCCGTCGACCCTCTGGCCCCAGCCTTGGCCGATCAATGGCGCCAGCCGCAGTTGGCCGGCGATGACATCGCCTTTTTGCAGTACACCTCCGGCTCCACCGCGCTGCCCAAGGGCGTGCAGGTCAGCCACGGCAACCTGGTGGCCAACGAGCAACTGATTCGCCACGGCTTTGGCATCGACCTGAACCCGGACGATGTGATCGTCAGCTGGTTGCCGCTGTACCACGACATGGGCCTGATTGGCGGCCTGCTGCAACCGATCTTCAGCGGCGTGCCGTGCGTGCTGATGTCGCCGGGGTATTTCCTGGCGCGGCCGCAGCGCTGGTTGCAGGCGATCAGCGAATATGGCGGCACCATCAGCGGCGGCCCGGACTTCGCCTACCGCTTGTGCAGCGAGCGGGTCAGCGAGGCGGCCTTGGCTGGGCTCGACTTGAGTCGCTGGCGCGTGGCCTATTCCGGCTCCGAGCCAATCCGCCAGGACAGCCTGGAGACCTTCGCCAGCAAGTTCCAGGTGTGCGGTTTCGACCCGCAGAGCTACTTCGCCAGCTATGGCCTGGCCGAGGCGACCCTGTTCGTCAGCGGCAGCCGTCGTGGCCAGGGCATTGCCGCGCTGGAGATCGACGCCCAAGCGTTCGCCAGCCACCGCGCCGAGCCCGGCAAAGGCAGCGTGCTGATGAGCTGCGGCTACCCCCAGCCAGGTCATGCGGTATGCATCGTCGACCCGCAGCGCCAATGCGTGCTGGGCGACAACCTGGTCGGTGAAATCTGGGCCAATGGCCCGAGCATCGCCCTGGGCTACTGGCGCAACCCCGAGGCCAGCGCGCGCACCTTCGTCGAACTGGACGGCCAGACCTGGCTGCGTACCGGCGATTTGGGCTTCATGCGCGAGGGCGAGGTATTCGTCACTGGGCGCCTGAAAGACATGCTCATCGTGCGCGGGCAGAACCTCTACCCGCAGGACCTGGAACAGACCTTGGAGCGCGAGGTCGATGTGCTGCGCAAGGGCCGTGTGGCGGTGTTCGCCGTCGATGATCAAGGCGAGGAGGGCATTGGCGTTGCCGTGGAGATCAGCCGCAATGTGCAAAAGGCGCACACGCCGCAAGAGCTGATCAAGACCCTGCGCCAGGTCATCGCCGACGCCTGCCGCCAGGCCCCGGCAGTGGTGCTGCTGCTCAACCCGGGTGCCTTGCCCAAGACCTCCAGCGGCAAACTGCAACGCTCGGCCTGTCGCTTGCGCATGGACGATGGCAGTCTGGACTGCTACGCACGCTTCCCGGCCGTCGCCGAGCAGACGCTAGACGCTGCGCCGGCTGATGAACTGCAAACCCGCATCGCCGCCATTTGGCGCGAATTGCTCAAGGTCGAGGCGGTTGCGCCAGACGATCACTTCCTGCTGCTGGGCGGCAACTCCATCGCCGCCACCCAGGTCACTGCGCGGCTGGCCGACGAGTTGGGTATCAACCTGAGCCTGCGCACGCTGTTCGAGGCGCCGCTGCTGGCCGACTACAGCGCAGCCGTGGCCGCGCTGCTCGCCGAGGGCGGACACGGCAATGGCCGCATCGACATGCTGGGCCGTGGCCAGGCATTGGCGCAATCGCTGGCGCAGAATCGCCTGTGGCTGCTGTGGCAACTGGAACCGACCTCGGCTGCCTACAACATCCCGGCCGGCTTGCACCTGCGTGGCGAGCTGGACATCGCCGCCCTGGAGCACAGCTTCCAGGCATTGGTGGCCCGCCACGAATCATTGCGCACGTTGTTCAGCGAGGTCGATGGCCAGGCCCTGCAACGGGTGCTACCTGAGCAGCGGTTTGTTCTACAGCAGGTCGATCTGCACGGGCTGGATGCGACTGAAGTCGCTGCCCGTCGTGAAGCCGAGGCGCAGCAACCGTTCGACCTGATCGAAGGACCGTTGCTGCGGGTGACCCTGGCGCGGCTGGATGACGAGGATCATCAGCTGTGGGTGACCCTGCACCACATCATCGCCGACGGTTGGTCGCTGAATATTCTGCTCGACGAGTTCGCCCGCCTCTACGCGGCCCGCTGCCAGGGCCACCAGGCAAGCCTTGAGGCGCTGCCGCTGGGGTATGCCGACTACGCTATCTGGCAGCGCCAGTGGCTGGCTGAAGGCGAGGCCGCGCGTCAGCTCGAACGCTGGCAACAGCAGCTGGGCGATGAACTGCCGGTGCTCGACCTGGGCAGCGACCACCCCCGCTCCAGCCAACGCGACAAGCGCGCCGCACGCCTGAGTGTGAAAGTCCCGGCCAAGCTTGCCGACGCGCTCAAGGGCTTGGCCCGCGAGCAACAGGCCAGCCTGTTCATGGTCCTGCTGGCCGCCTGGCAAGGTTTGCTGCACCGCTATACCGGCCAGGGCGACATCCGCGTCGGCGTGCCCAATGCCAACCGCCCGCGCCTAGAAACCCAGGGCATGGTCGGCTTCTTCATCAATACCCAGGTGCTGCGCGCCCAGCTCGATGGCCGTCAGCCGTTCGCCCAGCTGTTGGCCCAGGTGCGCCAGGCGACCCTGCACGCCCAGGCCAATCAGGACTTGCCGTTCGAGCAACTGCTCGAAGCCTTGCCGCAGGCCCGCGAGCAGGGCCTGTTCCAGGTCATGTTCAACCACCAGCAACGCGACCTGTCGGCGCTGCGCCGTCTGCCCGGCTTGCTCGCCGAAGAGCTGCCATGGCACAGCCGCGAAGCCAAGTTCGACCTGCAGCTGCACAGTGAAGAAGATCATCAGGGCCGCCTGAGCCTGGCCTTCGACTATGCCGCCGAGCTGTTCGAAGCCAGCACCATCAAGCGTCTGGCCAATCACTTGCTGGCGTTGCTCGAACAGGTCAGCGCCCAGCCACAGTTGACCTTGGGCGAGGTGCAGTTGCTCGATGAACAGGCCCGCGCACAATTGTTGGGCTGGGGCCAGGCGCCCGCGCCCGTGGCGCAGCGCCTGCTGGTCGAGCAACTCAACGAACAGGCGCGGCTGACGCCTGAACGCACCGCGCTGGTGTGGGAAGGCGGCAGCCTCGACTACGCCAGCCTGCACCAGCAGGCTAACCGCCTGGCGCATTACCTGCGCGACAAGGGCGTCGGCCCCGACACCTGCGTGGCCATCGCCGTGGAGCGTTCGCCGCTGTTGCTGGTCGGCCTGCTGGCGATCGTCAAGGCCGGTGGCGCCTACGTGCCGCTGGATGTCGACTATCCGCCAGAGCGCCTGGCCTACATGCTCGGCGACTGCCAGGCCAGCCTGCTGTTGAGCCATAGTAACCTGCTGGAGCGCCTGCCGCAGGTGGCTGGGGTCAGCACCATCGCCCTCGATCAATTGCACCTGGACAGCTGGCCAAGCCAGGCGCCGGGCCTGCACCTGGACGGCGACAACCTCGCCTATGTGATCTACACCTCCGGCTCCACCGGTCAGCCCAAGGGCGTCGGCAACACCCACGCGGCCTTGGCTGAGCGCTTGCAGTGGATGCAAGCCACGTACGCGCTCGATGACAGCGATGTGCTGATGCAAAAAGCGCCGATCAGCTTCGATGTGTCGGTGTGGGAGTGCTTCTGGCCGCTGATCACCGGCTGCACGCTGGTCCTTGCAGGCCCTGGCGAGCATCGCGACCCGCAGCGCATCGCCCAATTGATCCAGCAGCATGGGGTGACCACGCTGCACTTCGTGCCGCCGCTGTTGCAGGTGTTCGTCCAGGAACCACTGGCCGCCAACTGCACCAGCCTGCGTCGGCTGTTCTCTGGCGGTGAGGCGTTGTCGGCCAACCTGCGCGAGCGCGTCCTGCAGCTGCTGCCCCAGGTGCAGTTGCATAACCGCTATGGCCCGACCGAGACCGCCATCAACGTCAGCCACTGGCATTGCCAGAGCGCGGACGGCGAACGCTCGCCGATTGGCCGGCCGCTGGCCAATGTGTTGTGCCGGGTCCTCGATGATCAGCTGGAGCTGAGCGCGCCGGGTGTTGCCGGCGAGCTGTATCTGGGTGGGGTGGGCCTGGCCCGCGGTTATTTGGGCCGCCCTGGGCTGACCGCCGAGCGCTTCGTGCCGCAAGCCGATGGTAACGGCGAGCGCCTGTACCGCAGTGGCGACCGCGCCCGCTGGTGGGTTGAGCAGGGTGCCCTGGAATACCTCGGGCGTCTCGACCAGCAGGTCAAGGTGCGTGGTTTTCGCGTCGAGCCCGAAGAAGTGCAGGCGAGCCTGCTGGCCCAGGCGGGTGTCGAACAGGCGGTGGTGCTGATTCACCAGGATGCCGTCGGCGCCCAGTTGGTCGGCTACTACAGCGGCGTCGAGCAAAGCGCTGCGCTGCTGGCTGCCTTGGCCGAGCGCTTGCCGGCGTACATGGTCCCGGCGCAACTGATCCATCTGGCGCAAATGCCATTGGGCCCAAGCGGCAAGGTCGAGCGCAAAGCCCTGCCGGCACCGGTTTGGCAGCAGCGTGAGCATGTCGAGCCGCAGACCGAGCTGCAGCAGCAGGTCGCGGCCATCTGGCGTGAGGTGCTCAACCTGGAACAAGTCGGCCTGCAGGATGATTTCTTCGCCCTCGGTGGCCACTCGTTGCTGGCCACCCAGATCGTCTCGCGGACCCGCCAGGCACTGGATGTCGAGCTGCCGCTGAAGGTGCTGTTCGAGGCCAGTGAGCTGGCAGCGTTCTGCGCCGCAATCGCCAGCATCCGCGAACGTGGCGAACGTAACCAGCAGGGCGAGATCGCCCGGGTTGACCGTCGTCAGGCGGTGCCGCTGTCGTATTCCCAGCAACGCATGTGGTTCCTCTGGCAGATGGAGCCCGATAGCCCCGCCTACAACGTCGGTGGCATGGCCCGCCTGCGTGGCACCTTGCACGTGGATGCCTTCGAGCGCGCCCTGCATGCACTGATCGCCCGGCACGAGACCCTGCGCACCACCTTCCCCAGCATCGATGGCGTGCCGTACCAGTGCGTGGCCGAGCACAGCGCGCTCAAGGTGCAATGGCATGACTTCAGCGCCACCCCAGCGCCGCAGCGCCAACAACGTCTGCAGGCATTGGCCGACGCCCAGGCCCACCAGCCGTTCGACCTGGAGCGCGGCCCATTGCTGCGTGCCTGCCTGGTCAAGGCCCAGGAGCGTGAGCACTACTTCGTGCTGACCCTGCATCACATCGTCACCGAAGGCTGGGCCATGGACATCTTCGCCCGCGAACTGGGCGAGCTGTACGAGGCCTTCGTCGACGACCGCGAATCGCCCCTGGCGCCGTTGCCGGTGCAGTACCTGGACTACAGCGTGTGGCAGCGCCAGTGGCTGGAAGGGGGCGAAGGCGCACGGCAACTGGCCTACTGGCAACAGCGCCTGGGCGATGAACACCCAGTGCTGGAGTTGCCGACGGACCGCCCGCGCCCGGCAGTGCAGAGTCACCAGGGCGCGCTGTATCGCTTCGACCTCGACCCCGCCCTGGCCGCCCGCGTGCGCGCCTTCAACAGCGAACGTGGCCTGACCCTGTTCATGACCATGACCGCTACCCTGGCGACCTTGCTGCACCGCTACAGCGGCCAACGCGACCTGCGCATCGGCGCGCCGGTGGCCAACCGCATTCGTCCGGAAAGCGAAGGCCTGATCGGCGCCTTCCTTAATACCCAGGTGCTGCGCTGCGAGCTCGATGGCCAGATGCGCGGCGCCGAGCTGCTCGAACAGGTGCGCCAGACCATCGTCGCAGGCCAGTCGCACCAGGACCTGCCGTTCGATCAGTTGGTCGAAGCCCTGCAACCACCGCGCAGCAGTGCCTACAACCCGCTGTTCCAGGTGATGTGCAACGTTCAGCGTTGGGCCTTCCAGCAGAGCCGCGAGCTGGCCGGCATGCAGGTCGACTACCTGGTCAACGACGCCAGCGCGACCAAGTTCGACCTGTATCTGGAAGTCACCGACCTCGACGGTCGCCTGGGCTGCTGCCTGACCTACAGCTGCGACCTGTTCGACGAGCCGCGCATCGTGCGCATGGCCGAGCACTGGCAGCAGCTGTTGATCGGCCTGATCGACAACCCGCAGCAACGCCTGTGCGAACTGCCGATGCTCAGCAGCGCCGAGCAACAAGTGCTGGTCGGCCAATTGCAGGGCGAGCATGACTTCGACCTGGGCCACACCCTGCACGGGCTGTTCGCCGCCCAGGCCGAGCGCACGCCGCACGCCCGTGCGCTGACCTTCGCTGGCCAGCACCTGAGCTATGCCCAGCTCGACCAGCAAGCCAACCGCCTGGCGCGTGCCCTGCGCGAGCGTGGTGTCGGGCCGCAGGTACGCGTCGGCCTGGCCCTGGAGCGTTCGCTGGAAATGGTCGTTGGTCTGTTGGCGATCCTCAAGGCTGGGGGCGCCTACGTGCCGTTGGACCCGGAATACCCGCTCGATCGCTTGCACTACATGATCGAGGACAGCCGCATCGGCTTGCTGTTGGGCCAGCGTGCGTTGTTCGACAGTATCGGCCAGTTGCCTGCGGGCGTGGCGCGTTGGTGCCTGGAAGATGACGCAGCGTCACTGCCCAGCTACAGCGATGGGCCGTTGGCTAACCTCAACCTGCCGCAGCACCAGGCCTACCTGATCTACACCTCCGGCTCCACCGGCAAGCCCAAGGGCGTGGTGGTCAGCCATGGGGAAATCGGCATGCACTGCCAGGCGGTGATCGCCGCCTTCGGCATGCGCAGCGACGACTGCGAACTGCACTTCTATTCGATCAACTTCGACGCTGCCACCGAGCGCTTGCTGGTGCCGTTGCTGTGCGGTGCGCGGGTGGTGATCCGCGCCCAAGGCCAGTGGGGCGCCGAGGACATCTGCCAACTGGTGCGCGAGCAGCAGGTGAGCATCCTCGGTTTCACCCCAAGCTACGGCAGCCAGCTCGCCCAGTACCTGGCAAGTGTTGGCGAGCAATTGCCGGTGCGCCTGGTCATTACCGGTGGCGAAGCACTGACGGGCGAACACCTGCAACGCATCCGCCAGGCGTTCACCCCAGAGCAGTTCTTCAATGCCTATGGGCCGACTGAAACCGTGGTCATGCCGTTGGCCTGTGTGGCCCCGCAGACGCTGCCCGCCGATGCCGGCAGTGTGCCGATTGGCCGGGTAATCGGCGCGCGTACCGCGTACATCCTCGATGATGACCTGGCGCTGCTGGCGCAAGGTGGCATCGGCGAGCTGTATGTCGGCGGTGCCGGCTTGGCTCAGGGTTATCATGACCGGCCGGGGCTGTCTGCCGAGCGCTTCGTCGCGGATCCGTTCAGCCATGATGGGGGGCGTCTGTACCGCACGGGCGACTTGGTGCGCCTGCGCGCTGACGGTCTGGTGGAGTACGTTGGCCGCGCCGACCAGCAGGTTAAGATTCGCGGTTTCCGCATCGAGCTGGGCGAGATCGAAAGCCGCCTGCAAGAACATGCCGAGGTCGACGAGGCGGTGGTGCTGGCGCTCGACCTGCCGGGCGGCAAGCAGTTGGTCGGCTATCTGCTCTGTGAGCAGGCCAATGCCGACAGCCAAGCCCAGGCCAGCCTGCGCGAAGCGGTCAAGGCGCATGCCCGCCGCCACCTGCCGGACTACATGGTGCCCGCGCACCTGGTACTGCTTGCACAGCTGCCACTGATGGGCAACGGCAAGCTCGATCGCCGCGCACTGCCAGCGCCGGACCTGGAGCAGGCGCAGCAGCACTACCAGGCCCCGGCCAACGAGCTGGAAGCGCAACTGGCGCAGGTCTGGCGCGAGGTGCTCAACGTCGCGCGGGTGGGCGTGCAAGACAACTTCTTCGAACTGGGCGGCGATTCGATCCTGTCGATCCAGGTGGTCAGCCGGGCGCGGCAGCTGGGCTTGCAGTTCACCCCGCGTGACCTGTTCCAGCATCAGACCATTCAGGCCCTGGCGGCGGTGGTCAGCCGCAGCGAGGCGCCAAGCGACATCGAGCAAGGCCCGCGCCAGGGCAGCACTGCGCTGACGCCGATCCAGCATTGGTTCTTCGACAGCCAAGTGCCCGAGCCGCAGCACTGGAACCAAGCCGTGCTGTTGCAGGTGCGCCAACCGTTGCAGGCGCAAACCCTGGAGCAGGCCTTGGCGGGGTTGCTCGCTCACCACGATAGCTTGCGGCTGAATTTCACCCAGGTGAACGGTCGCTGGCAGGGGCATTACGCCCAGCCAAGCGCCCAGCCCTTGCTGTGGACCGCCACCGTGGCAAATCTCGACGACTGCCAGGCGCTGTACAGCGATGTGCAGCGCAGCCTCGACCTGGAGCAGGGGCCGCTGTTGCGCGCCTTGCTGGTCAGCGACGGGCAGGGCGGCCAACGCCTGCTGCTGGCGATCCACCACCTGGTGGTCGACGGTGTGTCCTGGCGGGTGCTGCTCGAAGACTTGCAGGCGTTGTACCGCGGTGAGGCGCTGGCGGCCAAGACCCATGCGGTGGGCGACTGGGCGGCGCGCCTGGCGGCCTATGCCGGTAGCGATTCGTTGCGTGATGAGCTCGATTGGTGGCAAGGCCAGTTGGCCAGTGTCCGCCACGAGCTGCCGTGTGATCATCCGCAAGGCGGCAACCTGCACCGTCATGCCCAGACCCTGGCGATCAGCCTGGATGTCGAGCAGACCCGCCAGCTGCTGCAACAGGCACCCGCCGCTTATCACACCCAGGTCAACGACCTGTTGCTGACTGCCCTGGCGCGTACCCTGTGCCGCTGGAGTGGTGACAGCGAGGTGCTGGTGCAGCTCGAAGGCCATGGTCGTGAAGCCTTGTTCGAAGACCTCGACCTGACCCGCAGCGTCGGTTGGTTCACCAATGCCTATCCCTTGGCCCTGAACCCCGAGCTGGGCGAGGGCGAGCAAGCCCGCGCAGGCTCGATCAAGCGTATCAAGGAGCAACTGCGCCAGGTGCCGCACAAGGGCCTTGGCTACGGCGTGCTGCGCTACCTGGCCGATGACGCCGGGCGTGAGCGCATGGCGGCCTTGCCCCAGGCGCGGATCACCTTCAATTACCTGGGCCAGTTCGACCAGCAATTCGATGCGGCGGCGTTGTTCCAGCCGCTGGATGCGCCAGCAGGCCTGGCCCATGACCTGGACGCGCCGCTGCCCAACTGGCTCAGCGTCGATGGCCAGGTCTATGGCGGCGCCTTGCAGCTGCGCTGGACCTTCAGCAACCAGCGGTATAACGAGCGCACCATCGCCGAGCTGGCCGAGGCCTATCGCCGTGAACTGCTGGCGCTGGTCGAGCACTGCCTGGCAGAGGGCAACGGCAGCTTCACCCCGTCGGACTTCCCCCTGGCGCAGCTGAGCCAGGAGCAGATCGACAGCCTGCCCATCGCCGCAGCCGAGATCGAAGACGTCTACCCACTGACGCCGATGCAAGAAGGCATGTTGCTGCACACCCTGCTCGAGCCGGGCACCGGTATCTACTACATGCAGGACCGCTACCGGATCAACAGCGCGCTCGACCCGCAGCGCTTCGCCCAGGCCTGGCAAGCGGTGGTGGCACGCCACGAAGCCCTGCGCGCCTCGTTCAGCTGGAACGCCGGCGAGGCGATGCTGCAGATCATCCACAAGCCGGGCAAGACCCCGGTGGATTACCAGGATTGGCGCGGCCTCGACGCGCAGGCCCAGGAAGCGCGCCTGCAGGCCCTGCATAAAGAAGAACGCGAAGCCGGCTTTGCCCTGTTGAGCCAGGCGCCGTTCCATCTGCGCCTGGTGCGTGTGGCCGATGAGCGCTACTGGTTCATGATGAGCAACCACCACATCCTGATCGATGCCTGGTGCCGCTCGCTGTTGATGAACGACTTCTTCGAGATCTACCAGGCCCTCGGCGAAGGCCGTCAGGCGCAACTGCCGGTGCCGCCGCGCTACCGCGACTATATCGGCTGGCTGCAACGCCAGGACCTCGACGAGGCGCGCCAGTGGTGGCAAGCCAACCTGGCCGGTTTCGAGCGCGCCACGGCGCTCCCCAGTGACCGTCCGCTGCGCCATGACCATGCCGGCGACGGCATGATCGTCGGCGACTGCTACACCCGCCTGGACGTGCCGCAAGGGGGGCGTCTGCGCGAGCTGGCCCAGGCTCACCAGCTGACCATCAACACCTTCGCCCAGGCGGCCTGGGCCTTGCTCCTGGCGCGCTACAGCGGCGAGCGTGACGTGGTGTTCGGGGTGACGGTGGCTGGGCGTCCGGTCAGCCTGCCGCAGATGCAGCGCACGGTTGGCCTGTTCATCAACAGCGTCGCCCTGCGCGTGCAGTTGCCAGCAGCCGGCCAGCGCCAGAGCGTGCGCCAGTGGCTGCAAGGCCTGCTGGAGCGCAACATGGAACTGCGTGAGTACGAATACCTGCCGTTGGTGGCGATCCAGGAACGGAGCGAGCTGCCCAAGGGCCAGGCGCTGTTCGACAGCCTGTTCGTGTTCGAGAACGCGCCGGTGGAAACCGCCGTGCTCGACCACGCCCAGCACCTCAACGCCAGTTCCGACTCGGGGCGCACCCACACCAACTTCCCGCTGACGGCGGTGTGCTACCCGGGCGATGACCTGGGCCTGCACCTGTCGTTCGACCAGCGCTACTTCGACTACCCGACCGTCGAGCGTTTGCTGGCCGAGTTCAAGCGCCTGCTGCTGGCGCTGGTCGAAGGCTTCGACGGCGATGTCGCCGAGCTGCCATTGCTCGGTGCCGAGGAGCAACGCTTGCTGCTCGATGAGTGCAACCGCACCGAGCATGCCTACAGCCTGGAGCAGAGTTATGTGGAGCTGTTCGAGGCGCGGGTTGCCGCGCATCCCGAGCGGATCGTCGCGCGCTGCCTGGAGGCCTCGTTCGACTATGCCGGGCTGAACCTGGCGGCCAACCGCCTGGGCCATGCCCTGGTCGCGGCGGGGGTGACCCTCGATCAACCGGTGGCGCTGCTGGCCGAGCGTGGCTTGCCCTTGCTGGGGATGATCGTCGGTAGCTTCAAGGCCGGCGCCGGCTACCTGCCGCTGGATCCTGGCTTGCCGGCGGCGCGCCTGCAGCGCATCGTCGAGTTGAGCCGCACGCCAGTGCTGGTGTGCAGCGCTGCGCAAGCCGACCAGGCGCGCCAGTTGCTCGATGAAGTGGCGGGTGCGGTACGACCGAAACTGCTGGTGTGGGAAGAGGTCCAGGGCAGCGCTGTGGCCAGCCATGACCTGGGCATTCACAGTGGGCCAGACAACCTGGCCTATGTGATCTACACCTCCGGCTCCACCGGACTGCCCAAGGGGGTGATGGTCGAGCAGCGCGGCATGCTCAACAACCAGCTGAGCAAGGTGCCGTACCTGGTACTGGATGAGCAGGACGTGATCGCCCAGACCGCCTCGCAGAGTTTCGACATTTCGGTCTGGCAGTTCCTCGCCGCGCCGTTGTTCGGCGCCCGGGTAGAGATCGTGCCCAATGCCATCGCCCATGATCCGCAAGGCTTGCTGGCGCATGTCCAGGCCAGCGGCATCACCGTGCTGGAAAGCGTGCCGTCGCTGATCCAGGGCATGCTCGCCAACGATCACCAGCACCTGGATGGCCTGCGCTGGATGCTGCCGACCGGCGAGGCCATGCCGCCTGAGCTGGCCGCGCAGTGGCTGCAGCGCTATCCGGCGATTGGCCTGGTCAACGCCTATGGCCCGGCGGAATGCTCGGATGACGTGGCGTTCTTCCGCGTCGATGCGCAATCGACCCAGGGCAGCTACCTGCCGATTGGCACGCCGACCGACAACAACCGCCTGTACCTGTTGAACGAGGACCAGGCGCTGGTGCCCTTGGGCGCGGTGGGCGAGTTGTGTGTCGCCGGTACCGGGGTTGGCCGTGGGTATGTCGGCGATCCCGTGCGCACGGCACTGGCATTCATCCCGCATCCCTATGGCGCGCCGGGCGAGCGTCTGTATCGTACCGGCGACCTGGCGCGGCGCCGGCCGGATGGCGTGCTCGAGTACGTCGGGCGCATTGACCATCAGGTGAAGATTCGCGGTTATCGCATCGAGCTGGGCGAAATCGAAGCCCGTCTGCACGAGCAGAGCGAGATCCGCGATGCGGCGGTAGGCGTGCAGGAGGGCGCCAACGGCAAGCACCTGGTGGGCTATCTGGTCGCGCATCAGGGCATCGTCGCCGACGTCGCGCTGCTCGAACAGGTCAAGCAACGCCTGCGCGCCGATCTGCCGGAGTACATGGTGCCGCTGCACTGGGGCTGGTTCGACAGTCTGCCGCACAACGCCAACGGCAAGCTCGACCGCAAGGCGCTGCCGGCCATCGACCTCGCTAGCCAGCACAGCCAGGCCTACCTGGCGCCGCGCAACGAGCTGGAACAGACCCTGGCCGGGATCTGGGCCGATGTGCTCAAGGCCGAGCGGGTAGGGGTGCATGACAACTTCTTCGAGTTGGGCGGGCATTCGTTGCTGGCGACCCAGATCGCCTCGCGGGTGCAGAAGCAGCTGCAGCTCAACGTGCCGTTGCGGGCGATGTTCGAGTGCAGCACGGTAGAGGAGCTGGCCAGCTACGTGCAGGGCTTGCAGGACACGGCGCTGGACGACGACAAGGTCGACCGGCTCAGTGACCTGATGGCCGAGCTGGAGGCGCTTTGACTGCCGGCTCCTGAGCTAAGCGCTGGCTGCCGAGATCGGCAGCCAGCCCGGTTTTGTGGTGTCACGACCGGCCTCTTCGCGGGCAAGCCCGCTCCCACAGGTACCGCGCTGGCTTCGAGGTCAACGGGGTACCTGTGGGAGATTCTATGGTTATGGGCAAGCCAATCACACAAATCCCGCCTGCGCTAAAGGATGCTCACAGCCAGGTTTGGTGGTGGCAACACTGGCCTCTTCGCGGGCAAGCCCGCTCCTACAGATACCGCGCTGGCGTCGAGCTCAACGGGGTACCTGTAGGAGCGGGCTTGCCCGCGAAGAGGCCCGTGGAGGCGACAAAACTTGCTAGCCAATCACTAAATCCTCCCTGCGCTGAAGCGTTCTCCAAACGATGCTCACCCGACACATATCTGGTTACAGGGACGTGGCGGGCCCACCATTCATTTGCGAGGGATTCTCCGATGTCGACCGCTACCAGCCTTGCCCAGATCCTGCCAGGCGCAGCGCCGCAACCGCTGTATGAGTTCACCGATTCGCCGCTGCTGGTGCGCCAGCAACAACAGGAATCCAACGCCCGCAGCTACCCACGACGCCTGCCCCTGGCACTCAAGCGCGCCCGTGGCCTGTATGTCGAAGACGTCGAAGGCCGCCAGTTCATCGACTGCCTGGCCGGTGCTGGCACGCTTGCCTTGGGGCACAATCATCCGGTGGTGGTCGAGGCGATTCAGCGCGTGCTGGCGGACGAGCTGCCGCTGCATACCCTCGACCTGACCACGCCGGTCAAGGACCGCTTCGTCCAGGACCTGTTCGGCATCCTGCCTGAAGCCTTGCGCCGCGAGGCGAAGATCCAGTTCTGCGGCCCGACCGGCACCGATGCGGTGGAAGCTGCGCTGAAACTGGTGCGCACCGCCACCGGGCGCAGCACCGTGCTGGCATTCCAGGGTGCCTACCACGGCATGTCCCAGGGCGCACTGAGCCTGATGGGCAGCCACGGGCCGAAGAAACCCCTGGGCGCGTTGCTCGGCAATGGCGTGCAGTTCATGCCGTACCCCTACGACTACCGCTGCCCGTTCGGTCTGGGCGGTGAGGCGGGTGTGCGGGCCAACCTGCACTACCTGGAAAACCTGCTGCTCGATCCGGAAGGCGGGGTGCCGCTGCCAGCGGCGGTCATTCTGGAGGTGGTGCAGGGCGAAGGCGGGGTGATACCGGCTGACATCGAATGGCTACGCGGCGTACGGCGGATCACCGAGCAGGCCGGGGTGGCGCTGATCGTCGACGAAATCCAGAGCGGCTTTGCCCGCACCGGGCGGATGTTCGCCTTCGAGCACGCCGGCATCGTCCCGGATGTGGTGACCTTGTCCAAAGCCATTGGTGGCAGCCTGCCGCTGGCAGTGGTGGTGTACCGCGAGTGGCTGGACCAATGGACCCCAGGCGCCCATGCCGGCACCTTCCGCGGCAACCAGATGGCCATGGCCGCAGGCTCCGCGGTGATCGATTACCTGGTCGAGCATCGCCTGGCCGAGCACGCCGAGGCCATGGGCCAGCGCCTGCGCGGCCACTTGCAGCATCTGCAACGCCAGTACCCGCAGCTGGGCGATATTCGCGGGCGCGGCTTGATGCTTGGGGTCGAGCTGGTCGACCCGCAAGGCGCGCTGGATAGCTTGGGCCATCCACCGGCAGCGCGCGAGCTGGCCCCCAAGGTGCAGCGCGAGTGCCTCAAGCGCGGCTTGATCCTTGAGTTGGGTGGTCGCCACGGCGCGGTGGTGCGCTTCCTGCCGCCATTGATCATCAGTGCCGAGCAGATCGACGAGGTCGCAGAGCGGTTTGCCGCGGCGCTGGCAGTAGCGGTGCGCAGCGCCTGAACAGGTTTTGCCCAAGCAACGCGGGCGGTCTGCCCGTGATGAATACGATTAACGCCAATGCGCGGCGCACGCCACCTTGGCCGTGGTGTGTGACGCGGATGGGGAGACACAGATGAGTGAACTTGCCGATATCAAGGTGCGGCCATTGATGCCTGAGCGCGGCTCGCTGCCGCTGCTGGTCGAAGCGCCCGAGCCAGGGCTTGGGCTGCTGGAGAGCTTCGACGAGCTCAAGGAGATCGTGGCGCAGCACCTGGATCACTGCGCAGGAATATTGTTTCGCGGTTTCGAAGTGGGGGAAGTCGCGGCGTTTCGCGAGTTCGCCCAGGCGTTCGGTCATCCGCTGCTCAATTACGAGTTCGGTTCCACCCCACGCAGCAATGTGACCCAAGGGGTGTATACCTCCACTGAATACCCGGCGCACCAGAGTATCCCGCTGCACAACGAACAGGCCTACAGCCTCGACTGGCCGATGCGTATCTGGTTCTACAGCGTGATCGCCGCCCAGACCGGCGGGCAAACGCCGATCGCCGACAGCCGCGAAGTCTATCGGCGGATGCCGGCCGACATCGTCGAACGCTTTGCCAGCAAGCGCCTGATGTATGTCCGCAACTATGGCAATGGCCTGGATGTGGGCTGGGAGCAGGTGTTCAACACCGAAGATCGCAGTGTGGTCGAAGCCTATTGCCGTGCCCACCACATCGAGTGGGAGTGGAAAGACGACGGCGAACTGCGCACCCGTCAGGTCTGTCAGGCGGTGGCCACTCATCCGTGGACCGGCGATCAGGTCTGGTTCAACCAGGCGCACTTGTTCCACGTCTCCAATCTACCGGCCGAGGTGCGCGAAAGCCTGCTTGAGATCGTCGACGAGGAGGACCTGCCACGCAATGTCTACTACGGTGACGGCACGCCCATCGAGCATGAAGTGCTTGAGCGCATTCGCGCTGTGCTGGACGAGTGCGCGATCAGCTTCCCGTGGCAGGAGGGCGATGTGCTGATGCTCGACAACATGCTCGCCGCTCACGCTCGGGCGCCGTTCACCGGGCCGCGCAAAGTCGTCGTCGCCATGGCGCAGGGCTACAGCGAGAAGGCGCGCTGAGGCTTCCTTGGCGCGGCTCCCACCGTACGCCACCGTATCAGGTGGCGTACAACCTGGCGCTTGCACACAGGCCTGCGCCACGCCGCTAAATTCACTTCTCATCTGCTCGTTCTACTGAAAACGCTTTGCCCAAGGCCGAGCCGCAGATCAGTAAGGACCGACAGTATGAATGCCCAAGATTCACTCAAACTGGCTCGACGCTTCATCGAGCTGCCCGCTGGCAAGCGTCGTCTGTTCCTGGATGCGATGAAGGGCGAGGGGGTGGATTTCGCCCTCCTGCCGATCGCGGCGGGGGTGCAGGTGCCGGCCCGCGACAGCCTGTCCTACGCCCAGCAGCGCATGTGGTTCGCCTGGCAGCTCGATCCGCACAGCGGCGCCTACAACCTGCCCCTGGCGGTCAAGCTGCGCGGCGTGCTCGACGTGCCCGCCCTGCAAAGCGCCATCGACACTCTGGTCCAGCGCCACGAGGCGCTGCGCACGGTGTTTCGCGAAGCCGATGACCAGGTGCGCCAGTGTGTACAGGCGCATCTGCAGGTCGCGGTCCAGCTGCTGGACCTTGGCCACATGCAAGGCCAGGCGCAGCAACAGCGCATCGAGTCGACCTGCGCGGAAGAATCGGCAGCGCCATTCGATCTGGTCAATGGGCCGCTGATGCGCGTGCGTCTGCTGCGCATCGGCGAGCAGGAGCATTTGTTGCTGATCACCCTGCACCACATCATTGCCGATGGCTGGTCGCTGGGCATCCTGATCGACGAACTGGTCAGACTGTACGATGCGGCTAGCGCCGGGACCGCACCGGCCCTGGCCGCGCTGGACATCCAGTACCGCGACTTTGCCCTGTGGCAGCGCAGCTGGCTGGAGGCCGGTGAGCAGGAGCGTCAGCTGGGCTATTGGCTGGCGCACCTTGGCGACGAGCATCCCGTCCTGCAACTGCCCAGCGATCGTCCGCGGCCAGCCCGCCCCAGTCATCGTGGCGAGCGCTTGGAGGTGGCGATCGAAGCGGACCTGGCCGAGCGCCTCAAGACCCTCGCCAAGCGCCACAACGTCACCTTGTTCGTGGTGCTGCTGGCAGCCTTCAAGACCTTGCTGTATCGCTACGGCGGGCATGACACGGTGCGCGTCGGGGTGCCGATCGCCAACCGCAATCGCAGCGAAGTGGAAGGGCTGATCGGTTGCTTCATCAATACTCAGGTCCTGCAGACCCGCATGGATCCGACCCATGATACCGCCCAGTTGCTGGGCCAGGTTCGCCAGTGCGCGACCCAGGCCCAGGCCCACCAGGACGTGCCCTTCGACAAGTTGGTCGAAGTGCTGGGGGTGGAGCGCAACTCGGCCCATGGCCCGTTGTTCCAGGTGCTGTTCAACCATCAAGCGCAGGTGGCCGACGTAGGCGCCATCCAGACCGGCTCCGGCCTGGTTCTGGAGAAGCTCGACCTGCGCAAGAACATCGCCCGTTTCGACCTGACGCTGGACACCGTGGAAGTGGCTGGGGAGCTGCGCGCGGCCTTCAGTTATGCCCTTGACCTGTTCGACCAGGCAACCATCGCCGGCATGAGCCAGGACTGGCTGCGCCTGCTGGCCGCGCTCAGCCAGGATGACGGCTCGGCGCTTGGCGATTGGCCGCTGGCCGCTGCGCCAGTGCCGCTGCCGTCGATCGAGCGAGCCGCGCCGCTGCCGGTTCATCAGCGCTTCGCCCAAGCGGCGGCGGCGCACCCGGATCGCCTCGCGGCCATCAGCAGTCACGGCTCGTTGAGCTATCAGCAGCTGGAGCTGCGCGCCGAAGCGCTGCGCCTTGAACTCCAGGCGCTGGGGGTGGGTAGCGAGCAGGCGGTGGGGCTGTGGGCTGATCGCTCGGTCGACATGCTAGTTGGCCTGCTGGCGATTCTCAAGGCGGGCGCTGCGTATGTGCCGCTGGAGCCGGGCCAGCCTGGACAGCGTCTGGCGTTCATGCTGGGTGACGCCGGCATATCCCTGGTCGTGGGGCCGCAGGGCGGCATGGACAACCTTGGCCCACAGGTGCGGCAAGTGGCGTTCGATGCGCCTTGCCCAGATCAGGCGCCTGCGCTGCAGGCACCGGCGTCGGTGCAGGGCGACAACCTTGCCTACATCATCTACACCTCAGGCACCACGGGCACGCCGAAGGGCGTGGGCGTGTCCCATGCGGCCTTGGCCAATTACCTCGATGGCTTGGCCGAGCGCCTGCCCTTGGCTACGCTCGAACAGCTGGCGATGATCTCCACGCCCGCCGCCGACCTCGGCCATACCATGCTGTTTGGCGCATTGAGCACGGGTAAGACCCTGCACCTGCTGCAACGTGATGCGGTGCTGGACGCCGATGGCTTTGCCAGCTACCTCGATGATCAAGCTATCGACGCCCTGAAAATCGTGCCCTCGCACCTGGGGGCATTGCTCGATGCCTGTGGCGATGCGCGGGTACTGCCGCAGCGCTGCCTGGTCCTGGGGGGTGAGGCCTGCCCAGCGGCGCTGTTGTCGCGGATCGCCGCGTTGCGCCCTGAGCTGAAGATCATCAATCACTATGGTCCGACCGAAACCACCGTCGGTGTGCTGACCGCCGAGCTGCTGCCGGGGCAAGTCGCCCAGCTGGGCACGCCGTTGCTCAACAGCCGTGTGCAGGTCCTCGATGCATCGCTGCAGACCGCACCGGGTCAGGCCAAAGGCGAGCTGTGCATTTCCGGGGCCGGTCTTGCCCGTGGTTACATCGGCCGCCCGGGCTTGACTGCGGAACGCTTCGTGCCAGATCCGTCGGGCGCGCTAGGGGCGCGCATGTACCGCAGCGGTGATGCGGTAAGCCGTGATCGCGAGGGGCGCCTGTTGTACGTCGGCCGGCGTGATCAGCAAATCAAGATCCGTGGTTATCGGGTCGAGCCGGGTGAAGTCGAGGCCTGTCTGCAGGGGCTTGAAGGCGTCGAAAAAGCCCTGGTTCGACCGCGGGCCCAGGCCAATGAGTTGCAACTGATCGCCTACGTGGTCGCGCCTTTGCTGGTGCAGCGCAGCGCCGATCACGCCACGGCGCAGGACAGCCTGCAGCGGGCGCTCAAGGCGACCGTGCCGGAGCACATGATTCCCGCGCGCGTGCTGTTTCTCGACAGCCTGCCGCTGACCGCCAATGGCAAGGTCGACCTGGCCCGTTTGCCGCAGCCGGAGCAGGAGTGCCGGGCGCCACACTATGAGCCGCCCGTCAGCCCATTGCAGATCGGCCTGGCAGGTCTGTGGCGGGAGGTATTGGCGGTCGAGCAGGTTGGGCTGGGCGACAATTTCTTCGCCTTGGGCGGCCATTCGTTGATGGCCACGCAGATCGTCTCCCGTGCCCGGCGCCAGCTGGGGATCGATATCCCGTTGCGGCTGTTGTTCGACACTGGCGATCTGCGCCGCTTCAGCGAGGCGGTCGCAGCACTCGGCCAGGTCAGCGATGCGCCGATCATCAGCTTGGCGCGCGACCAGGTGCTGCCGGTGTCCCATGCCCAGTACCGGCAGTGGCTGTTCTGGAAAATTCATCCGCACAGCTCGGCGTATCACACCCCCATGGTGGTGCGCATTCGCGGCGCGTTGGACCCAGGCGCGTTGAGCGCTGCCATCAATGCGCTGGTACAGCGCCATGAAGCCCTGCGCACCCGCTTCGAAGAGCACCAAGGGGTGCCGGGCCTGCGCATCAGCGAGCAACTTGAGGTCAAGCTTGAGCAGCAGTGGCTTGGCCAGTTGCCGGACGAGGCGCTGACCGCGCTCTTGCAGGCCGAGATCCAGCGTCCGTTCGATCTGGCCGCAGGGCCGCTAATACGGGTCAAGCTCTATCAAGTCGACGCCGATGAGCACCTGTTGCTGCTGACCTTGCACCATATCGTTTCTGACGGCTGGTCGATGGGCATCATGGTTCGCGAGTGTATTGCGCTCTACAACCACCATGCCAAGGGCGCGCCGCTGCCGCTGTTCGCAGCCCTGCCGGTGCAGTACGCCGACTATGCCAGCTGGCAGCGCGAGCGGCTTGGCGAAGGGCAGATGGAGGATCAGCTCGGTTACTGGAAAGCACGCCTGGAGGATGACTTCAGCGTGTTGCAGCTGCCGGCAGACCGACCGCGCCCGGCGGTGCAGAGCTATCGGGGCGGGCGGCTGGACATTCACCTGCCCGGCGCATTGACCGCAGGCTTGCGTCAGCTGGCGGTGGCCGGCAATGCCACCTTGTTCCATGTCTTCCTGGCCTCGTTCGCGCTGCTGCTGGCCCGTTACAGTGCCAGTGAGAAGATCAACATCGGCGTGCCGATGACCAACCGTAACCGGCTGGAGCTCGAGGGCTTGATCGGCTTCTTCGTCAACACCCTGGTATTGCGCCTGGAGGTGGACTACAGCACCAGCTTCGAGCAGTTGCTGGCCCAGACCAAAGAAGCCAGCCTGCAGGCCCAGGCCAACAAGGACGTACCGTTCGATGCGTTGGTCGAAGCCTTGCAGCCTGAGCGCGGGCTGGGCCACAACCCCTTGTTCCAGGTGATGTACAACCACCTGCGCGACCTCGGCGAGCAGGTCACCGGCCAGAGCCTGGATGGCCTGGTGGTCGAGGAGGTCGACCTGGACGAGGGCAGTTCGCAGTTCGATGTATCGCTCGATACCGTGGAACGTTCCGACGGCGTGCTGGCAACCTTCACCTATGCCTGCGACTTGTTCGACCGGGCCCGTATCGAGCGGATGGGCGAGCACTGGCTGAACCTGCTGCAGGCCCTAGTGGTCGCGCCTCAAGCGAGTCTGGACCGCTTGGCCCTGGCCTCGCCGCAGGAGCGCCGGGTGGTTGAGCAACAGTGGTCGCAGGGGCCGGCCGGGCCCTTGCTCGACACCGCGTTGGCGCACCGCTTCCAGGCGCAGGTCGCGCAGACCCCCGACGCCATCGCCGTGCTGCATGATGGCCAGCACTGGAGCTATGCCGAACTCAACCGGCGCGCCAACCGCCTGGCCCACCGCCTGCAGGCCTTGGGCGCAGGCCCTGAGGTGCTGGTCGGAGTGGCGCTGGAGCGGGGCCTGGAGATGGTCGCCGGGCTGCTGGCGATCCTCAAGGTCGGCGCGGCCTATGTGCCGCTGGATCCTGATTACCCGGCCGAGCGCCTGGCCTACATGATCGAAGACAGTGGCCTGGCCTTGCTGCTCACCCAAACTGCCCTGAGCGAGCGTTTGCCGGTGCCCGCTGGGGTCACTCGACTGTGCCTGGATCAGCCCTTCGAGGGCGCCATCGAAACCAACCCGAGCGTGCTGATCGAGCCGGCTTCGCTGGCCTATGTGATGTACACCTCAGGCTCCACCGGCCGCCCCAAAGGCGTGGCGATCAGCCAGGGTGCGTTGAGCCAGCATGCGCACGTGTCGTTGGGCTTTTTCAATCTCACAGCCCGCGATCGGATCCTGCAGTTCGCCACGTTCAACTTCGACGGCTTCGTCGAGCAGTTGTATCCGGCGCTGATCTGTGGCGCCTCGGTGGTCATCCGTGGTCCTGAGCTGTGGGACAGCGAGCGCTTCTACCGCGAGCTGATCGCCAACGACATCAGCGTGGTGGACGTCACCACGGCCTACTGGTTCATGCTTGCCAAAGACTTCGCCGAGCATGGGCCGCGCGATTACGGGCGGCTGCATCAGTTCCATGCCGGTGGCGAAGCTATGCCGCCAGAGGGGCTGGCGGCGTGGAAAGCGGCAGGCCTGGGGCATGTGCACCTGCTCAACACTTATGGCCCGACCGAGGCAACGGTCACGGTCACCGCCCACGACTGCACGCCTTATCTGGGTGATCCGGCGCCTGCGTTGCCGTCGGTCATGCCGATCGGTGCGGTACTGGCCGGACGCTCCATCCACCTACTGGACAACAGTGGCGGCACGGTACTCAACGGCGCCATTGGTGAGTTGATGATTGGCGGCGATCTGCTGGCAAGGGGTTATCACCGTCGCCCCGCACTGACTGCCGAGCGCTTCATCCCTGATCCGTTCGGCGCCGACGGCAGCCGTTTGTACCGCTCCGGCGATCTGTCTCGCTACCTGGAGCAGGGCAGCATCGAATACGCCGGGCGCATCGATCATCAAGTCAAGATCCGCGGTTTTCGCATCGAGCTGGGCGAGGTTGGCGCGCGCCTGATCGAGCATGAGCGTGTGCGCGACGCGCTGGTGATCGACATCGAGGGTGCCCTGGGCAAGCAACTGGTCGCCTATCTGGTGCCTGCCGACCCTGCCGTGGCCCAGGCCGACGCGCAGACCCAGCAGGCGCTGCTGGCAGAGTTGCGCGCGCAGCTGCAGGGCAGCTTGCCGGACTACATGGTCCCGGCCTGCCTGATCTGGCTGGCAGAACTGCCGCTGAGCCCGAACGGCAAGCTTGACCGCAAGGCCTTGCCGCGACCCGACCTGACCCAGCTGCAGGCCCGCTATGTGCCCCCGCAGACCGCCACCGAACAGCAGGTGGCGGCGATCTGGGCCGATGTGCTGCGCGTCGAGCGCGTCGGGCTGGACGACAACTTCTTCGAACTGGGCGGCCATTCGCTGCTGGCGGCCCAGGCCATCTCACGTATCAACAGCCAATTGGGCATCGATATGCCGATCCGCCTCATCTTCGAAACCCCGCTACTGGGGGCATTTGCCCTGGCGCTGGAAAGCGCGGGCCAGTCCCTGAGCGAAGAAGGCCTCGCCGATATCGAGCAACTGATGAATGAATTGACGGAGGCTTGACCATGGACAAGACAACTGCTGAACGAATTGCCAAGCGCTTCGTCGCACTGCCGCTGGAGCAACGTCGTCAGGTGCTCGACAAGATGAGCGCCAGTGGCCAGAGCTTCAAGCTGCTGCCGATCGCCACCACCCGCCACGAGGTCGCGCGGATCCCGCTGTCGTATGCCCAGCAACGGCTGATGTTCCTCTGGCAACTGGAGCCGACCAGCGCTTTCTATAATGTGCCGATGGCGGTACGTCTGGAAGGTGAGCTGGACGTTGCGGCCATGGCCAAGGCCCTGGAGTTGCTGGTGCAACGCCATGAGACCCTGCGCACCCGGCTGGTAATGGAGGAGGGCGAATGCTACCAGCAGATCCTCGACCAGTCGCCGGTGCCCCTGGCGCAGGTCAAGGTGGCCGCAGCTGACCTGGATACTTTGGTACGCGACGAGCTGCGCCGTCCGTTCGACCTGTTCAATGAGCCCTTGCTGCGGGTCAAGCTGTTCCAGGTCGACGCCAGCCATCATGTATTGACGGTGTGCATGCATCACATCATCAGTGACGGCTGGTCCAGTGAACTGATGGTGCAGACCTTCGTCTCGTTCTACGATGCCTTGGTCGCCGGCCAGCCGGTCAACCCCGAGCCGCTGGCGATTCAGTACGCCGACTATGCGATCTGGCAGCGCGCCTGGCTCGAAGCGGGCGAAGGCGAGCGGCAGTTGCAGTACTGGCAGGCGCAGCTGGGCAGCGAACAGCCGCTGTTGGACCTGCCGCTGGACTTTCCACGCCCGGCTCAGCCCAGCTATCAAGGCGCGGTGGTCCGCGCCGACCTGCCGCCGGCACTCTCCAGCGCGCTGCGCAGCCTGGCCCAGAGCAAGGGGCAGACGGTGTTCATGGTCCTGCTCGGGGCGCTGGCGGTGGTGCTGTCGCGTTACAGCGGTCAGGACGACATTCGCATCGGCGTGCCCAACGCTGGGCGTAATCGCAAAGACCTCGAAGGCCTGATTGGCTTTTTCATCAATACCCAAGTGCTGCGGGTCCAGGTCGATGAACAGGCGACCTTCGACGGCCTGCTCGAGCAGGTCCGGCAAGTGGTAGCCGAGGCCCAGTCGCACCAGGAGCTGCCTTTCGAGCAGTTGGTCGATGCGCTGGCCCCTGAGCGTAACCTGAGCCATAACCCGCTGTTCCAGTTCAAGCTCAACCAGAATGTCGCTGGCGAGGCGGCTGGCAGCGAGCAGAGCAAGACCCTCAGCGGCCTGAGCGTAGAAGAGTATCCACTGAGCGGCGCCGACGCCCGGTTCGACCTGGCCTTCGACTTTACCGACAGCGGCGAACAGATCCAGGCGTACTTCACCTATGCCACCGACCTGTTCAAGGCCAGCACGATCGAACGCATGGTCGGCGCGCTGCATGCGCTGCTGCAGCGCCTGGTCGATACCCCCTCCAGCCGCTTGCTAGCTCATACCGAAGGCCAGCAGGCACTGCTGCCAGGTGAGCAGGCCGAGTTCCCCTGTGAAGACGTCCTGGCCCTGTGGCGCCAGGCGGTGCAGGGCGCTGGCGAGCGACCCGCAGTGCGTGCGGGCGCCCAGCAACTGAGCTACAGCGAGCTTGACCGGCAGTCCAACCAGCTGGCCCACCATCTGCAAACCCTGGGGGTGGCACCGGGTGACCTGGTTGCCCTGTGCCAGGAGCGCTCGGTCGAATGGGTGATCAGCTTGCTGGCGGTGCTCAAGGTCGGCGCCGCGTTCCTGCCGCTGGACAGCGCCCAGCCAGTCGAACGGCTGGCGCAGCTGGTCGGCGACAGTGGTGCGGTCCTGCTGCTGCAAGATCCGCAGGTTGCCCTGAGCGGTTTCGAGGCTTGCCCTGCGTTGCCATTCGCTCCTGACGCCTGGCGGCATTGCCCGGATACGCCGCTCGATACCGCCGTGGTGCCTGCCCAGCCGGCCTATGTGATCTACACCTCAGGCTCCACCGGCCAGCCCAAGGGCGTGGTGGTGGCGCATGGCACCCTGGCCAACTACGTGCAGGGCATCGAGCAGCGCTTGCAGCTGCCAGCGGGCGCCAGCATGGCGATGGTTTCCACCGTGGCCGCCGACCTGGGCCATACCGTGCTGTTCGGGGCGCTGGCGGGTGGCCGTCTGCTGCATCTGCTGTCGCGCGAGCACGCGTTCGATCCGGACGCGTTTGCCGGCTACATGGCCGAGCATCAGGTCGATGTACTGAAAATCGTCCCAAGCCACCTGCAAGGGCTTCTGCAAGCCAGCGAGCCGCAGAAGGTGCTGCCGCGCCAGCTGTTGATCGTCGGGGGCGAGGCCTGTCCATGGTCGTTGGTGGAAAAGGTCGCTCAGCTCAGGCCTGACTGCCGGCTGGTCAACCACTATGGCCCTACCGAAACCACTGTCGGCATTCTCAGCCACGAGTTCACCGAGCTTGAGCCCGGTACGCGTACCGTGCCGGTCGGCAAGCCCTTGCCCAACAGCCATGTGTGCTTGCTCGATTCGGCGCTTAACCCGGTTGCCGAGCGGGTTGCCGGTGAGCTGTATCTGGGCGGCAAGGGTGTGGCCCAGGGCTATCTGGGCCGGCCAGCGATGACTGCCGAGCGATTTGTCCCCGACCCAACCGGCCAGGGCACGCGTTTGTACCGTGCTGGCGACCGTGCCCGTTTGCAGCAGGGCAAGGTGGAGTTTCTTGGCCGCGCCGATGAGCAGGTGAAGATCCGTGGCTATCGGGTCGAGCCCGGCGAGATCGGCGAGTTGCTGCGTGGCCTGCCCGGCGTGCAGGACGCGGTGGTCGTGCCGATGGCGCTGGAGGGCGACCCGGAGCGTCTGCAACTGCTCGCCTATGTGGTGGCCCCCGCGAGCTCGGCAACTGAGTTGCTCAGCCAACTGCAAGCGCGCCTGCCTGACTACATGGTGCCCGCCCACCTCGTACTGCTTGAGCGTCTGCCGCTGACTGCCAACGGCAAGCTCGACAAACGCGCCTTGCCCAAGCCGGAAATTGCCAGCAAGGCTTACGTGCCACCGGTCGGTGAAATAGAAGAGAAGCTCGCCGCGATCTGGGCCGATGTGCTCAAGCTGGAACAAGTCGGCACGGGCGATAACTTCTTCGAACTGGGCGGCGACTCCATCCTCAGCCTGCAGATCATCGCCCGGGCCAAGCGCCAGGGAATCAAGCTGTCGCCCAAGCAATTGTTCGAGAAGCAGAACATCGCCGCGTTGGCCCAGGTGGCCAAGCTGGTGCAAGACAAGCCCAAGCCCGCCGCTGTCGCAACGCCAGAGGCGGGCGGGGCGCTCGCCCTGTTGCCGATCCAGGCGCGCTTCTTCGACACCGCCATCGAACAGCGCCACCACTGGAATCAGGCCGTGTTGCTCACGCCATTGCAGCGCTTGCAGCCCAACGCGCTGGACCAGGCCCTGACGGCAGTGCTCAACGAGCATGAAGCCTTGCGCCTGAGCTTCACCTGCAATGACCGCCAGTGGCAGGTCGAGCCACGTCGGCAGGCTATCGAAGCCTTGTTGCAAGTGGTCACGCTGAACCAGCCGTCGGCGCTCGAAGCGCACGCCACCCAGATCCAAGCCAGCCTCAGCCTGGAGCGTGGCGAATTGGTCAGGGCCGTGCTGTTCGAACTGCCTGGCGGTCAGCAGCGGCTGCTGCTGGCGATCCATCACCTGGTGGTCGATGGGGTGTCCTGGAGGATCCTCCTCGAGGACCTGCAAAGCGCCTATCAGCAGGCCAGCCAAGGCCAGCCGATCAGCCTGGCGGGGCGCTCTGCCAGTTGCAGGCAGTGGGCGCAGCGGCTGACCGAGTATGCGCGCAGCGATGCGTTGCTGGCCGAACGCACCTATTGGTTGCAAGCCTTGAGTGAAGAGGATGCGCAGTTCCCCTGCGACACCCCGGGCGCAGCTGCCACTTTGCGTGAAGCAGCCCATGCCAGTTCGCGGCTGGACAAGGCCCTGACCCACAAGCTGCTGAAGGTTGCCCCGGCGGCCTATCGCACCCAGGTCAATGACCTGCTGCTCACCGCCTTGGCCCGCGTACTGTGCCAATGGAGCGGACAGCCAGCGGTGAGCATTCAGCTCGAAGGCCACGGCCGTGAGGACTTGTTCGACGACCTGGACCTGAGCCGCACGGTCGGCTGGTTCACCAGCTTGTTCCCGGTGCGCCTGAGCCCGCAAGGCAGTGTCGGCGACAGCATCAAGCGCATCAAGCAGCAACTCTGGCAGGTGCCCAACAAAGGGATTGGCTATGGGGTGCTGCGCTACCTGGGGGATGCCGAGTTCGCTCGCCAGCTGGCCGGCGTCGCCCAGCCACGCATAACCTTCAACTACCTGGGGCAGTTCGATGGCAGCTTCAGCGAGGACTCTGGTGCGCTGTTCGTGCCTGCCGGGGAAAGCGCCGGGCGCAGCCAGGGCGAGGATGCACCACTGGGCAACTGGCTCAGCGTCAACGGCCAGGTCTATGACGGCGAACTGCGTCTGGACTGGACCTATAGCCGCGAGATGTACCGCGCCGAGACCATCCAGGGCTTGGCCCGCGCCCTTGAGCAGGCGCTGGAAGAGGTGATCATGCACTGCCTGGAAGATGGCGCCCAGGGCGTGACCCCGGCTGATTTCCCGTTGGCCGGCCTGAGCCAGGCACAACTCGATCGCCTGCCGGTGGCGGCGCGCGACATCGAAGATATCTACCCCTTGTCGCCCATGCAGGAAGGGCTGTTGATGCACACCCTGCTGGAACCGGGGTCGGGTATCTACCTGATGCAGTACTGCTACCAAGTCGACCATGCTATCGACATCGACGCCTTCAACCAGGCCTGGAAGACGGTCATCGCCCGCCATGATGTCCTGCGTACCTCGTTCTGCTGGGACCTGGGCGAGCGCATGGTGCAGATTGTCCATCGGCGTACCGAGCCTGCCTTGCGGGTGCTCGACTGGCGCCACCTGTCGCCCGCCGAGTACGAGCCGGCGCTGCAGGCCGAGCTTGAACAAGAGTTGCAGCGCGGCTTTGCCATGGACAAAGAAGTGCCGTTCCGCCTGCGCCTGATCCAGCTGGCGGCGGACCGCTTCGGCTTTGTCTTCAGCAACCACCACGTGCTGCTCGATGCCTGGTGCCGGATGGGGGTGGTCGATGAATTCTTCAAGGTCTACCAGGGCTTGCTGGGCGGGCAGACGGTGCACTTGCCGACGCCGCCGCGTTACCGCGATTTCATCGCCTGGTTGCAGCGTTGGGACCGTGACGCTTCGCGCGGCTTCTGGCGCCAGGAGCTGGCGGGCTTCGAGCGTCCCACCGCGCTGCCGTTCGACCGCGCGCCGTCGCGCGAGCAGGCCCAGGGCAGCGTCGCTGACCAACTGGTGTACCTGAGCCGTGAGCAAAGTGCCCAGCTGGCGCAGCGCGCCCAGGCGGCGCAACTGACGGTCAATACCCTGGTGCAAGGCGCCTGGGCGCTGTTGCTACAGCGCTACAGCGGTGATCGGGATGTGCTGTTCGGGGTGACTGTGGCGGGCCGACCGGTCGAGTTCCCAGAAATGCAGACCACGGTGGGGCTGTTCATCAACAGCATCCCGCTCAGGGTGAAACTGCCAGGGGCGCAAGCAGGCCTGAGCGCCAAGGCTTGGCTCAAGTCGCTGCTCGAATACAACCTGAACCTGCGTGAGCACGAGCATTTGCCGCTGGTCGACATCCAGGCGTGCAGCGAGATCGGCAGTGGCCAGGCGTTGTTCGACAGCCTGTTCGTGTTCGAGAACGCGCCGGTGGAGTCCAGCGTCGGTGCGCAGGCGTCGAGCATGAAGGTCAAGGCGGGCAGCTCGCGCACCCACACCAACTACCCGATCACGGTGGTGGTCTATCCAGGAGAGGTGCTGGGCCTGCACCTGTCGTATGACCAGCGCCTGTTCGATGGCGACACCATCGCGGTATTGCTGGCGGACTTCCAGGCCCTGTTGCTGGCCTTGAGCGAGCAGCTGGATGCGGACTTCCACCAGGTAGCAGCGCGGCTTCAGGAGCAGGCCAGGGTGACCCCAGAGGCCTTGCCGCAAGCACTGCAGCAGGGCTATGCGCGGCTCTTCGATGCTACCGTGGCGCGGGTGCCGCAGCTGCCGGCAGCCCGTTGCAGTGGGCGCCAGTGGAGCTATGCAGAGTTGGATGCGCAGGCCAGCCGCCTGGCGCTGAGGTTGCAGGCCGCTGGGGTCGGCGCCGATGGCCTGGTTGCGGTGTTGGGCGAGCGCGACCTGTCGCTGCTGGGCATGATCGTCGGTGTGTTCAAGGCCGGCGCGGGCTACCTGTCGCTGGACCCGTCGCTGCCGCTGCGGCGCCTGAGCGAGGTGCTCGGCCTCAGTGGCGCGGCGCTGTTGGTCTGCGACCAGCGCTGCGCGCCGTTGGCCCAAGCGCTGCTCGCCGAGCTGGACCAGCCACCGGCGCTGCTGGTGTGGGAGCAGGTGCAGACCCTCGCCTCGCGTGCACCACTCAAGCCATTGCCTGAGGCAGCCGGCAAGTTGCTGGCGTACGTGATCTTCACCTCCGGCTCGACCGGTGTGCCCAAGGGGGTGATGGTGGAGCAGGCCGGCATGCTCAACAACCAGTTGAGCAAGCTGCCCTATCTGGGGCTGCAAGAGCATGACGTCATCGCCCAGACGGCCTCGCAGAGTTTTGACATCTGCGTGTGGCAGTTGCTCACGGCAGCGCTGTGCGGTTGTCGTGTGGAGATCTTCCCCGACGCTGTCGCCCAGGACCCACAGGCATTGTTGCAGCAGGTCGAGGCCACGGGGGTGACGGTGCTTGAGTGCGTCCCGGCGATGATCCAGGCGATGCTGGAACTGCCGGCCCGTGCGCTGCCCAACCTGCGCTACCTGCTGACCACGGGCGAGGCCATGCCGCCGGTCCTGGCCCGGCGCTGGCGCGAGCGCTATCCGCAGATCGAGTTGGTCAATGCCTACGGGCCGGCCGAGTGTTCCGATGACGTGGCGCTGTACCGCGTGCTCGATGATGCCCCGTCGGTGCATCTGCCGATCGGCACGGCCACCGAGCACAACCGTCTGTACGTGCTCAACGACCTGCTCGAACCCATGCCGGCGCGTGCTACCGGCGAGTTGCATGTGGCCGGCGTGGGGGTAGGGCGCGGCTACCTGGGCGACCCGGTGCGCACGGCCTTGAGCTTCGTGCCCGATCCGTTCAGCCACAGCCCGGGTGAGCGCTTGTATCGCACCGGCGATCTGGCGCGGGTGCGCGCCGATGGCCAGGTGCTGGAGTACGTAGGGCGGGCCGACTTCCAGGTGAAGATTCGCGGTTACCGGATCGAGCTGGGCGAGATCGAGTCGCGACTGCTGGCCCACGAGGCGGTGCACAGCGCCGTGGTGGTGGATGTGCAGGTGGCCGGCAGCAAGCAGTTGGTCGCCTATTGGGTGCCCCGGCAGGTGAGCGCGCAGACGATGGAGCTGCGCGCCGTGCTCGCCGAGCACTTGCGCAGCAGCCTGCCGGGCTACATGGTCCCCGGCTTGTGGGTGATGCTCGACAGCCTGCCGTTGACCGCCAACGGCAAGCTTGACCGCAAGGCCTTGCCAGCGCCGGATGCAAGCACTTCGCAGCAGCAGTACCAGGCGCCGGTCACCGCCGTGCAACAGCAGTTGGCACAGATCTGGAGCGAGGTGCTGGGGGTCGAACGCATCGGCCTTGACGACGACTTCTTCGAGCTGGGCGGGCATTCGCTGCTGGTGGTCCAGGTGGTGGCCCGGATAGGCAACCAGATGAGTACCGAAGTCAGCCTGCGCGAGTTGTTCGAGCAGCCGACGCTGGCGGCGTTCAGCGAGGTCGTTGCGGCCCGGCAGGGACATGGCGAGGCGATTCAGGACGAGTTGGCTAAATCCTTGGCAGCCTTGAAACGTCTTACTGCAGAGGAGATTGACGAGTTGACCCTGTAGCGCGGTTGGCCAGGCCCAGGAACCACCCTGGGCCTGGCCTGGCTCGTCAACTTCAGTACACCCAGAGCCGGCTCCTGTCCGGCTCTTTCATTTGTTCGGCAGCATCGTCGGCATGTCGCGGGCTGGTTGGCTCGCAGGCGGGGACCGGTGCCCTGGTAGGAGATGTTCTAGTGCAAGCATTGCTCGATTCCGTAGAGTCATTGTCGTCACGGGAGCGCAAGGCCCTGGCCGCCTTGCTCAAGCGGCAGGGTGTCAACCTCTATGGGGTCACGCGCATCTTCGCCCGTGACAGTGCCGACCCTACGCCGTTGTCCTACGCCCAGGAACGGCAATGGTTTCTCTGGCAACTGGACCCGAGCAGTGGCGCCTACAACATCGGTGCGGCGCTGCAACTGGCAGGTGAACTGGACCCTCAAGCCTTGCAACGCGCCTGTCAGGCGCTGATCGAGCGTCATGAGGTGTTGCGCACGACGTTCCGCCAGGACGGCGAACGGGTGGTGCAGGTCATCCATCCTCAGATGCCTTTCCAACTGCAGCTCGAGCCACTGCAGCCGGCTGCGCCTGAGGCTGCCGACGAAGGGCTCAGGCAGCAGGTCGAGGCGTGCATCGGCCAGCCGTTCGACCTTGAGCAGGGGCCGTTGCTGCGTATGCATCTGCTGCCACTGGCCGCCAACCTGCATGTGCTGGTGCTGAGCGTGCATCACATCGCCGCCGATGGCTGGTCGATGCCCATCCTGATCAACGATCTGGTGCAGTTCTACGAGGGCTTCAGCCAGGGCCGGGCGGTCAACCTGCCGGCGCTGGCGGTGCAGTATGCCGACTACGCCATCTGGCAGCGCAACTGGATGGAAGCTGGCGAGCAGGAGCGCCAGCTTGCCTATTGGAAGGACACCCTCGGCGGTGAGCAACCGGTACTGAGCCTGCCCACCAACCGCAGCCGCCCGGTGGTGCCCAGTGGCCGCGGCGAGCGGATCACGCTCGACATCGATGCCGACCTGCTGCAGGCGCTCAAGGCCTTGGCCAAAGCGCAGGGGGTGACCTTGTTCATGCTCCTGCTGGCCTCGTTCCAGACCCTCCTGCACCGTTACAGTGGCCAGCCGCAGGTGCGTGTCGGGGTGCCAGTGGCTAACCGCAACCGCAGCGAGATCCAGGGGCTGATCGGCTTTTTCGTCAATACCCAGGTGCTCAAGGCCGACTTCGACGTGCACAGCCGCTTTGTCGATGTCCTGCAGCAGGTGCGCGAGACCGCCCTGCAGGCCCAGACCCATCAAGACCTGCCGTTCGAGCAGTTGGTCGAGGCGTTGCAGCCCGAGCGCAGCATGAGCCACAGCCCGCTGTTCCAGGTCATGTTCAATCACCAGACGCGCAGCAGCGCCGTCCAGGCGCAGGTCAGCGGCCTTGATGTGGCGGGTTTGGAGTGGGATTCACGCACCACCCAGTTCGACCTGACCCTGGACACCAGCGAGCATGCCGACGGCCTGTTTGCATCCCTGACCTATGCCACCGACTTGTTCGATGCCTCGCGCATCGAACAGTTGGGCCGCCACTGGCGCAACCTGCTGTTGGCGGTATGTCGTGACCCGGCGCAGCGGGTCATCGAGTTGGCCCTGCTCGAAGACGACGAGCGCCAGCGGATCTCGGCGCAATGGAACCAGACGGCGATGGACTACCCGGCCGGGCAGAGTGTCTATCGCCTGTTCGAGCAGCAGGTGCAGCGCACCCCGGATGCCACGGCGTTGCGCTGGGGCGAGCAGGCGCTGAGCTACGCCGAGCTGAACCTGCGCGCTAATCAGTTGGCCCACGCCCTGCGCGAGCACGGCGTGGGGCCTGAGGTGCTGGTGGGGGTGGCGATGCCCCGCGGCCCGCGGATGATCATCGGCCTGCTGGCGATCTTCAAGGCAGGCGGCGCCTATGTGCCGCTCGATCCCGATTACCCGAGCGAACGCCTTGCCTACATGATGGAGGACAGCGGCCTGGCCTTGCTGCTCAGCGAAAGCGCCGTGCTGGCAAGGCTACAGGTACCGGCGCAGGTGACCTGCCTGTGCCTGGACAGCCAGGCAGAGCAGTTCGCGCACAAGCCGGGCGACAACCTGGCCATCGAGGTAGCCGCGGATAATCCGGCCTACGTCATCTACACCTCCGGCTCCACCGGCCGGCCCAAGGGCGTCAGTGTGCGGCATGGCGCGCTGGTCAACTTCCTCTGGACCATGGCCGAGCAACCCGGCATCGACGCCAGCGATCGTGTGCTGTCGCTGACCTCGCTGTCGTTCGACATTGCCGGGCTGGAGCTGTACCTGCCGTTGCTGCATGGGGCCAGCGTGGTGCTGCTGGCCGAGCAGCAGAACAAGGACCCGTTCGCCCTGCTCAAGGTTATCGAGCAGCAGGCGGTCAGCGTCATCCAGGCGACGCCCTCGACCTGGCGCATGCTCTTGGACAACGCCCCGGCGCAAGCGCTGCGCGGCAAGAAACTGCTCAGCGGCGGCGAGGCATTGACCGGCGAACTGGCCCAGCGCCTGATCGACCAGGCTGGGCATGTGTGGAACCTCTACGGCCCGACCGAAACCACCATCTGGTCGGGGCTCGAACGGGTCAGCGACAGCCACCAGGTGTGGCTGGGACGGCCGATCGGCAATACCTCCTTCCATGTTCTCGATGCCCAGTTCGAGGCCGTTCCGGTGGGGGTCAGCGGCGAATTGTTCATCGGTGGCGATGGCTTGGCACGGGGTTATCTGAACCGCCCCGGCCTTACCGCCGAGCGGTTTATCCCGGATCCGTTCGGTGCCGGACGTCTGTACCGCACGGGTGATCTGGTGCGTTATCGTGATGACGGTGTGCTCGAGTACATGGGGCGTATCGACCATCAGCTGAAGATTCGCGGGTTCCGCATCGAGCTTGGCGAAATCGAGGCCTGTCTGCAGGCGCACGAGGCCGTGCGCGAGATTGCCGTGATCGATGTCGATGGGCCACTGGGCAAGCAACTGGCGGCCTACATCGTCGCGCATGATCCGGCCACCTTGCAGCTTGAGGATGCACAACTGGAGGCCTTGCGTCAGGCGCTCAGAACCCATGCGCTGGGGCAGATGCCGGACTACATGGTGCCGACTTACCTGACGTTCCTCGAATGCATGCCGCTGACGCCCAATGGCAAGCTCGACCGCAAGGCGCTGCCGGCGGTCGACCTCAGTCGTCAGCAGCGTGTGCACCAGGCGCCGCGTACGCCCCTTGAGCAGCAGCTGGCGGCGATCTGGGCCAGTGTGCTCAAGGTTGAGCAGGTCGGCCTTGGCGACAATTTCTTCGAGCTGGGTGGCCATTCGCTGCTGGCCTCGCAGATGGTCGGCCGGGTGCGTCAGCAACTGTCCATCGAAGTGCCGCTGCGCAGCCTGTTCGAGGCTCAGGACCTGGCCGGCTTCGCCGAGCGGGTCGCCCGCGCCGCTGGCAGCCAAGCACAGCCGGCGATGGTCGCGCTCGAGCGCGGTGCGCCGCTGGCGCTGTCCTACGCCCAGCAACGGCAATGGGTGCTGTGGCAATTGGAGCCGCACAGTAGCGCCTACAACATCGCCTCGGCCTTGCGCCTGCAAGGGGCGCTGGACCTTGCTGCGCTCAGCCGTGCCTTCCAGACCCTGCTGGCGCGCCACGAAAGCCTGCGCACCACCCTCGCCCAGGAGGCCGGCGAAGTGCGCCAGGTCATCCATGCAGCGCAGGCGTTCGAGTGGAAGATCGGCCACGCGCAGGTGTCCGCCGATGGACTGCGCGAGGCAGTGGAAACGCTGATCCGCCAGCCGTTCGATCTGGAGCGCGGCCCGCTGCTGCGGGTCGACCTGCTGCGTCTGGGCGCGCAGGAGCACGTGTTGGTGCTCAACCTGCACCACATCATCACCGACGGTTGGTCAATGGCGGTACTGGTCGACGAACTGGTCAGCCTGTACCAGGGCTATAGCCAGGGCCGCGAGGTCAGCTTGCCCGCGCTGGCGGTACAGTACGCCGACTACGCCGCCTGGCAGCGCCAGTGGATGGAGGCCGGCGAGCAGGCGCGGCAGCTGGATTACTGGCTGGGCCAGTTGGGTGACCAGCAGCCGGTGCTGGAGCTGCCGACCGACCGTCCACGCCCGGCGCAACCGAGTCGAGCGGGCGACCAGGTGCGGCTGGTGCTCGACGATGAACTGGTGCAGGCACTCAAGGCCCAGGCGCGAGCCCAAGGTGTGACGGTGTTCATGCTGTTGCTGGCCAGCTTCCAGGCCTTGTTGCACCGCTATTCGGCGCAGCAGGATATCCGCGTGGGGGTGCCTGTGGCCAACCGCACCCGGGGCGAAACCGAGGGGGTGGTCGGCTTCTTCGTCAACACCCAGGTGCTCAAGGCCCAGTTCCACCTGCGCCAGCGCTTCAGCGAGCTGCTCGAACAGGTGCGCCAGACGGCCGTGGATGCCCAGTCTCATCAGGACCTGCCCTTCGAGCAGTTGGTCAATGCCCTGCAACCGGAGCGCAGCCTCAACCACAGCCCATTGTTCCAGGTGATGTTCAACCACCAGACCGAGGCCAAGGGCGCGCCGCGTGAGGTCAGTGGGCTGCGTATCGAGGCGGTGGACTGGGCGCTGCACAGCACCCAGTTCGACCTGACGCTGGACACCGTCGAACATGCCGCAGGCATTGCTGCGGCGTTTACCTTTGCCACCGAACTGTACGATCGTCAGACCATCGAGCAGATGGCGCGGCATTGGCGCAACCTGCTGCAGGCGGTGAGCCGCGACCCGCACCTGCCGGTGGTGCAACTGCCGATGCTCGATGAGGCCGAACAGCTGCGCATCGTCGGCGAATGGAACCGAACCCAGGTGGCCTATCCTGGTGAGCGCTGGGTCCATCAGCTGTTCGAGGACCACGCCCAGCGCCATCCCCATGCGCCCGCGCTGCTGTTCGCAGAGCAGACCCTGAGCTACGCCGAGCTCGATCAGCGCGCCAACCGCCTGGCACACAAGCTGCGCGAACAAGGGGTTGGCCCGGAAGTGCTGGTGGGGGTTGCGCTGGAGCGCAGCCTGGAGTTGGTGATCGGCTTGCTGGCCGTGCTCAAGGCAGGCGGCGCCTATGTGCCGCTGGACCCGGATTACCCCGCTGATCGTCTGGCGTACATGATGCAGGACAGTGGCATCGGCCTGCTGCTGACCCAGCAGGCGCTGGTCGCGCGCCTGCCCATTCCGAGCACGGTACGTAGCCTGTGCCTGGACCAGCCGCCAGGCTGGCTGGCGGCCTATGCCGACAGCTCACCGCAGCTGACGCTGGCGCCGGGCAACCTGGCCTATGTGATCTACACCTCGGGTTCGACCGGGCGACCGAAAGGCGCTGGCAATACCCACGAGGCCTTGCTCAACCGTTTGCAGTGGATGCAGCGCGCCTATGGCCTGGATGCCAGCGACACGGTGCTGCAGAAAACCCCGTTCAGCTTCGATGTTTCGGTCTGGGAGTTCTTCTGGCCGCTGATGACCGGTGCTCGCCTGGCCATTGCCCTGCCGGGTGACCACCGTGATCCGCAGCGGCTGTGCCAGGCCATCATCGACCATCGAGTCACTACCCTGCATTTCGTGCCGTCGATGCTCCAGGCGTTCATGGCCAGCACAGGCGTGGAGCGGTGCCGTAGCGTGCGCCGGGTGGTCTGCAGCGGTGAGGCGTTGTCGGCGCCGCTGGCCCAGCAATGCCTGGAGCGCTTGCCGCAGGCTGGCCTGTACAACCTGTACGGTCCGACCGAGGCGGCAATCGATGTGACCCACTGGACCTGCGCCGGCAAGCAGGGCGCGAGCGTGCCGATCGGCCAACCGATCGATAACCTGCGCACGCACATCCTCGAGCCCGACCTGTGCCCGGCAGCGCGTGGGGTCAATGGTGAGCTGTACCTGGCCGGTGTGGGGCTGGCGCGGGGTTATCATGGGCGTGCGGCGTTGACTGCCGAGCGCTTTGTCCCCAACCCCTTCGACGCCCAGGGTGGCCGCCTGTACCGCACTGGCGATCTGGCGCGCTACCGCGAGGGCGGCGTGATCGACTACGTCGGGCGGATCGACCACCAGGTGAAGATCCGCGGCCTGCGCATCGAACTGGGGGAAATCGAGGCACGCCTGATGGAGCACGAGCAGGTGCGCGAGGCGGTGGTGCTGGCCCAGGACGGGCCGAGCGGCAAGCAGTTGGTCGCCTACCTGGTGCCAGTCGAGCCGCAGCGGGTCGCCGATGACAGCGAGACCGGGCGGCAATGGCGCGAGGCGCTGCGCCAGTTCCTCGCTCAGGGCTTGCCCGACTACATGGTGCCGGCGCACCTGTTGCTGCTGGCTAGCATGCCGGTGACGGCCAATGGCAAGTTGGCGCGCAATCTGCTGCCGGCAGCGGACTTCAGTGCTGCCAGGGCCGCGCACGTGGCACCGCGTACGCCGCTGGAACAGCAGTTGGTGGACATCTGGCAAACGGTGCTGGATCTGCCGCAGGTCGGTATCCAGGACAACTTCTTCGCCCTGGGCGGTGACTCGATCATCGCCATCCAGGTGGTCAGCCAGGCCCGTCAATTGGGCCTGGACATCGCCCCCCGCGACCTGTTCCTGAAGCAGACCATCGAGCAGTTGGCCGACAGCGTCAGCCAATGGCGCGAGGTTGCCCAGCAGCCGGTGGCCCTGCATTGCTTGAGCGAGGCCCAGGTGCAAGCGCTGCCGCTTGAGCATGCGCAGGTGGATGGGCTGTACAGCCTGTCGCCGATGCAGCAGGGCATGCTGTTCCTGAGCCTGAACGCCAGTCGCGAAGATGAGCTTTACATCAACCAGCTGAGCGTACCGGTGCAAGGGCTGGTGGCAGAGCGTCTGCTAAAGGCGTGGCAGCAGGTGATGGCGCGCCACGATATCCTGCGCACCGGCTTCCTCTGGCAGGACCTGGACGAGCCGCTGCAGTTCGTCCTGCGCGAGCTGCCAGTGCCGCTGCGCGAACTGGACTGGCGCGGGCGCGACGATACCGAGCACGCCCTCAAAGCCCTGGCCGAGCAAGAGCGCCAGCGTGGCTTCGATCTTGACCAGCCGCCGCTGCAGCGCCTGTTGCTGGTGCGCCTGGGCGAGGATCGTCAGCAACTGATCTGGACCTATCACCACATCCTGCTCGATGGCTGGAGCACCTCGCAGTTGATGGGCGAAGTGCTCGCCTGCTACTCGGGGCAGGCGTTGGGCGAGGTGGTGCCCTACCGCGACTACATCGGCTGGTTGCGCCAGCAGGATCCGCGCCACAGCGAGGTATTCTGGCGCCAGCAACTGGCCGCTCTGCAGGAGCCAACCTACCTGGCGGACGCCTTCGCAAGTGGTGAGCGCGGCAGCGGACACCACGCCCTCTACAGCCGGTTCAGCCAGCAGCAGACCGAGGCGTTGAAGGCCTTCGCCCAGGATCAGCGGATTACCCTCAACACCCTGGTGCAAGGCGCCTGGCTGTTGCTGCTCAGTCGCTACAGTGGCCAGCGCAGCGTCACCTTCGGCGCCACCGTGGCGGGACGCCCTGCAGCCTTGCCGGGGGCGCAGAGCATGCTCGGCTTGTTCATCAACACCTTGCCCGTGATTCACCAGGTCGACCCGCAAGCTCAGGTCGGCCAGTGGCTGCAAGACCTGCAGCGGATCAACTTGGAGCTGCGCGATCACGAGTACACGCCGCTGGGCGATCTGCAGCGCTGGTCGGGTCGCAGTGGCCAGGCATTGTTCGACAGCATCATCGTCTTCGAGAACCAGCCGCTTGATCGCACCCTGCGTGATTGGCAGGACGATACCTTGCAGTTCGGCGATGTCGGCGGATCAGGCCTGACTGACTTCCCGATGGACCTGATGGTGATTGTCGAGGAGCAACTGATCATCGAGTACATGTACCTGCGCCAGTGCTTCAGCGATGAGGCGGTCGAAGGTATCCGGGCGAACATGGAGGCGCTGTTGCAGGCGCTGACCCTCGATGCGCAAGCGCCGCTGGGCAACCTCGGGTTGCTGGCTCAGGCACCTGCGAACCCGGCCCCGGTCGAGCACGCGCAGCCGGCGCAGTTGGTGCATCAGCGCATCGCGGATTGGGCAGCCCAACACGGCGCGGCCACCGCGGTCAAAGTCGATCAGCGCAGCCTGAGCTTTGCCGAGCTCGATCGCGCGGCGAACCAATTGGCCCATGCCTTGATCGCCGAAGGGGTCGGCCCGGAAGTTCGCGTCGGGGTTGCCTTGCAGCGCAGTGAACGACTGATCGTGGCGTTGCTGGCGGTGCTCAAGGCCGGTGCGGCCTATGTGCCGATCGACACCGCCTACCCCAAGGAGCGCCTGAGTTACCTGATGCAGGATTCGGGTATCGCCCTGTTGCTTTGCGAGTCTGCGGCCATCGCCCACTTGCCGAAAGTGGCGACCCTGCACACCCTGGATCTGGACGATTTCGCGGCTGAGCAATGGCCGGAGCATGCGCCGCAGGTCACGGTCGATCCCGAGAACCTGGCCTACGTGATCTATACCTCCGGCTCCACCGGTATGCCCAAGGGCGTGGTGGTCAGCCAGGGGGCGTTGGCCATGCACTGCCAGGCAGTGGGCGAGCGTTACGAGATGACGCCGGCGGACTGCGAGCTATTGTTCATGTCGTTTGCCTTCGATGGCGCCCATGAACGCTGGCTGACCGCCTTGACCCACGGCGCCAGCGTGCTGCTGCGCGGTGATGAGCTATGGACGCCGGAGCAGACCTGCCAGGCCATGCATCGCCATGGCGTCACCGTAGCGGCCTTCCCGCCGGTGTATTTGCAGCAGTTGATCGAGCAGGTGCGCCAGGATGGTAACCCGCCCGCGATGCGCATCTACTGTTTCGGTGGCGATGCGGTGCCGCAGGCCAGCTATGAGCAGGCCCACCAGTTCCTCCGGCCGCGCTACATCATCAACGGCTACGGGCCGACCGAGACCGTGGTCACGCCGCTGATCTGGAAAGCCGGCCCTGAGCAACCCTGCGGCGCAGTCTACGCGCCCATTGGCCACCTGGTCGGCCAGCGCAGCGGCTATGTCATGGATGCCGATCTCAATCCACTGCCGCCCGGTGTGGCCGGAGAGCTGTATCTGGGCGGAGTGGGCGTGGCACGGGGTTACCTGAATCGTCCAGGGCTTACCGCAGAGCGATTCGTGGCCGACCCGAACAGCCCGGGGCAGCGCCTGTACCGCACCGGCGACCTGGTGCGCCAGCGCCCTGACGGCACCTTCGACTACCTCGGGCGCTTGGACAATCAGGTCAAGGTGCGGGGTTTTCGCATCGAGCTGGGTGAGATCGAGGCACGCCTGAGCGAGATGGATGAGGTGCGCCAGGCCGCAGTGGTGGTCAGGGACGGCCCGGGCGGTAAACAGCTGGTGGGCTATGTGACCCTGGTCGGCAACGCTCAAGACAACCTTGCCGAGCAGTTGCGCGAGCGGCTGAAGCGGGAGTTGCCCGAGTACATGGTGCCGGCCCAACTGATGGTACTGGAGCAGTTGCCACTGAGCCCCAATGGCAAGCTGGACCGCAACGCGCTGCCGGCAATCGAGGCGCGCAGCGAGCATGTCCCGCCGCGCAACGACCTGGAGCGGGCCATCGCGCAGATCTGGCAGCAAGTGCTGAAGGTCGAGCAGGTCGGTATCACCGATAACTTCTTCGAGCTCGGTGGCGACTCGATCCTCAGCATGCAGGTGGTGGCCAAGTCGCGGGCCTTGAAGAAACATGGTTTCAGCCTGCGTCTGCGTGACTTGATGCAAAAGCCAAGCATCGCCCAGCTCACCGCCGCCTCTGGCAAGCAGACGCCGCTGTTGTCGCTCAATGGCGAAGTCGCTGGGCAGGCACCGCTGTTCTGCGTGCATGCCGGCTTCGGTACGGTGTTCGACTACGAGCCACTGGCACGCCGACTCAACGGCCGCTGCCAGGTGATCGGCATCCAGGCCCGGCAGCTGCTCGATGCAAGCTGGCAGGCGGCATCGTTGCAGGCCTTGGCGCATGACTACGTGGCCTGCCTGCGCGAGCGCCAGGCGCAAGGGCCATACCGGCTGCTGGGGTGGTCGCTCGGTGGCACCTTGGCGGCGTTGATGGCGGCGCAGCTGGAGGGCGAAGGTGAACAGGTGCAATTGCTGGCGCTGTTGGACAGCTTCGTGCCGAGCCGCGAATCCGCCCAGCAGGCGGATCACTGGCTGGATGACTTGAACGAACTGCTCCAGGCCACGCTACCGGCAGCGCGTACGGTAGATCGCGGCGATCCGCGTCAAGAGAGCGCGGTTGGCGCCCGTGAGTTGATCGTCCAGGCCCTTGGCGATGTACCCGAAGGCGCAGGTTTGGGGGTCGAGGAGCTGCTTCAAGTGTTCCTCACCGCGCGCACCCTCAAGCGCCTGTCACGTGAGCTGCAGGTGTGCGAGGGGGTCAAGGTACTGCCCCGCAGCTGGTGGGTCGCTGGCCGTGAGGATGAGCGTGCGGCGCTGGCCGCCCAGCTCGGGCAGTCGCTGGACCAGGCACCAATGCTGTCCTGCGGGCACTTCCAGGTTCCTCATGACGCCGCCGTGCTGGACGCGCTGGAGCATGCCCTTAGGCGCTTGCCGAGCACTGGCCAGGCCTGAACTGTTGCTGTTACTTGAGCTGACGGGGCTGCCGGGTGCAGCCCCTTTTGGAGAATACCGATGTCGCTGAACCCTGACCTGGCTGCCTACCTGAAATTGGTGGAGGAGGGCCGCACGACTGGCAAGGTGCTGCCGATGCATGCGCTGACCCCAGATCAAGCCCGTGAGCAATTCGAGCAGTCGTCGGCGCTGATGGCGCCGAAGGCCGAGGAGCCCGAGCAGATCGACAACCTGACCTTGCTCGCGCGCGATGGCCATGCCTTGCAGGCGCGCCTCTACCGGCCACCGGAGGCCGATCCGCACCTGTTGGGCGCGGCGGTGATGTACCTGCATGGTGGCGGCTACGTGGTAGGCAGCCTCGACTCCCACGATGCCTTGTGCTGGAACCTGGCCCAAGAGGCGGGCGTGCCCGTGCTGTCGGTGGGTTATCGCCTGGCGCCACAGTGGCGTTTCCCGACGGCGGTCGACGATGCGCTGGATGGCTGGCGCTGGCTGGTCGACAACGCCGCTGAGCTGGGCATCGACCGCAACCGTCTGGCGGTGATGGGCGACAGTGTCGGCGCCAGCCTGGCCACCGTGCTGGCAAGCCAGTTGGCTGAGCAGGCGCAGCTGCCCGCGCCACGGCTGCAGGTGCTGGTCTACCCGGTGACCGATGCCAGCCGCAGCCGCGCTTCGACGCAGCGCTATGCCAGCGGCTATCTGCTCGAACAACAGACCCTCGAATGGTTCTATCGACAGTACGCCCGGCAACCTGCGGACCGTCTCGACCCGCGCTTCTCGCCGTTGCTCGGCGCGGTATCGCCACAGGCGGCGCCGGCCTTGCTGCTGGTGGCCGAGTGCGATCCGTTGCATGACGAAGGCGTGGCTTATGCGCGTCACCTGGAGGAGGGCGGGGTGCCGGTGAGCTTGCAGGTGATGGCGGGCGTGACCCATGACTTCATGCGCATGGGCTTGATCATCGAGGAGGCTGAAGAGGGGCTGGCGCTGGTGGTGGAGGCGTTGCGCGAAAGGCTGTGAGATCGCCCACGAAGCGCAAATGAAAAATCCGCATCCTGTGAGGGATGCGGATTTTTTTACCCCAGGGGCTGCTTAGAAGCTGTACTTGGCCGTGAGGGTGAAGTTGCGTGGGTCGCCGTATACGTCGTACGGGCTCCAGGTATTGTTGCCGGCGATGCCCTGGTAGTACTTGCGGTCGAAGATGTTGTTGAGGTTGAGGCGGGTATCGAGATTCTTGTTGACCTTGTAGCCCACCATCAGCCCGACCACGGCGTACGAGCCCTGGTCGATCCGGTAGTTACCGAAGGTACTGGTACCTTTGTTGAAAATGCCGCTCTGGCTATAGACGTTACCGCCGACACGCCACTGGTTCAGCTCACCCGGCAGGGTATAGGTAGTGCTGAGCTTGAACAGGTGCTCGGGCAGGTCGCTGTCGAACTTGCTGCCTTCCTTGGCCTTGTTGGCATCTTTCAAGAACTTGGTTTGCGAATAGGTATAGCCGGCACCCACTTGCCAGTTTGGCGTCAGCGCGCCCATCAGCTCCAGGTCGATACCCTGGGTCCTGACCTTGCCGGAGGCCTCGTAGCAGGTGTAGTCGATGCAGCCCCTTTGATTGGCAGACTCCGCTGCACGGTTTTCCTGGTCGATCTGGAAGATCGCCGCGCTGGCATTGAGGGCACCGTCGAAATACTCGCCCTTGATACCGATCTCGTAGTTCTTGCCCTCGATCGGGCGAATGATGGAGCGGCCCTGGCCCTGCTCCGATTGCGGCATGAAGATGTCGGTATAGCTGGCATACACCGAGTGGTTGTCATCCAGGTCATAGATCACCCCGGCGTAACGGGTGACGTTACGGGTGACCTTGTAATCGCTGTTGGTGTAGTAGCCGTCGTTGATTTGGTTGTAGGTCGACTGATTGTCATACCAGTCCAGGCGCGTGCCGATGATCACCTTCAGGGGGTCGGCGACGTTCAACCGAGTGGTGACGTAGAGGCCTTCCTGCTCGACATGCTCGCTCAGGTCGTACTGGTCGGGGACATTGGGTCGGGCGATACCGCTTGGGTTGACGGCGAACAGGTTGTCGACCGGGATGAATATCGTACCGCCATGTGCGGTGGTCTTGACTTCACGCTTGCTGGCACCGACCACCAGTTCATGCTGGCGATCGAACAGCTTGAAAGGACCGTTGGCGTAGATGTCGTAGCTGGACTGGTCATAGTCCCGACGCTGATTGAATACGCGCTGCTCTAATATTTCGGCACCTGCGTCGTTGCGTTTGCGCTCGAACACGGCGCCTTGCAAAGCGAAGTCGGACCAGCTCTTGGACGCGGCCACATGCAAGCGCCAGTCATTGGCAAAGTGATGATCGATTTCGGCGAACAGCGTGGTGTTGTTGATGTCCTGATAGCTCCAGTCGTAGCCGACGTTGGTGGAGCGCGAGTAGCCGACATGGCTGCCATCACGGTTGACCGGCAGGCCACCCCAGTTGATGTTGTTGTTGTCGTTCTGGTTCGACGCACCCACGGTGAGGGTGGTGTCGTCGGTCAGGTCGAACTCGGTGATGCCGTAGAACAAGCCACGCTCGCGGCCGGCATAGTCCTGGAAGCTGTCCTTGTCGTTGTAGGCACCGACGAAACGGCCACGCACGCTGCCGCTGTCATTGAGCGGGCCGCTCAGGTCCAGCTCGCCACGGTAGTTGTCCCAGCTGCCCGCGGAGCCGGTAACGCTGCCCTGGAACTCCTTGGTGGGACGCTTGCGCACCATGTTGATGGCCGCCGACGGGTTGCCGGCACCCTGCATCATGCCGGTTGCCCCACGGACGATCTCGACGCGGTCGTAGGGGGCCATGTCGGCCGCCGCGACCCAGTCGGCGTTGTAGGTGGTCGGCAGGCCATCGAACATCAGGTTGCTGATGGGGAAACCGCGCGAAAAGTACTCGCTGTTGGCCGGGCGCGCCGCCGACATGCGCAGGCCTGGGGTGGCCTGGACCACGTCGTCGAGGCTGCGCATCGACTGGTCATCCATGCGTTGGCGGGTAATCACTGTGACCGCCTGCGGCGTTTCGCGCAGTGTCAGCGGCAGTTTGGTCGCGGTCTGCATGGCGCCAGTGGTGTAGGAACCGGTGTTCTCGGTGGTTTGCCCCAACCCCTGGCTATTGATGTTGGTTGCCCCCAGTTCCACCGCATTGCCCCCCTCCCGGGCATGGATGGTGGCCTGGTTGCCTTCGATCTGGTAGCTGACGCCGGTGCCCTGGAGCAACTTGGGCAGCGCTTGGGCGGGCTCCATGGCGCCGGAGATGGCGGCACTGCGCTTGCCTTCGACGTCTTGCGGGCTATACAGCACCTGCAGGTTCGATTGCGAGCCGAACGCCAGCAATGCGCTGGCCAGCGACTGCGCCGGAATGTTGAATTGCACCTGCTGGGCCTGGACCATGGCCGATAGCGGCATCAGGGCGCTCAGGCCCAGTGCGGCAGGCGCCGCTTGACGCAGGGTGCGGCGAATGACCAGGGCCAAGGCCTGGGGACGAAGGCGTTGTGTTGGCATTTATCGAAAGCTCTATGTAGGTGTCTGGTGTTAAGTGTGAGTGGTTCTTGTTATTGATTAGGACGCACCCATCGGCTAAAACCGGAAAACTAAATGCAATCGGCAACCCGTGATTCGAGCTTGACCTTGCCATTGGCCATGTGGATCAGCTGGTCGGCGACATCGAAGTAACGGTCGTCGTGGCTGATCACGATGATGGTCTTGCCCAGGCGTTTGAGGTCAGGTAGCAGCTCGGTGTAGAAGATCCGGCGGAAGGTCGGGTCCTGATCGGCCGCCCACTCGTCGAACACCAATACCGGCCGCTCTTCGAGCCAGGCGCTGACCAGGGCCAGGCGTTTGCGTTGGCCGGTGGAGAGGTCGGTGGTGCTGAACACGCCGTCGCGGATACTGACCTTGTGATCGATCTCCAGGCGCTTGAGATAGTCAGTGGCATCCTCTGGCACCGGTTGGTCGCCCTGGATGACGTCGTCGAACAGGTAGTAGTCGGCGAAGATGGTGGTGAACAGCTGGCGGTAGTCGTCCCGGCTCTGCGCGCTCACTGGCTGGCCATCGACCACGACGCTGCCCGATTGCGGCGCATACAGGCCCAGCAGCAGCTTGATCAGGGTGGTCTTGCCGCAGCCGTTCTCACCCACCACGAAGACGATTTCGCCCTGCTTGATGGTCAGGTTCACCGGGCCTAGCTGGAACGGCTCGCAGCCTTCTACCCGTGGGAAGGTATAACTGACGTCCTTGAGCTGCAGGCTGTCGAGGGTTTTTGCCGAAGGGCGGCTGTCGTCCAGCAGCAGGTGCGGTTCGGGCGAGGAGAACTGGCGCGATAGCTCGGCGATGCGGCGAAAGGCGATCTGCGCCTTGCTGATGATCGGCAGGGTGCTGATCAGGTGTTCCAGCGGGCCTTTCATATACAGCAGCACCAGCACGAAGCCACTGGTGACGCTCTTGTCGCCGCTGGGCCACAACGATTGCATGGCCAGGGCCACGGCAATCACCACGAAGAACAGCATCGAGCCGAGGGCCTTGGCGACCACGAAGATGTTGATCGAACGCACCTGGGTGGCGCAGATGCGGTTGGCGGTGTCCTGGATGCCATGGCTGAACATGCGCTTGCGCCGCGGGCGATGGATGCGCAGCTCCTTGGCGCCTTCGGCAATGGCGCTGTAGTGTTTTTGCAGGTCGTCCTCAGCCTCGCGCGCGCTCTCGAAGCCACGCACGCCCCACGAGCGGGCGATGAACTGCATGACCGAACCCAGGCCGATCGCCACGACGATCACCAGGAACATCGGCCACGACAGGCTCGCCAGGTAGCCCAGGCAACCCAGGGTCACGGTCAGCGAGACCGCCAGCGGCGCGAAGACGAAGGCGAAGTCGCTGATGGTGTCGACGTCGTGGGTCAGCACCGGGATCAGCCGGTGGCTGCGATAGCGCTCGATCTGGTCGATGGGCGCGGCCAGGACTTTTTCACCCAGCTCGCGGCGTAGCCTGGCGATGATGTGCTGGCCGACATAGTTGGTGCCGATGTCGGAGAAGATCGAACTGAACAGCGCCAGCACGCACAGCCCGGCAAAACCCAGGACCACGCCCTGGGTAAGGCCGCTGTCGCTGTGCAAGGCGCTGTTGATGGTGGCGAGCAGCGCGGTGACGCTGAGGCCGCCGACCATGCCCAGCGCGATCGATACCGTCACCAGGGGCCAGAAGGGTTTGAGCAGGCCGAACAGTTCCCTGACGGCGCCACGAGGTTTGCGGGTCATTGGTATCTCCTGAATCACACGGGGTTAAGGGTCATCAGAGTTCGCGAACGACCCGAAAGCCCAGGAAATCACCGCGCACGTCAGGGGCGCGGTTGTTGCGGTTACCGGAACGCGAGAACACCGGCGCTTCGCCCCAGTCGTTGCCGCGCATGACCCGCACGCTGCAGTCACCGGTGGTCCAGGCACTGCCATCGGCCGGGGCGCCCTGGTAACCATCGTTCCAGCAATCGGCGACCCACTCGTAGACGTTGCCGTGCATGTCATGGACGCCGAACGCATTGGCCGGGTAGCTGCCTACAGGAGCGGTGTAGGAGTAGCCGTCGGTGGGGCCGTAGGTGTTGGCGTGCTGGGCGATGCTGTATTTGCTCGGGTCGTTGTTATCGAAGGGGAATGGGAACGGGCCGCTGGAGCCTGCGCGTGCGGCGTATTCGCGCTGCGCTTCGCTGACCATGCGGTAGTTATGCCCGGTCTTTTTCGACAGCCATTTGGCGTAATCCTGTACATCGAACCAACTGACGCACACCGCGGGCTGACGCGGGCCCTGCTTGTAGGTGGGTTTGCTGGCTGCGCAGAAGCGCCCGGGGCGGGTATCGCCGTCAGCGATTTTCACCCCGCTTTCGCGGATGTAGGCATCCAGCTCGCCGGCAGTGACGTGGTAGCGGCTGATGGCAAAGGGTTTGGCGAAGGTCACGGTGTGCTGCGGGCCTTCATCGCCTTCGCGGCCGAGCTCATCCTCTGGAGTGCCCATCAGGAAGCTGCCGGCAGGCAGCACGACCATTTGCGGGCAGGCGCTCTTGCAGTCCTGGAACACGCTACCCGGCTTGGGGCTGTCCGCAGCGTGGGCGCTGGCGGCAAGGCCGAGGACGGCGCAACAGCTGAGCTGGCGCAAGGTTCGCGCGGGAGAGAGCAATGACGTGAAGCGTTCGTCGGACATGGAGTGGTTTCCGTCAGCGTTTGGCTACAAGAAAAAGGGTGGAAAAGTCAGCTGCGCAGGCGTTGGCGCAGCGCCTCGATCAGGCGATCGATTTCTGTCTCGGTATTGAGCAAGCCAGGGGCGGTGCGCACGACCGGGCCGACATCGCGATCGACCGCATCGACCACGATGCGCTGGCGGTTGAGCTCGGCGGCCACGGCGTCGGCATCCTGGCCCTTGATCCGGAAGAAGGTGAACCCCGCCGAATGCCGGGCGCTACGTGGCGTCACCAGCTCAATGGCGGGGAATTCGGCCAGGCGCTCCTTGAGGTAGTCGTTCAAGCCGTGGATGCGCGCCTCAATCGCGGCCTTGCCGTGTTGCAGGTGCAGCTCGAATGCCTTGCCCAGTGCCCAGCGGTGTTCGAAGGCGTGGTAGCCACCGGGGGTCATGGTGGTGGCGAAGTCTTCGTTTTCCGAGAAGGTCGCGAAGGTCGGCGTCAGGTGCTTGAGCTCGGTGGAGGCGGCGCAGATGATCCCGGTACCGCGGGGGCCGAACATCCACTTGTGGGTGCCGGAGATGAAGTAGTCGCACTGCAGGTCAGCGAAGCGCATGTCTTCGACGCCAAAGCCGTGCACGCCATCGATCACGTAGAGGATGCGCTGGTTATCGTCACGCTTGCCGTTGAGCTCGCGCACCAGTGCGCCGATTTCGCCCACCGGCAGTTTCACGCCGCTGCCTGAGTGCACCCAGGTCATGCCCAGCACCCGGGTCTGCGGTCGGATCGCTGCGGCAATGGTGCCGAGCACTTCGTCGTCGGAGACCTTGGCCGGATCCTGGAACAGGCGCACCTTGCGCACCGGCGTGCCTTCGCGCTGGCTACGGTAGGCGAGGATGTTGCGGGTTGAATAGTGTTCGTGCTCGGTGGTCAGGATCTCTTGCCCAGGCGCCAGGCGCAGGCCGCCGTAGATCAGCCCCAGGCCCTCGGTGGTGCTGCCGGTGAGGGCGATCTGGCGCGGCTTGACCTCCAGGTAGCGAGCGGCCCAGTCGCGGACCTCGGCTTCGCGCTTCCAGTCTTCCTGGGTGTCCCAGTCCACCCAGCGCGCCGGATGGCGATCGAGCTTGGCCCGGTAGCCCTCGATGGCCTCGCGCACAGGCTTGGGGTGTGAGGTGATGAGGAAATTGGCGAAGTGGGCGTAGTCAGGGTCGAGGTCGAACAGCTGGCGAAAAGCGGCCCATGGGTCGCTGCCGGTGGTCGGCCTTGGATTGGCCTGGGCCGAGCCCAGCAACTGGCTGGCCAAGGGCAAACTGGCCGCCAGCAGTCCGGCATGCTTGAGAAAAGTACGGCGATCGTTCATGCAAGGCTCGCAGTTCAACGGGAGGAGGTGGTGGTCGGACGGGCAGCGTGTTGCACCTGCTCCCAGACCCTCAGGAAGTTGCCACCCCAGAGCTTGGTGATGTCGGCCTCCGAGTAGCCACGGGCGATCAGCTCCGCAGTGACGTTGCGCGCCTGGCTGGCATCGTTCCAGCCGGCGATCCCGCCACCTTCGTTGAAGTCGGAGCTGAGGCCGACATGGTCGATACCGATCTTGCGCACCGCGTAGTCGATGGCGTCGCCATAGTCCTTGAGGGTTGCCTGCGGTTCCTCATCGAGGATGGCGTACAGCGCTTCGGCATATTCGCCGACTTTCTGCTCCGGCCAGCCGGCGATGATCGGGTCCCCGGGCATCAGTGCGTAGGCCTGGTTAGGCAATGGCGGCAGGCTGAAGCGTGCCCGCAGGGCGTTGAGCCGATCCTGGGATTTTTCGCTCAGCGGCTTCAGATAAGTGCCGAAGGCGACGATTTGCACCACGCCGCCGCTGTCCTTGATCAGCTGCATGTCCTTGTCGCTGAGGTTGCGTGGGATATCCACCGCGGCCCTGGGCGCCGAGTGCGAGGCGACCAGCGGGGCGCGGGTGAGCTGGGCGACCTGGCTCAGGGCCTGGTCCGACATCTGGGACACGTCGATGATCACGCCCAGGTCATTGAGCCGTTGAACCGCCTGGCGACCCAAGGGGGACAGGCCTCCCAGCGCGTCGACGGTGTCATTGAAGAACGGCAGCGGGCGCGAAGAGTCAGCCCAGCTGTTGTTGCCGACATAGCTGAAGCCGAACATGCGCACACCGCGTGCGGCCCACTTGTCCAGCAGGTCGATGTCATCGCCCAGGGCGTAGGCATTGAGCATGCTGATGAATACCGCGAACTTGCCTTCGCCATGCAGCCGGCGCATGTCCTGCGGGGTATAGGCGATGCCAACCTGGTTGGGGAAGTCGCGGACCATGGCGGTGATGGCGTTGTAGCGCACCTCCTGGGTGTGCCGGGCGGCGTCGACAAAACCGTCGGTAGGACGGTGCGGGCCATTGTTGCCGGTCCAGGATTCCGGCCAGGCGAAGATCGTCAGTGCAGCGCCGGACAGCCGCCCACGGGCAGCCTTGACCAGGTCGAAGCGCCCCGGCCCGTCCTGGTCGGCTTCATTGCCTTCGGTGCCGAAGCTCAGCGGCAGGGTGATGTGGCTATCAAACGAAATAATCCGCTCCTGCAGATCATTGGCCTGGCGCACCACCTCCTTGGGGTAACCGTCCTTGTCCAGGTAGTACCAGGCGGCAAGCCCGGCACTTAGGGTCAGGGTAGTGGCCAGGCTGATGTACAGGGCTTTTTTCCAGCGTGGTGTCGTCATCTCGGTCTCAGTAGGTTCGCCGCAGAGGTTCGGGCTCGAGGCCATTGCTACCTGGAGAGAACGAGCGCAAAGGCAAGAAATTTAGCGCTCGGCGGCGGGCTGGGGGCGCGTGTGCGTGTGCCTGTGCAGAGGCCGGGCAGGGTTAAATTTTCCCCTGCGCACAACGTTTTAGCCTTCGATGGGCCGTGCTTGCGGCCATAACGACTGGCACAGGTAGTTCAATGACGATTTCCCGACGAGGCTTCATCGCAAGTGTGGCGCTGGCAGGTGTTGCGGTACCTGGAGCGTGGTACGCGCAGCGCCAGCTCACAGCTGATGATGAGTTTCCCGAAACAGCCGGCGAGGCGGTCGTGGAGCTTGCCGATACGCCGGGTCAGCAATTGGGCGATACCTTGCGCGGGATCTGGCGCTGGACCTTGAAGGGCAGCGATGCAGGCCTTGAGGGTCTTGAGCATCAGCCGTTGGAGTTGTTTCTCGATGTTGCCCAGCGCGGCCGGGCCATTCGTGGCTTCCTGGACACGCCCGAGCGCTTGCGCAGTGATCAGCAGCCGCGCTACCGGGTCGTCGGGGACCTGTCTGCAGACAAGCCGGGGACCCTGCGCTGGCGCCTGTTTGCCCTCGACGATGGGGGGCAGCTGCCACGCTATGAGTGTCAGGTGGTGCTGGATGAGGTCTGGGGCGAGTTCGGCAATGCCGGCCCGGCGACCCTCAATGGGCGGATCCTGCGCCTGGATCGTCCACTGGCGTTGCCCGAGCAGGACAACCGCTTCCTGGCCAGCAAGCAGGTGTTTCCCGAGGCGCGCGAGCGCACGGCGCTGTCTGCATCACTGGTCGAGTGGCTGATCACGCCTGAGCATCGACTGTTCCACCAGCTATGGCATGCATCGCGAGACAAGTGGCACAAGCTGGCCAAGGATAAGCATCAGGCGCTACGTGGCCTGGGCTGGCAGCCGGGTCCACGTGAGCGCGAGCGCGACGCCCGTGGTCGACATAAAGACCGCAATGGCTCGGGGGAAGATTTCCTGTTCATGCACCGGCACATGCTCGGCGCGGCGCGGGCCATCCAGGACCTACCGTCATGGACCCGCTTTCCGCTACCCCAGCCTGAGCTTGAGCGTGATCGACAGGGGTTCGCGCGTTACTTCGACAACCAGGATGGCAATGCCTTGCCCCCGACCTGGCTGGCCTCGGACGATGACGAGTACACCCAGTGGGTCAGGGACATCAAGAGCGCCGAGACCTTTCACGGCAATTTCGAGGTCTGGGAGTCGCGTTACTCTGACCCTCAATACCTGTCCAAACTGACCTTGGGGCAGTTCGGCTCGGAGCTTGAGCTTGGCCTGCATGACTGGTTGCACATGCGCTGGGCTTCGGTGCCACGCGACCCGGTCAACGGCATGCCGGTGCCAATGGCGCGCACCCCGGATGATTTCGCAGGGCGCTGGTACGGCGCTGAAAACGACTTTCTTGGCGATCCGTTCTCGTCCCATGTAAACCCGGTGTTTTGGCGCTTCCATGGCTGGATCGACGATCGCATCGAGGACTGGTTTCGCGCCCATGAACGTTTCCACCCCGGTGAGGTGGTGCGCGTGCAGGTCAATGGCGTGCCTTGGTTCGCCGCGGGGCGCTGGGTACAGGTGGCCGACCCCTGGTTGGGCCCCGACACCCATGGCTGCAGCAGCGTCCCAGGCTTGCGCCCAGGGCGCAGCGTGGAGATGGACCCGGAAACCATGAAGCTGGCCCTGCGCATCATCTACGCCGACGAAGAGCGCTTTGACGGCCTGCTGCGCAAGGTGCCGCGCCGTCCTTGGTATGCGCGGCACCTGAAGGTCAAGCAACGCTCGCTCTGACCCAGGCGACAGCCCCCGATAGGCGCGCTAGCGTGGCGCCTGGGCGGCCTGCCAGCCGCCGCCGAGGGCTTTGTACAGGGCCACGCTGGCTTGCAGTTGGCTCAGCTGTAACTGCGCCTGTTGGTCCTGGGCCTGATACAGGGTGCGTTGGCTTTCCAGCACCGTCAGCAGGGTTTCGGCGCCGGCGGCGTAACGCTGCTGGGCCAGGTCGAAGGCAATGCGCGATTGCTCCACTTCTTGATCCTGCCACTGCCTCTGGCGCTCGACGCCATGGGTGGCATTGAGGGCTTTTTCCACATCGGCGAAGGCGGCGACAATACTGGCGCGATAGTCTTCGAGCAGTTCTGCTTGCTCGGCCTGCGCCAATTGATGCGAGGCGCGCAGCCGGCCGTTGTTGAAAATGGGTGCGGCAAGACCGGCAGTCAAGGTGTAGTAGGGGCTGCTGAAGACATCGACCAGCGTTCGTGCGCCGCTGCCCAGGTCTGCACCCAAGGTCAACTTGGGCAGCATGGCTGCCCTGGCGACCTGCACATTGGCGCTGGCGGCGGCCAGGCGCGCTTCGGCGGCGGCGATATCCGGGCGCCGCGCCAGCAACTCGCTAGGCACGCCGCTGCCGATCCGGGGCCAGCGCAGCGCGTTGATCGACGCTTGGCTTGGCCCAAGTTGCTGAACCGGTTGGCCGAGCAAGGTGGCCAGGGTGACGCGGCTGTCTTGCCACTGTTGTTCCAACAGGGGCAGTTGGCGTTCTTGTGCCGCCACCAGGCTGCGCTGCTGGGCAAGTTCCAGGCGGGTGGCCGAGCCTGAATTGTGCCGGGCTTGGACCAAGCGCAGGACGTTGCGCGCGTTGTCCAGGTTCAGCCGGGCGATGCGCAGTTGCTCCTGCAGCGCCAGGGCGCTCAGGTAGCTGTTGGCGACCGAGCTGAGCAGGGTCAGCTCGACGGTCTGGCGATCGAAGCGGCTGGCGTCAAGGCTACGCAGCGCGCTGTCGCGGGCGGCGCGTACACCGCCCCAGAAGTCGATCTCGTAGCTGGCGCTCAGGCGGGCATCGAACGAGGTGCTGGTGCGCTCGCTGCTATCGACATCGAGCTGTTCGTAGCCTTGGCCATGCAGCAGGTGTTGGCGGCTGCTGTCCAGGCCCACTTGCAGCTCTGGCAGCAGCGGTGCGCCGGCGATCGTCGCCCGCGCTTGGGCTTGCCGCACCCTGGCGGCGGCGGCTGCCAGGTCGTGACTGTCACGCCGGGCGCGTTCGATCAGTTGATCCAGTTCGCTGCTGGCAAAGGCTTGCCACCACTGGGCATCGGCAAACCCGCGCGCCGTCTGGTCAGTTGCCGCCTGCCAGGTGGCGGGCGGCTCGATGGCGGCGCTGGGGGCAGGGGAGCTGGTGCAGGCGGCCAGGGACAGGCTCAGGGTCAGCAGACTGATGCGGCTTGGCAATGTCATAGATTATTCGCTGGTAAGGGCTTTGACCGGGTCGAGGCGGGCGGCCTTGCGGGCAGGCATGAAACCGAACAGCACGCCGGTAATCACGGCGCAGGCAAAGGCGCCGAGGATCGAGGGCAGGGCGAACGCCACCGGGATGCCGGCCAGCATCAGGCCGGCGCCGACGCTCAGCGCCAGGACGATACCGGTCACGCCGCCGACCATCGACAGCATCACCGCCTCACTGAGGAACTGGCGCAAGATGTCGCGCTGGCGTGCGCCGGTGGCCATGCGGATACCGATCTCGCGGGTGCGCTCGCGCACCGTCATGAGCATGATGTTCATCACGCCGATCCCGCCCACCAGCAGGGAGATGGCGGCAATGGCGCCGAGCATCAGCGACAGGCTGTTCTGGGTACGGGCCTCGGCCTGGATCAGGGCGGCGTCGTTGGTCAGTTCGAAGTCGTGCTTGCCCTGGTGGCGCTGGCGTAGCAGGTGATCGATGGCGCGCTCGGTTTCGCTTACCCGGCTGGAGTCGGCTGCCGCGATGGTGATGTAGTCCGGGTCACGATGACCCAACAGGCGCATGGCCGCCGACGAGTAGGGTATGACGATTCGCCCGTCGCTATCCTGGTCACCGGAGCTGGCGCCCTTGCCGGCGAGAATGCCGACCACCTGGAACGGCACGTTACCGATCAGCAGGTACTGACCCAGCGGGTTGGCCTGGGGGTCGAGCATTTTTTCCCGGACTTTCTGCCCGATCACTGCAACAGCGGCGCCGCTGGCTTCGTCGGCTTCGCTGAAGAAAGCGCCCTCGACCACCGGCCAGTTGAAGATCTCGGGAAACCAGGTGTTGTTGCCCCCCACGTAGAACTGCTGGCTGTTGTTGCCGTGGCGGACCATCATCTTCTCGCCGGTGACCGGCATGATGTGCTTGACCTGGGGCAGTTCCCCGATGGCGGCGACATCGTCCAGGGTGATGGTGCCGGCGGGCTCGCGCAGGGTGGCCGGTGCGCCATTGAGGTAGAGGATGTTCGAGCCGAACGCGGCCATTTGCGCCATGACTTGGCGCTTGCTGCCTTCGCCGACGGCCAGCATCACCACCACCGAGGCAACGCCGATGACGATGCCGAGCAGTGTCAAGGCGGTGCGAAAGCGGTTGATCCACATCACCCGCCAGGCAGCTTGCAGGGCTTCGAGCAGTTCGCCCTTCCAGGCGCCGCGCAAGGTCGCGCCGCGGTCCAGGCGCTGGCGTAGCTCCTGCGCTTGCAGGCCGGGGTGGAGCGCGTCGGGCAGCCGATCTGCGGCCGAATCACTGAGCATCAGGCCGTCTCGGATCTCGATCACCCGGTGTGCACGAGCCGCCACCTCGCGGTCGTGGGTGATCAGGATGATCACATGGCCTTGGCTGGCCAATTCGTCCAGCAGGGCCATGACTTCGGCGCCGCTCTGGCTGTCCAGGGCGCCGGTGGGTTCGTCGGCGAGGATGATGTGGCCGCCGTTCATCAAGGCCCGGGCAATCGACACGCGCTGTTGCTGGCCGCCGGAGAGCTGGTGGGGGCGGTTGCCGGTGCGGCTGGCCAGGCCCAGGCGTTCGAGCAGGGCGCTGGCTCGGCTGTGGCGTTGGGCTGGTGGGATGCCGGCATAGATGGCTGGCATCTCGACGTTTTCCTGGGCTGATCCCGAGGGGATCAGGTGATAGCCCTGGAACACGAAGCCGAAGGCTTCGCGCCTGAGCCAGGCCAATTCGTCGCTGCCCAGCTCGGCAACATCCTTGCCGGCAAAGCGATAGTTGCCGCTGGTGGGTCGGTCGAGGCAGCCGAGGATGTTCATCAGAGTCGACTTGCCGGAGCCGGACGCACCGACAATGGCGACGAACTCGCCAGGGTAGATGCTCAGGCTGACCCCGCGCAGCACCTCGACGGTGGGGGTGTCGAGGCCGCCGTAGGATTTGCGGATGTCGCTCAGCTCGATCAGGGGAATTGACATTTATCCTCCACTGGCGCGAGGCGCGCCAATGACCAGTTGCTCGCCTTCGCTCAAGCCATCGAGGATCTGCACCCGCAGCCGGTCGCTAAGGCCGGTGCGCACCTGCCGTTGTTCGATCTTGCCCTGACGGTTGAGCACCTGGGCCAGGCGCAGGCCGTCGCCATCACTGTCGTCGAGGGCGGCCAACGGCGCCGTGAGGACCTGGCTGGCGTGACCTGCGACAAAGAACACCTGGGTCGTCATCTCAGCCATCAGGGCGCCATCGGGGTTGTCCACGTCCAACAGCACGGTGTACTGGACTACCTGGCTGGCGCTGCCTCCGGAGCTAGCACTGATCGGGCTACCGCCGCCTTGGCTGGTCTGCTCGAGCGGCTTGGGCGGGATCGGCAAGATCTGCCTGACCGTGCTGGTCCAGCGCCGCTTGCCGCCGGCAAGGGTGGTGAAGTAGGCAGTCATGCCGGGTTTGACCTTGCCGATGTCGGCCTCGGAAACCTGGGCCCAGACGGTCATTGGCGAGAGCTTGGCTATGCGCAGGATCAGGGGTGTCTGCTGTTGGGCGTTGAGGGTCTGGCCCTCGCGGGCATCCACTGCGACCACGGTTCCGTCCATGGGGGCATAGATGCGGGTGTAGCCAAGTTCGGCCTCATCGCTGCGCACGCTGGCCTGGGCCTGGTGGATCTGCGCCTGGTACATGTCGATCCGCGCTTGGGTCACCTTGAGCTGGGCATCGGCGATCTGCAGGTCTTCATCGCGGCTGGCGCCGGCTGCGGCGAGGCTGCGCTGGCGCTGGTACTGCTGACGAGCCAGCTGGAACTGGGCGCGTTGCTCGGCCAGTTGCGCCTTGAGATTGTCGATCGCAAAACGGGCGGCGTCGAATTTCGCCTGCTGGGTGGAAGGATCGATTTCGACCAGTAGCTGGCCTTGGCGCACCTCATCCCCGGCTTCTACGTGCAGCTTGCGGATCTGCCCGGATGCCTGCGCGCCGACATCGACATAGCGTCTGGGTTGCAAGGTGCCAAGGGCGGTGACGCTGCTCTCTATATCGGCGCGGGTCACGGCGACGGTGCTGACGGGCAGGGCGCCGAAGGGCAGCGCCTGCCACGCCAGCAGGCTGCCCAGGCCAAGCAGGCCCAGGCCGCCGAGGAGGATGCGACGGCGGGTATTGGATGTGCGACTCATGTGGACTTCCAGCCAGAAGGATGGCCACGCGCTGCCAAGTGGACGCGCACGGAGGTCCCAGATAAACGAAGCGCAGTGCAGATGATTTAGCCTAGGCCAGTGCCTGTCTGTTGCTGAGAATCATTATAATTTGTAAGATTCCAGCTTGATATCACTCCTTCGAGCTTTTCCTCCTTCGCCGTTGTGCAGGGACATGCCAGGTGCCGTCGTGGAACATTACTATCGCGAGTTGGTGAGCTTCCTCAGTGCGCGCCTGGGTAATCGTCAGGCGGCGGAAGATGTTATCCATGATGCCTACCTGCGGGTGCTGGAGCGTAACGAGCCTGAGCAGATCGAGAACCCGCGCGCCTTCCTCTATCGCACGGCGATGAACCTGGTGATCGATCGCCATCGGCGCCATCTGGTACGCAAGGCCGAACCGCTGGAGGTGCTCGACCTTGACGAGCGCTGGCACAGCCCGGCCCCGTCCCAGAGCATGCAATTGAACCAGCGCCTGGCGCTGATGCAGCGTGCCTTGGATGAGCTCAGCGCGCCGTGTCGTGACAGTTTTCTGTTGCGTAAACTCGACGGCATGTCGCACCAGCAGATCGCCGAACACCTGGGTATTTCGCGCAGTCTCGTGGAAAAGCACATCGTCAATGCCATGAAGCACTGCCGGGTGCGCATGCGTCAGTGGGAATCCTGAGCAAAACTGGGCGATGGGCGACAAATCCCAGTGCTGGCGACTTGATTTCTCCGGGTTTCAGGACAACTATCAATGAAGACCCTCTCCAGGCATCGCCCTGGCGATTGCCTGTACTGGCGCAGTATGGTCAGGGAGTTCCCATCACCTTGCTGCCCAGGTTCGATCGATGCCAAACAAATGCATGCGCATCCTCATCGCCGACGAGCACCCCAGCCAACGCTTGCAGCTGGAGAAGATGCTCAATGCCCTGGGTTATTACCGGATCGCCCCGGTAGACAACTTCGATGACCTGCAGCGCCTGGTGCAATGCGCATTGCAGCCGTTCAACCTGCTGATTGGCAATATCGACCTGGCCAGCCATGCCGGTGTCGACCTGGCGCGTTTTTGTCGGGTCAGCACGCAGATTCAGCACGCCTTGCTCTATCACTCGCAACACCTGAAAGTACCGGCGGTGGCGCAGAGCGAGCGCAAGGCGGTGAGCATCAGCCTGCCCAAGGTGCCAGATAGCGAGGCGCTGGAGTCGTTCATGTCGATCATCGACTTGCCGGTGGTGGTCGGGCAGGTGGCTCTGCCGCCGGGCCTGTCCGGTCATTCGGCCTATCCGCGCCAGCGGCTGAACTTCGCCCAGACGGTATTCAGTCGCTCAAGCTGAACGGCATGCGGCAACAGGCCGCGGGCATTTGCTATCCTCTTGCCCTTTGCCGATCTGCGGACCCCTGCCATGACTGCCATCGATACCGCTCGCCAGCCCCGGTTTACCCGTGGCGACCACCGGACCCTGGGCCTGGCGGCGTTGGGCGGCGCGTTGGAGATCTACGATTTCATCATTTTCGTGTTCTTCGCCCTGACCCTCAGCCAATTGTTCTTCCCGCCTGAGATGCCCGAGTGGCTGCGCCTGCTGCAGAGTTTCGGGATTTTCGTCACCGGTTATCTTGCGCGCCCGTTGGGCGGCATCCTGATGGCGCACTTTGCCGATCATCTGGGGCGCAAGCGGGTGTTCAGCCTGAGCATCCTGATGATGGCCCTGCCATGCCTGTTGATCGGGGTGATGCCGACCTATGCCGATATCGGCTACGCGGCGCCGCTGATCCTGTTGGCGTTGCGTATCTTGCAGGGCGCCGCCGTGGGCGGGGAGGTGCCCAGTGCCTGGACCTTTGTCGCCGAGCATGCGCCCGAAGGGCGGCGCGGTTATGCCTTGGGCTTTCTGCAGGCGGGGCTGACCTTCGGTTACCTGCTGGGCGCGCTGACGGCGACCTTGCTGGCGCAACTGTTCAGCCCGCAGGAAATTCTCGATTACGCCTGGCGCTATCCGTTCCTGCTGGGCGGGGTGTTTGGGGTGATCGGCGTGTGGCTGCGCCGCTGGCTGAGCGAGACGCCGGTATTTCTTGCCTTGCGCGAGCGTCGCGAGCAGCCGGTGGCGTTCCCGCTGCGCCAGGTGTTGCGCGAGCATCGCCGGGCGTTGCTGCCGGCGGCGTTGCTGACCTGCGTATTGACCTCGGCGGTGGTGGTGTTGGTGGTGATCACCCCAACCGTGATGCAGCAGCGCTTTGGCATTGCGGCCGGGCAGACCTTTGCCTTGAGCAGCGTTGGCATCGTGTTCTTGAATATCGGCTGCGTGTTGGCCGGGTTGCTGGTCGACCGCCTGGGCGCCTGGCGGGCGCTGAAGATCTACAGCCTGTTGCTGCCTGTTGGGATTGGCGCGCTGTATGCCAGCCTGGTGGGGCAGTGGAGCCTGATCTGGCCGGCCTATGCCCTGGCCGGACTGTGCTGTGGGGTGGTCGGCGTGGTGCCGTCGGTGATGGTCGGGCTGTTTCCGGCGCAGATCCGCGTGTCGGGTATTTCCTTCACCTACAACGTCGCCTACGCCTTATGGGCCAGTACCACGCCGCTGGCGCTGATTGCCTTGATGCCGTGGAGCCCGTGGGTGTGTGTCGGCTTTTGTCTGCTGATGGGCATGGTCGGCTTGCTTACGGCTCTGTATTTCAAGGGGCGGGAGCGGTTGGTGTTCGATTCGCAGGCGGTGCCGGTCATGTGTGCTGAGAAATAACGCGGGTGGCGCTCGCTCTCACGAGCGACCTAGACACTTCTGCATGCGTCTCGGCCCACCGCCTTGCGTACAAAAAAGCCCCCTGACCTCACGGCCAGGGGGCTTTTTCATACAGCGCGATGCACTTACATGTTCGGGTAGTTCGGCCCACCGGCACCTTCAGGGGTGACCCAGGTAATGTTCTGGGCCGGGTCCTTGATGTCGCAGGTCTTGCAGTGCACGCAGTTCTGCGCGTTGATCTGGAAGCGCTTGGTGCCGTCTTCCTGGGTGACCACCTCGTAGACCCCGGCCGGGCAATAGCGCTGAGCCGGCTCGTCGTACAGCGGCAGGTTGCTGGCGATCGGGATGTTCGGGTCGGTCAGCTTCAGGTGGCAGGGTTGTTCCTCTTCATGGTTGGTGCTGGAGAGGAATACCGAGCTGAGCTTGTCGAAACTGAGCTTGCCGTCGGGTTTGGGGTAGTCGATCTTCTTCGAGTCGGCCGCAAGCTTCAGGCAAGCGTAATCGGGCTTGGTGTCGCGCAGGGTGAACGGCAGCTTGCCGCCGAACCAGTTCTGGTCGACATAGTTGAAGGCTGCGCCAAACAGCGGGCCGAACTTATGCATGGCCGGGCCGAAGTTACGGCTGGCGAACAGCTCGTCATGCAGCCAGCTGGCTTTGAATGCGTCAACGTAAGTGGTCAGCGCATCGCCGCCCTCGCTACCGGCGATCAGCGCGTCAGCCACTGCATCGGCGGCGAGCATGCCGGATTTCATCGCCGTGTGGCTGCCTTTGATCTTGGCGAAGTTCAGCGTGCCCAGGTCGCAACCGATCAGCGCGCCACCGTTGAAGACCATCTTGGGCAGCGAGTTGTAGCCGCCCTTGCAGATCGCGCGGGCGCCGTAGCTGATGCGCTTGCCGCCTTCGAGGTACTGGCTGATCACCGGGTGGTGCTTGAGTCGCTGGAACTCGTCGAACGGCGACAGGTACGGGTTGGCGTAGGACAGGTCGACGATCAAACCGACCACCACCTGGTTGTTTTCCAGGTGATACAGGAACGAGCCACCGGTATTTTCGCTGCTGACCACATCCAGCGGCCAGCCGGCGGTGTGCACCACCAGGCCTTGCTCATGCTTGGCCGCGTCGATTTCCCAGATTTCCTTGATGCCGATGCCGTAGTGCTGGACGTCGGATTCGCTGTCGAGGTTGAAGCGCTTGATCAGCTGCTTGCCGATGTGGCCACGGCAGCCTTCGGCAAACAGGGTGTACTTGGCGCGCAGCTCCATGCCTGGGGTGTACAGGCCGTCTTTGGGGTTGCCTTCGCGGTCGACGCCCAAGTCGCCGGTGACGATGCCGCGAACCACGCCGTTTTCATCGAACAGCGCTTCTTGGGCTGCGAAGCCTGGGTAGATTTCCACGCCCAGGTTCTCGGCCTGCTGGGCCAGCCAGCGGCACAGGTTGCCCAGCGAGATGATGTAGTTGCCTTGGTTGTGCATGGTCTTGGGCACGAACAGGTCGGGTACCTTGACCGAACTGCCCTGGTCCTTGAGCACATAGATGTCGTCGCGCTTGACCTCGGTGTTCAGTGGCGCGCCGAGCTCTTTCCAATCGGGGAACAGCTCGTTGAGCGCGCGCGGCTCGAACACCGCACCAGAGAGGATGTGCGCACCGACTTCGGAGCCTTTCTCGACCACGCAGACGCTGATCTCGCTACCGGCTTCGGCGGCCTTCTGCTTCAGGCGGCAGGCGGCGGACAGGCCTGCCGGCCCGGCGCCGACAATGACCACGTCGAATTCCATGTATTCGCGTTCCACTGGTTCTCTCCTACTCAAGGCTCATCGCTGTTGCTTGTCTTGTGGGTTTTATCGGTGGGTCACTCGCAGCTATCTATGCTGTAGCTTTGCGGATGGCGGACTACACCGTTTTGTCTTGGCGCGCATTATATCTACACCACTCGGCGGGTCCAATACAAACGTTTGTTTGAATTTGCCGCAGCCCAGTAAAATCACAGGGACGCGGCTGGAGGCTGGCCGATTTGCCGTATTGACCGGGATGGGTGTTACGGTCAAGATACGAGCGGTTTTACGCTCGCCGTAGGCTGACCGTCGGGCGCAGGTGCACCCCTAAAGACCAGGCGTAGAGCAGGGTTTTGAGGCTAAAACCCGTTGTGTAGTGGAGTTTACACGTCACGACAGAAAATGACTCGCGGGTTTTGCCGGCAGGGTCTGAACAAGACTGATTGGTCACTGTGAAGATCGCTCGCCCCGCAACGTTTTTAGAGGTGCCCTTGTACCCACGCGCAATCGCCGGGCCAGCCCCAGGCGACATTCTTTTCACCGGAGAGTAACGAGGAATCCATGAAGGTTCTTGTAGCTGTCAAACGAGTGGTCGACTACAACGTCAAGGTTCGCGTCAAGGCGGACAACTCCGGCGTCGACCTTGCAAACGTCAAGATGTCCATGAACCCCTTCTGCGAAATCGCCGTGGAAGAAGCCGTGCGCCTGAAAGAGAAGGGCGTTGTGACCGAGATCGTCGCCGTCGCCGTCGGCCCGACCGCAGCCCAAGAGCAACTGCGCACCGCGCTGGCGCTGGGTGCTGATCGCGCCATCCTGGTCGAGACCAGCGACGAGCTGAACTCGCTGGCCGTGGCCAAGGCGCTCAAGGCCCTGGTCGACAAGGAGCAGCCACAGCTGGTGATCCTCGGCAAGCAGGCCATCGACAGTGACAACAACCAGACTGGCCAGATGCTGGCGGCGCTGACAGGCTACGCCCAAGGCACCTTCGCCTCCAAGGTCGAAGTGGCTGGCGACAAGCTCAATGTCACCCGTGAAATCGATGGCGGCCTGCAGACCGTTGCGCTCAACCTGCCAGCGATCGTCACCACCGACCTGCGTCTGAACGAGCCGCGCTACGCGTCGCTGCCCAACATCATGAAGGCCAAGAAGAAGCCGCTGGAGACCGTGACTCCAGACGCGCTGGGCGTTTCCACCGCCTCCACCACCAAGACCCTGAAAGTTGAAGCGCCGGCTGCTCGCAGCGCTGGCATCAAGGTCAAGTCGGTGGCCGAACTGGTCGAGAAACTGAAGAACGAGGCGAAGGTAATCTAAATGACTATCCTGGTTGTCGCTGAATACGAAAACGGTGCCGTTGCCCCGGCTACCCTGAACACTGTCGCCGCTGCTGCCAAGATCGGTGGCGATGTCAATGTGCTGGTCGCAGGCCAGAACGTCGGTGGCGTCGCTGAGGCTGCGGCCAAGATCGCTGGCGTGGCTAAGGTGCTGGTTGCCGATAACGCAGCCTACGCCCACCTGCTGCCGGAAAACGTCGCGCCGCTGGTAGCTGAGCTGGCCAAGGGCTACAGCCACGTGCTGGCCCCCGCCACCACCAACGGCAAGAACATCCTGCCACGCGTTGCTGCGCTGCTCGATGTCGACCAGATCTCCGAGATCATCTCGGTTGAATCGGCCGATACCTTCAAGCGTCCGATCTACGCCGGTAACGCCATTGCCACCGTGCAATCGAGCGCTGCGGTCAAGGTCATCACCGTGCGTACCACCGGCTTCGACGCTGTCGCCGCCGAGGGTGGTTCGGCTGCGGTCGAGGCGGTTGCCTCGGCGCACGATGCGGGCAAATCGGCGTTCGTCGGTGAAGAGCTGGCCAAGTCCGACCGTCCTGAACTGACCGCTGCCAAGATCGTCGTTTCCGGCGGCCGTGGCATGGGCAACGGTGACAACTTCAAGCACCTGTATGCCCTGGCCGACAAGCTTGGCGCCGCCGTCGGTGCTTCGCGCGCCGCGGTCGACGCAGGTTTTGTGCCCAACGACATGCAGGTCGGCCAGACCGGCAAGATCGTCGCCCCGCAGCTGTACATCGCGGTCGGCATCTCCGGCGCAATCCAGCACTTGGCCGGTATGAAAGACTCCAAGGTGATCGTTGCGATCAACAAGGATGAAGAGGCGCCGATCTTCCAGGTGGCTGACTACGGCCTGGTCGCGGACCTGTTCGAAGCCGTTCCAGAGCTGGAAAAGCTGGTCTGATTCGCCTGCTTCACTTATAAAGAAGCCCGGCCCTCATCGAGGGTCGGGCTTTTTTTATGGCTGCAAGGAGTAGCGCATGAAGTATCGCGGAACGGGCCCGCTGCTGGCTTGCCTGGCGGCGTTGCTGTCGCCGCTGGCGATGGCGGCGGGTAAATGCGAGCGCCTGGTGGCGACCGGCAGCCCGGATGCTCCCCCCTATTCCTGGCAAGACCCAAAAGACCCTCGCCATCTGATCGGCGCCAATGTCGATTTGCTGCGCCAAGTTGCCAGTGAACTGGGGGTGACGGTCGAGGTGCTGCATGCCGGCAAGCGCGATCAGGCCCTGGAAGAAGTGCGTAGCGGGCGCATGGACCTGTTGCTCGACACGCCCATGCAAGTGCAGCAGCTGACCGCGCTGGACTACATCCATCCGCCCCTGCAACTGAACGAATACCTGGTGTGGACTCGCCACGATGGCAATGTGCAGTTCGACGGCCCGGCGGACCTGGCCCAGTACCAGGGCAGCCTGTCCGAGCGCGCTCGGCTGACGCCGGCCTTCGATGCCTTCGCCAAGGCCCAGCTCAAGCTGACGCCGTCGCAGAACCTGACCCAGGCATTCCAGAAGCTGGTGCTGGGCCAGGTCGATTATGTGCTGGCTGGCCGCTACTCGGGCATGGCCATGGTGCAGGGGCTGGGCATGGCCAATGACCTGATCGCGCGCGGCCTGCCGGTGGATCGGCCGGGCCTGTACCTGGCGCTGTCGCACAATTCGGCCTGCAACGACAGCTGGTTGCGCGGACAACTGGCTAAAAAGCTGACAGAATTGCCGATCTCCGGTGCGTCCGAGGCTGTCCTGCAACGTAATGTCGAGCGCTGGAAGGCGCAGATGCAGGCGCCGCTGGACGCCCCCAAACAGTAGGAAGATTGCGTTGAGAATCCAACCCTTGATTCTGGCGATGGCCGCACTCGGCCTGGCCGGTTGCGCCAATGACCCGGCGCCCAATGAACAGTTGCGCCTGTCCGAGCAGGCGCTGGAACAGGCCAAGGCGGTCGGCGCCACCGAGCAGGTGCCCGAGCTCAAGCTGGCCGAAGACAAGCTGGCCCGAGCCAAGAGCAACCTGGCCACCGAAGACCATCGCGATGCGCGCATGCGCGCCGAACAGGCCGAGCTCGATGCACGCCTGGCCGAGGCGCGGGTGCTGACCCACAAGAGCGAGGAGCAGCTCGAACTGCTGCAGTCGCGCGTCAAACGCTTGCGCAAACAGCTGGAGGTGCAGCCATGATGCGCTTCAAGCCAATGGCCGCGCTGACCTTGCTGGCCCTGGTCGGCTTGCAGGGCTGTGCCAGTCAGCGCAGCGAGTCGGCCCTGGATGAGGCCAGTGCGGCGTTCCAGAAGGTCAAGGACGATTCCAACGTGCTGCGCAGTGCGCCGCGTGATGTGATCCGTGCCGGTGAGTCGTTGGCCCGGGCCGAGCGCCTGTCCAGCTACATCGGCACCGGTGCCGATGTGCGTCACTACGCCTACCTGAGCCAGCGCTACAGTGAGATTGCCGCTGAGCATGCCAAGCTTGCGCTCAACCAGGAGCGGATCGCCAAGCTCGACCTGGATCGCCAGCGCCTGCAACTGGCCCTGCGCGAGGCCAAGTTGGCCAGTGTGCAGCAACAAGGCAAGTGGGTTGAGGCGCAAATCGCTGCGCTGGCCTCCGAGCAGACCGATCGTGGCTTGGTGATGACCCTGGGCGATGTGTTGTTCGATACCGGGCGGGCGGATCTTAAGAATTCGGCTAGCCGCACCGTACTCAAGTTGGTGCAGTTCCTTCAGCTCAATCCGCGTCGAGTGGTGCGAATCGAGGGCTATACCGACAGCACCGGTACTGCGCAAGACAATCTCAAATTGTCGCGTGATCGTGCCCAGTCGGTGGCGGACATGCTGGTCGACTTGGGGGTCGATGAAAAGCGTATCCAGGTCGAAGGTTATGGCGATCAATATCCGATCGAAGCCAATGCCTCGGAGCGGGGCAGGGCGCAGAATCGCCGGGTTGAGATCGTATTCTCTGACGATAAAGGCAAGCTCGCCGCCCCGCGGTGATCTTGGAGCAGGGTGGGGGGCGCCTGGCGCCCCTTTGCGGCAGCTCGCCGCGACAAGACGCCTCCTGCCTAGGTTGTTCTGAGCACGACATCGGCGCTTCAAGGCGCTGGTCACGCCACTGTGTTGTCGACTATTCTGCAATCTGTCCCAGTACACTTTGCAACTGTTCCGGTACTCTGCCTCTCAGTGTGTCGCACAACAACAACGACCTGTCCGCGCTTCGAGAACACCGTCATGACCAACCTGCTGCTTTACCAGCGCATCGCCCAGCAACTGGCCGATGACATCCGTCGCGGTGTCTACCAGCCAGGCGAACGCGTGCCCTCCGTGCGCAAGATGAGCGCCCAGCTCAATGTCAGCCATGCCACGGTGTTGCAGGCCTACGCCAACCTCGAAGATCAGGGCTTGATCCGCGCCCGGCCACAGTCTGGCTACTACGTGCACCAGACTCCAGCGCTGACCGCGCAGACCCCGGACATCGCCCGGGTCGAGCGCCCCGGGTTGGTCACGCGTGCCAGCATCATTCAGCAAGTGCTGACCGAGGCCCGTCGCGATGGCGTGTTTCCGTTCGGCGCGGCGGTGCCGCACGTGGATTACCTGCCGGTCAGGGCGCTGCATCAGCAGTTGGCCAAGGTCACTCGCTTTCATAGCCCGCGGGCGTTCAGTTACATGTTCAGCCCCGGCTTTGAGCCACTGCGCCGGCAAATTGCTATTCGCATGCGTGATGCCGGGGTACTGGTCGATCCGCGTGAAGTGATCGTGACCCATGGCTGTGTCGATGCCTTGCAGATGTCGTTGCGGGTGCTGACCCGGCCGGGTGATCTGATCGCTGCTGAGTCGCCGACTTATTATGGCTTGCTGCAATTGGCCGACTTGTTGGGCCTGAAAGTCATCGAGATCCCCAGTGATCCGTCCACCGGGATCAGCCTGGAAGCCTTGCAGCTGGCGGCTAACCAGTGGTCGATCAAGGCCTTGGTGTTGACCGCGCGCTTGAGTAATCCGCTCGGCGGCACCATCCCTGAAGAGCGCCAAAAGCAACTGCTGCGCCTGGCATCGGATTTCGACATCCAGATCGTCGAGGACGATATCTACGGCGAGCTGATGTTCGAGCAGGGGCGAACCAAGGCGCTCAAGGCCTTCGATCGCCTCGATCGGGTGATCTATTGCTCAAGCTTTTCCAAGACCTTGTCGCCGGGTGTGCGGGTAGGCTGGATGATCGCTGGGCGCTATCAGGCCGAGATCCAGCGTTTGCAGACCTTCACTACCCACTCAGCTTGCAGTGTGACGCAGATGGGGGTGGCGGCCTATCTGGAGAACGGCGGCTATGATCGCCATCTGCGCTTCATTCGCCAGGAATACCGCAAGAACCTCAGCGCTTATCAGCTCGCGGTGCAGCAGCACTTCCCTGAAGGTACACAGATGACCCGGCCTACCGGCGGCTTCATTTTGTGGGTCAGCCTGCCAGGGCGGGTCAATACTCAGGACTTGCACGTGCGTGCGCTGGAGCAGGGCATCAGCATTGCGCCTGGGCTGATCTTCAGCAATACCGAGCAATTCAACCACTGTATTCGCCTGAACTGCGGTATTCCGTGGAACAAAGAGGCGGAGCGGGCGGTGATTACCCTTGGCTTGCTGGCCCATCAGTTGTGCAAGGAGTCGACCGGCTCGCTGTTCTAGGCGTTGTGCGCAATGTCGCCCAATGGTGACTTTTCGCACAAAGCCTGTCTTGCCAGATGCGGGCGGAACAGACAGCATACGCATCTTTATGCCAGTACCTGATGTCCATGAAAGCGCTTCGCTCTTTTGCCCTGTTGCTCTGTCTTGCGCCGCTGTGCCTGTCCAGCGGTATGTTGCAGGCTGCCCAGCCGCAAACCAAGGCGGCAGCGGCCAAGAGTGCCCCGGCCAAGTCCGCGAAAAAGCCTGTCGCGACCAAGACTAACAAGGCCCCGGCCAAGGCTGTCAGTCGCAACAAGGCCAAGCCTGCGGCCAAGGTGAAACGCAAGGCGGTCAGCAAGGCAGTGGCCAAGCCGCTGCCCAAGCCCAAGCTCGACCTGAGTCTGCCCCTGGAAATGGTCAATCAGCTCGAGCCCAACGTTAATACCTCGAAATCCACCGGCAAATCGCGGCGCAAGCCTTTGCTGCCGTCGATGTTCCCGCAGACCCCGCCGGTCGATGACAGCCCGTTCCAGCTCAATGGCCGGCTGATCAGCAACGAAATGCAGCTGCAGCTGCGCAATGACAGTCGCCATGATGTCGAAGGGGCGGCCATCGATTTTGAGTTTCGCCAGTAGCCGGAACTGACTGCCAGGTCACGGCAATTTCATCCGGCCAGCAATTTCAAACGTATGTTTGAGCGGTTACTATCCAGGGACGTTCGTCCCGTTTCGTTCCAGGGAGTCCTGTTTTCATGAAATGCCGAGAGGGTTGCGGCGCCTGCTGCATTGCCCCTTCCATCAGTTCGCCGATGCCGCGAATGCCCAACGGCAAGCCGGCCGGAGAGCGTTGCCTGCACCTGACTGCGCAGAATCTTTGCGAGCTGTTCGGCCGACCTGAGCGCCCGGCGGTGTGCGGTGGCTTCAAGGCGGATGTGGAAGTGTGTGGCAGTGACAGTGATGAGGCGATCAGATTACTCGGTTGGCTGGAGCAGATGACGGCGGCGTGATTGGCTGGATCTTCGACAACAAGGATAAAGATGATGAGATCGTTCACGCGTATTGCACTGCTGTGTGGCATGGGTGTCCTGCTGGCGCCTGCCGCCTGGGCCGAAAACTGGCAGGTGGCCAAGGACGAGGAGGGCATCAAGGTGTCCCTCAGTGAGGTCGCAGGCTCCAAGTACAAGGCGTATCGCGGGGTGGCCGTGATCAAGGCGCCCTTGGCCAAGGTCAAGGCGTTGCAGGAGGATGTGGTCGGGGCCTGCACCTGGATTCACGAGTGCAAGTCGCAGAAACTGCTCAAGCACGAAGGTGATCAGAGCTGGACCTATACCCAGTTCAATACGCCGTGGCCAGTAACCCCGCGCGACTCGATCCTGCAAGTGACCACGGTTCAAGGGGCGGACGGCAGCTTGACCCGTACGCTGGAAGAGAAACCGCAGTACCTCCCTGAAGAGAAGGGCTATGTGCGGGTGGCCAAGGTCGAGGGTTTCTGGAAGCTGGTGCCCCAGGGTGACAGCACTGAGGTGACCTACCAGGTGCATACCGAGCCAGGTGGCAGCGTGCCGGCGATGGTGGCCAACAAGTTCGTGGTCGATGCGCCGTTCAATACGCTCAAAGCGCTGCGTGAGCGCGCTGAGAAGCCCTGAGACGGGGCTGCGAACCGGACGAACAAAAAAGGCTGCCCGAGGGCAGCCTTTTTGCGTTCAGCTCGATGAGCTTACTTGCGATCCGTCAGGTTGACGATGTCACGCTGCGGTTCGCCAGTGTACAGCTGGCGCGGGCGGCCAATCTTGTACGGGCTGGAGAGCATTTCTTTCCAGTGCGAGATCCAGCCCACGGTACGTGCCAGGGCGAAGATCACGGTGAACATGCTGGTAGGGATGCCGATCGCCTTGAGGATGATCCCCGAGTAGAAGTCGACGTTCGGGTACAGCGAGCGCTCGATGAAGTACGGATCGGTCAGGGCGATCTCTTCCAGGCGCATGGCCAGTTGCAGCTGCGGGTCGTTCTTGATGCCCAGCTCGCGCAGGACTTCGTCGCAGGTCTGCTTCATGACGGTGGCGCGCGGGTCGCGGTTCTTGTAGACCCGGTGACCGAAGCCCATCAGCTTGAACGGATCGTTCTTGTCCTTGGCCTTGGCGATGAACTTGTCGATGTTGGACACATCGCCGATCTCATCGAGCATGGTCAGTACAGCTTCGTTGGCGCCGCCGTGTGCCGGGCCCCACAGTGCGGCGATGCCGGCTGCGATACAGGCGAACGGGTTGGCACCGGAAGAGCCGGCCAGACGCACGGTAGAGGTGGAGGCGTTCTGCTCGTGGTCGGCATGGAGGATGAAGATCCGGTCCATTGCCTTGGCCAGCACCGGGCTGATCGGTTTGATCTCGCACGGAGTGTTGAACATCATGTGCAGGAAGTTCTCCGCGTACGACAGGTCGTTGCGCGGGTACATCATCGGCTGGCCCATGGAGTACTTGTAAACCATCGCGGCCAGGGTCGGCATCTTGGCGACCAGGCGCACCGCGGAGATTTCGCGGTGTTGCGGGTTATTGATATCCAGGGAGTCGTGGTAGAACGCCGAGAGGGCGCCAACCACACCGCACATCACCGCCATCGGGTGAGCGTCGCGGCGGAAACCGTTGAAGAAGGACTTCAGCTGCTCGTGGACCATGGTGTGGTTCTTCACGGTGCTGACGAACTGGGCCTTCTGCTCAGCGTTCGGCAGTTCGCCGTTGAGCAGCAGGTAGCAGGTTTCGAGGTAGTCCGATTTCTCGGCGAGTTGTTCGATCGGGTAGCCGCGGTGCAGCAGGACACCCTTGTCGCCGTCGATATAGGTGATCTTCGACTCGCACGAGGCAGTCGCCATGAAACCAGGGTCGAAGGTGAAGTGACCGGTAGCCCCCAACCCGCGGACGTCGATTACATCGGGACCAACGGTGCCGGTTAAAATGGGCAGCTCGACGGGGGCAGCGCCCTCGATGACCAACTGCGCTTTTTTGTCAGCCATGTGGCCTCCTATTAATGCTAGAAATCATCAGACAGACCCCCCACGCAGGGCCCGCACCACTATAGAGGGATAAATTCGAATGTCAATTTGCCTAAAGGCTGGTTGAAATGCCCTCTAAGCCCTGATTTTTCACGAAATTGTCGCCCATTTACGCCTTTTGCTCGCTAAAGGCAATGCGCTATTTGGGCTAGCCCCTCACGTTGTCATAAGCAGCCTAACTGTCTATACTCGGCAGCCGACCGCCAGGGGCTTGCAAGCCCGACCTGATGGGGGTCGCCGTTCTCTGGGTGGTGGGTACCTGACCAGTACACTTACCAACAACTTTGCCCTGTTAGCTAGGGGCTCTTCAGTGTGAAAAAAGCCGTGAAAAGCCAACGACCTGTAAACCTAGACCTAAGGACCATCAAGCTCCCTGTCACCGCATACACGTCCATTCTTCACCGTATCTCCGGTGTCATCCTCTTCGTGGGTATTGCCATCATGCTTTATGCATTGGGCAAGTCGCTCGGATCCGAGGAAGGCTTCGCTGAGGTGAAAGCGTGTCTGACCAGCCCGCTGGCCAAGCTGGTGACCTGGGGCCTGCTATCCGCCCTGCTGTATCACCTGGTGGCAGGCGTGCGCCACCTGATCATGGACATGGGCATCGGTGAGACGCTGGAAGGCGGCAAACTGGGCTCGAAAATCGTGATTGTCATCTCCGTGGTGGTGATCGTTCTGGCGGGAGTTTGGGTATGGTAACCAATGTCACGAACCTGTCGCGTTCGGGCCTCTATGACTGGATGGCGCAGCGCGTTTCTGCGGTCGTTCTCGCGGCTTATTTCATTTTCCTGATCGGCTACCTGGTGGTGCACCCGGGCATTGATTACGCCCAGTGGCACATCCTGTTCTCCAACAACGCGATGCGTATCTTCAGTCTGTTGGCCCTGGTGGCCCTGGGCGCTCACGCCTGGGTCGGCATGTGGACCATCGCCACTGACTACCTGACGCCAATGGCGTTCGGCAAGTCGGCGACTGCGATTCGTTTCCTGTTCCAGGCGGTATGCGGCGTTGCAATGTTCGCGTACTTCGTCTGGGGTGTGCAGATTCTCTGGGGTATCTGATCCATGGCTAGCATTCCAACCATTTCCTTCGACGCCATCATCATCGGTGGCGGCGGCGCCGGCATGCGCGCAGCGCTGCAGCTGGCCCAGGGCGGTCACAAGACTGCCGTCGTGACCAAGGTCTTCCCGACCCGTTCGCACACTGTATCCGCCCAGGGCGGCATCACCTGCGCCATCGCTTCGGCCGACCCGAACGATGACTGGCGCTGGCACATGTACGATACCGTCAAGGGTTCCGACTACATCGGTGACCAGGACGCTATCGAATACATGTGTCAGGAAGGCCCGGCTGCGGTCTTCGAGCTGGACCACATGGGCCTGCCGTTCTCGCGTACCGAAACCGGCCGTATCTACCAGCGTCCGTTCGGTGGTCAGTCCAAGGACTTCGGTAAAGGTGGCCAGGCCGCCCGTACCTGTGCCGCTTCCGACCGTACTGGTCACGCGCTGCTGCACACCCTGTACCAGGGCAACCTGAAAGCCGGTACCACCTTCCTCAACGAGTACTACGCCGTTGACCTGGTGAAGAATCAGGAAGGCGCCTTTGTCGGTGTGATCGCAATCTGCATCGAAACCGGCGAAACCATGTACATCAAGTCCAAGGCCACCGTTCTGGCCACTGGCGGTGCGGGCCGTATCTACGCCTCCACCACCAATGCCCTGATCAATACCGGTGACGGTATCGGCATGGCCCTGCGGGCCGGTGTACCGGTGCAGGACATCGAGATGTGGCAGTTCCACCCGACCGGCATCGCCGGCGCCGGTGTACTGGTCACCGAAGGTTGCCGCGGTGAAGGTGGTTACCTGATCAACGCCCACGGCGAGCGCTTCATGGAGCGTTACGCGCCGAACGCGAAAGACCTGGCCGGCCGCGACGTTGTCGCCCGTTCCATGGTCAAGGAAATCATCGCCGGCAACGGCGTGGGCCCGAACAAGGACCACGTACTGCTGAAGCTGGACCACCTGGGCGAGGAAGTGCTGCACAGCCGCCTGCCAGGTATCTGCGAACTGTCCAAGACCTTCGCCCACGTCGACCCGGTCGTCGCTCCGGTTCCGGTTGTCCCGACCTGCCACTACATGATGGGTGGCGTTGCCACCAACATCCATGGCCAGGCCATCACCATGGACGAAGAAGGCAAGGATCACATCATCCCAGGGCTGTTCGCCGTAGGTGAAGTGGCGTGCGTATCGGTTCACGGTGCCAACCGCCTGGGCGGCAACTCGCTGCTCGACCTGGTGGTGTTCGGTCGTGCTGCCGGCCTGCACCTGGAGAAGGCGCTGAGCGACGGCATCGAGCATCTCGACGCCAGCGACACCGACATCGAAGTTGCCCTGAACCGCCTGAACAAACTCAACGAGCGCTCCACTGGCGAAGACGTTGCCAGCCTCAAGCGCGAGCTGCAGAGCTGCATGCAGAACTACTTCGGTGTATTCCGTACTGGCGAATACATGCAGAAGGGTATCGAGCAGCTGGCTGGCCTGCGTGACCGCATCGCCAACGTGAAGATCAACGACAAGTCCCAGGCCTTCAACACCGCGCGTATCGAAGCGCTGGAGCTGCAGAACCTGCTGGAAGTCGCCGAAGCTACCGCCATCGCGGCCGAAGCCCGTAAAGAGTCGCGCGGCGCTCACGCCCGTGAAGACTTCGAAGACCGTGACGACGAAAACTGGCTGTGCCACACCCTGTACTACCCGGGTGAGAAGCGCGTTGCCAAGCGCGGCGTCAACTTTGCGCCGAAGACCGTTCCGGCCTTCGAGCCAAAAATCCGGACTTACTAAGGGTGGCTGCTATGTTGAAAGTCGAAGTTTATCGTTACAACCCCGACACCGACTCGGCGCCCAAGATGGAGTCGTTCGACGTCGATACCGGCGGCAAAGATCTGATGGTGCTGGACGTGTTGGCACTGATCAAGGAAAAGGACGAGGGTTTCTCGTACCGTCGCTCCTGCCGTGAAGGCGTGTGCGGTTCCGATGGCATGAACATGAACGGCAAGAACGGCCTGGCCTGCATCACCCCGCTGTCGGGCGTGGTCAAGGGCAACAAGCTGATTCTGCGTCCGCTGCCAGGCTTGCCGGTCATTCGTGACCTGGTGGTCGATATGAGCATCTTCTACAAGCAGTACGAGAAGGTGAAGCCATTCCTGCAGAACGACACCCCGGCTCCGGCCATCGAGCGTCTGCAGTCGCCGGAAGATCGCGACAAGCTGGACGGTCTGTACGAGTGCATCCTGTGCGCTTGCTGCTCGACTTCCTGCCCGTCGTTCTGGTGGAACCCAGACAAGTTCCTCGGTCCAGCTGCTCTGCTGCAGGCTTATCGCTTCCTGGCCGACAGCCGTGACACCAAAACCCAGGAGCGCCTGGCGTCCCTGGATGACCCGTTCAGCGTATTCCGCTGCCGCGGGATCATGAACTGCGTAAACGTTTGCCCGAAAGGTCTGAACCCTACCAAGGCAATCGGTCACGTACGTAACATGCTGCTGCAAAGCGGCACCTGATTCAAAGCTGTTGCAAGTGCAAGACACCAAGGCGCGGGTGGTGAGCCCGCGCTGAGGTGAAACCCGAGCAAGGGCCCACAAAGCCCGCGCTCATTACCTATGAAGATATGAGACCAGCAGGGGCTTTCCGGGCTGGTACCCGGAAAATCTGCAGGATCCTCGGTGGCGTGGTTAGTCGCTGTTCTCGGGCTTTCTCATGTGTGCTGAGGCGCTTGCCGATCCGTCCCCGAACGAGGGTGACCAAGCATGCAAGAAAGCGTGATGCAGCGCATGTGGGAAAGCGCCCACCTTTCAGGTGGTAACGCTGCATATGTGGAAGAGCTCTACGAGCTCTACCTGCACGACCCTAACGCTGTGCCAGAAGAGTGGCGCACCTACTTCCAGAAGTTGCCCGCCGACGGCAGCACCGCTACCGATGTATCGCACTCGACAATCCGCGACCATTTCGTACTGCTGGCGAAGAACCAGCGCCGCGCCCAACCGGTTTCCGCCGGGAGCGTGAGCAGTGAACACGAGAAGAAGCAGGTTGAAGTTCTGCGACTGATCCAGGCCTATCGTATGCGCGGCCATCAAGCTGCCAAGCTCGACCCCTTGGGGTTGTGGCAGCGTCCTGCGCCCGTAGACCTGTCGATCAATCACTACGGCTTGACCAATGCCGATCTTGATACGACCTTCCGTGCCGGCGACCTGTTCATCGGCAAAGAGGAAGCGAGCCTACGCGAAATCCTCGATGCGCTGCAGAAGACATATTGTCGCACCATCGGCGCCGAGTTCACCCACATCGTCGATTCCGAGCAGCGCAGCTGGTTCCAGCAGCGTCTGGAAAGCGTGCGTGGGCGTCCGGAATTTTCCGCTGATGTGCAAACGCACCTGCTTGAGCGCGTGACCGCAGGCGAAGGCTTGGAAAAATACCTGGGCACCAAGTACCCAGGCACCAAGCGCTTCGGTCTTGAAGGCGGCGAAAGCCTGATCCCGATGCTGGACGAAATGATCCAGCGCTCCGGCTCCTACGGCACCAAGGAGGTCGTGATTGGCATGGCCCACCGCGGCCGCCTGAACGTGCTGGTCAACACCTTCGGCAAGAACCCGCGCGAGCTGTTCGACGAGTTCGAAGGCAAGAAGATGAACGAGCTGGGCTCCGGTGACGTGAAGTATCACCAGGGCTTCTCCTCGAACGTGATGACCACCGGTGGCGAAGTTCACCTGGCCATGGCGTTCAACCCGTCCCACCTGGAAATCGTATCGCCAGTGGTCGAGGGTTCGGTGCGCGCCCGTCAGGACCGCCGCAACGACACCGTTGGCGACAAGGTGCTGCCGATCTCGATCCACGGCGACGCGGCCTTCGCCGGCCAAGGCGTGGTCATGGAAACCTTCCAGATGTCGCAGACCCGCGGTTTCAAGACCGGCGGTACCGTGCACATCGTGATCAACAACCAGGTCGGTTTCACCATCAGCAACCCGCTGGACTCGCGTTCCACCGAGTACGCCACCGACGTTGCCAAGATGATTCAAGCGCCAATCCTGCACGTCAACGGTGACGATCCGGAAGCGGTGCTGTTCGTGACCCAGCTGGCCATCGATTACCGCATGCAGTTCAAGCGTGACGTGGTCATCGACCTGGTCTGCTACCGTCGTCGCGGCCACAACGAGGCCGACGAGCCCAACGGTACCCAGCCGCTGATGTATCAGCAGATCAGCAAGCAGCGCACCACCCGTGAGCTGTATGCCGAGGCGCTGATCCAGGCCGGTCGCATCGACGCCGAGCGCGCTCAGGCCAAGATCGACGAGTACCGCAACGCCCTGGACAACGGCCTGCATGTGGTCAAGAGCCTGGTCAAGGAGCCGAACCGCGAGCTGTTCGTCGACTGGCGTCCATACCTGGGCCATGCCTGGACCGCGCGTCACGACACCCGTTTCGACCTCAAGACCCTGCAGGACCTGTCGGCCAAGCTGCTTGAGCTGCCGGAAGGCTTCGTCGTTCAGCGTCAGGTCGCGAAGATCTACGAAGATCGCCAGAAGATGCAAGCCGGTGGCTTGCCGATCAACTGGGGTTATGCAGAGACCATGGCCTACGCCACCCTGCAGTTCGAAGGTCACCCGATCCGCATGACCGGCCAGGATATCGGCCGTGGCACCTTCTCGCACCGCCACGCGGTGCTGCACAACCAGAAGGACGCCAGCACCTACGTGCCGCTGCAGAACCTGTTCCCGGGCCAGCCGCGCTTTGACCTGTACGACTCCTTCCTCTCGGAAGAAGCGGTACTGGCCTTCGAATACGGCTACTCGACCACCACGCCAAACGCGCTGGTGATCTGGGAAGCCCAGTTCGGCGACTTCGCCAACGGTGCGCAAGTGGTGATCGACCAGTTCATCACCAGTGGCGAGCACAAGTGGGGCCGTCTGTGCGGTCTGACCATGCTGCTGCCGCACGGCTACGAAGGCCAGGGTCCTGAGCACTCCTCGGCGCGTCTGGAGCGTTACCTGCAGCTGTGCGCTGAGCACAACATCCAGGTCTGCGTACCGACCACCCCAGCCCAGATCTACCACCTGCTGCGTCGCCAGGTGATCCGTCCGCTGCGTAAGCCGCTGGTGGTCCTGACGCCGAAGTCGCTGCTGCGCCACAAGTTGGCCATCTCGACGTTGGAAGACCTGGCCGAAGGCTCGTTCCAGACCGTGATCCCGGAAATCGACACGCTCGATCCGGCCAAGGTCGAACGCATCGTCCTGTGCAGCGGCAAGGTCTACTACGATCTGCTGGAAAAACGCCGTGCCGAAGGCCGCGAAGACATCGCCATCGTGCGTATCGAGCAGCTGTATCCGTTCCCTGAGGACGACCTGGTGGAAATCCTTGCCCCGTACAGCAACCTCAAGGCTGCAGTGTGGTGCCAGGAAGAGCCGATGAACCAGGGCGCCTGGTACAGCAGCCAGCACCACATGCGCCGTATCCTGGGCCGCCACAACAAGGCACTGGTCCTGGAATACGCCGGCCGCGACGCTTCCGCCGCGCCAGCCTGTGGTTACGCATCGAAGCACGCCGAGCAGCAAGAGAAACTGCTGCAAGACGCCTTCACTGTTTAATGCTTTACGCGCACCTGAAACCGAATTTAAGGAAACACTGATAATGGCTATCGAGATCAAAGCCCCAACCTTCCCGGAATCGGTTGCCGATGGCACCGTTGCCACCTGGCACAAACAGCCGGGCGAAGCCGTCAAGCGTGACGAGCTGATCGTCGACATCGAGACCGACAAAGTCGTTCTGGAAGTGCTGGCTACCGCTGACGGCGTGCTGGGCGCAATCGTCAAGGGCGAGGGCGACACCGTCCTGTCCGATGAAGTCCTGGGCTCGATCGTTGAAGGCGGCGCTGCTGCCGCTGCGCCTGCTGCCGCCCCGGCTGCCGGCGCCGCTGCTCCGGCCGCTGCTGCCGATGCTGGCGAAGACGATCCAGTTGCTGCGCCTGCCGCACGCAAACTGGCTGAAGAAAACGGCATCGACCTGGCTTCGATCGCTGGCACTGGCAAAGGCGGTCGCGTCACTAAAGAAGACGTGGTTGCAGCCGTTGCCAACAAGAAGTCCGCACCTGCCGCAGCACCTGCTGCCAAGCCTGCCGCCGCCGCCCCAGTTGTGACCGCCGCCGGCGATCGCACCGAGAAGCGCGTGCCGATGACCCGCCTGCGCGCCAAGATCGCCGAGCGTCTGGTCGAAGCCCAGTCGAACATGGCCATGCTGACCACCTTCAACGAAGTCGACATGACCGAAGTCATGGCCCTGCGTTCGAAGTACAAGGACCTGTTCGAGAAGTCCCACAACGGCGTACGCCTGGGCTTCATGTCGTTCTTCGTCAAGGCCGCTACCGAAGCCCTCAAGCGCTTCCCAGCAGTCAACGCCTCGATCGACGGCAACGACATCGTCTACCACGGCTTTGCTGACGTCGGCGTCGCCGTCTCCAGCGACCGTGGCCTGGTGGTACCGGTACTGCGCAACGCCGAGCAAATGAGCCTGGCGGAAATCGAGAACGGCATCGCCACCTTCGGCAAGAAGGCACGTGACGGCAAGCTGGGCATCGAAGAAATGACCGGTGGTACCTTCACCATCACCAACGGTGGTACATTCGGCTCGATGATGTCGACCCCGATCGTCAACCCACCGCAGGCGGCCATTCTGGGCATGCACAACATCATCCAGCGTCCGATGGCGATCAATGGCCAAGTGGTCATTCGCCCGATGATGTACCTGGCGCTGTCCTACGATCACCGCCTGATCGACGGTAAGGAAGCGGTAACCTTCCTGGTGACCATCAAGAACCTGCTGGAAGACCCGGCTCGTCTGCTGCTGGACATCTAAAACGCAGCTGCAAGCGGTAAGTGGCAAGCTCCAGGGGGAGTGCGCCACTTGCCGCTTGAGGCTTGCCGCTTGAAGCTTAAAAGGAATCTTTTATGACCCAGAAATTCGACGTGGTAGTGATTGGTGCAGGCCCTGGCGGCTATGTAGCCGCGATCAAGGCCGCTCAGCTTGGCCTGAGCACCGCCTGCATCGAGAAATATACCGACGCCGAGGGCAAACTGGCCCTGGGCGGTACCTGCTTGAACGTGGGTTGCATTCCTTCCAAGGCTCTGCTGGACAGCTCCTGGAAGTACAAGGAAGCCAAAGAGAGCTTCAACGTTCACGGTATCTCCACTGGTGAAGTGAAGATGGACGTGGCTGCGATGGTTGGCCGCAAGGCTGGCATCGTCAAGAACCTGACCGGTGGCGTTGCCACCCTGTTCAAGGCCAACGGCGTTACTTCGATCCAAGGCCACGGCAAACTGCTGGCGGGCAAGAAAGTCGAAGTCACCAAGCCTGACGGCAGCACCGAAGTCATCGAAGCCGAGAACGTCATTCTCGCTTCCGGCTCGCGCCCGATCGACATTCCGCCGGCTCCGGTCGACCAGAACGTCATCGTCGACTCCACCGGCGCCCTGGAATTCCAGGAAGTGCCTAAGCGTCTGGGCGTCATCGGCGCTGGCGTGATCGGTCTGGAACTGGGTTCGGTATGGTCGCGCCTGGGTGCCCAGGTCACCGTTCTCGAAGCACTGGACACCTTCCTGATGGCCGCAGACACCGCGGTTGCCAAGGAAGCCCAGAAAACCCTGACCAAGCAAGGTCTGGACATCAAGCTGGGCGCTCGCGTGACCGGCTCGCAGGTCAACGGCAACGAAGTCGAAGTGACCTACACCGATGCCAACGGCGAGCAGAAGATCACCTTCGACAAGCTGATCGTTGCGGTCGGCCGTCGCCCTGTGACCACCGAGCTGCTGGCGGCTGACAGCGGCGTCAACATCGACGAACGTGGCTACATCTTCGTCGATGACTACTGCGCTACCAGCGTTCCGGGCGTCTACGCCATCGGTGACGTGGTGCGTGGCATGATGCTGGCGCACAAGGCCTCGGAAGAGGGCATCATGGTCGTCGAGCGCATCAAGGGCCACAAAGCCCAGATGAACTACGACCTGATCCCATCGGTTATCTACACCCACCCGGAAATCGCGTGGGTCGGCAAGACCGAACAGGCCTTGAAGGCTGAAGGCGTTGAGGTTAACGTGGGCACCTTCCCGTTCGCGGCCAGCGGCCGTGCGATGGCGGCCAACGACACCGGTGGTTTCGTCAAGGTCATCGCCGATGCCAAGACCGACCGCGTTCTGGGTGTGCATGTGATTGGCCCATCGGCTGCCGAACTGGTGCAGCAGGGCGCAATCGCGATGGAATTCGGCACCAGCGCCGAAGACATCGGCATGATGGTGTTCAGCCATCCGACCCTGTCCGAAGCGCTGCATGAAGCCGCGCTGGCAGTGAATGGCGGTGCCATTCACGTAGCCAACCGTAAGAAGCGTTAATTATAAGAAACCACGGCGGGCTGCCCGTCGTGAGTCTTGCGTGCATGACTCACCGCGGAACGTCCGCCGGACCGGGCCTTTGGGACCACCCAACGGTTAAAGGTCACAGGTGGTGCGGCGCCGTAACTGGCGCAGCGCCGAAGCGCAGTACCTAACGAAGACGGTAAAAAGCATGAATCTTCACGAGTATCAGGGTAAGCAGCTGTTCGCTGAATACGGCCTGCCAGTTTCCAAGGGTTTCGCAGTCGACACCCCTGAAGCTGCAGCAGAAGCCTGCGAAAAGATCGGCGGTTCCGAGTGGGTTGTAAAAGCTCAGGTTCACGCTGGCGGTCGCGGTAAAGCGGGCGGCGTCAAGCTGGTTCGCAGCAAAGAAGACGCCAAGGCGTTCGCTGCGCAATGGTTGGGCAAGAATCTGGTCACTTACCAGACCGATGCCAACGGTCAACCAGTCTCCAAGATCCTGGTCGAATCCTGCACTGACATCGCCAAAGAGCTGTACCTGGGCGCTGTAGTCGACCGTTCGAGCCGTCGTATCGTGTTCATGGCTTCCACCGAAGGTGGCGTGGACATCGAGAAAGTCGCTCACGACACTCCTGAGAAGATCCTCAAGGCCACCATCGATCCGCTGGTCGGCGCTCAGCCGTTCCAAGGTCGCGAGCTGGCTTTCCAGCTGGGCCTGGAAGGCAAGCAAGTCACTCAGTTCGCCAAGATCTTCGTAGGTCTGGCCAAGCTGTTCAAGGATCACGATCTGGCCCTGCTGGAAGTGAACCCGCTGGTGATCAAGGCCGATGGCGATCTGCACTGCCTCGATGCCAAGATCAACATCGACGCCAACGCCATGTACCGTCAGCCTAAGCTGAAAACCTTCCACGACCCGTCGCAAGACGACGCCCGTGAAGCCCACGCTGCCAAGTTCGAACTGAACTACGTAGCCCTGGAAGGCAACATTGGCTGCATGGTCAACGGTGCCGGCCTGGCCATGGGTACCATGGACATCGTCAACCTGCACGGCGGCAAGCCAGCCAACTTCCTCGACGTAGGTGGTGGTGCTACCAAAGAGCGCGTGACCGAAGCCTTCAAGATCATCCTGTCCGACAGCAATGTCGCGGCCGTACTGGTCAACATCTTCGGCGGCATCGTTCGCTGCGACATGATTGCCGAAGGCATCATCGGCGCTGTGAAAGAAGTCGGCGTCAAAGTACCGGTTGTCGTCCGTCTGGAAGGCAACAATGCCGAACTCGGCGCTAAAGTACTGGCAGAAAGCGGTTTGAACATCATTGCTGCAACCAGCCTGACCGACGCTGCTCAACAAGTTGTCAAAGCTGCGGAGGGCAAGTAATGAGCGTCCTGATCAATAAAGACACCAAAGTCATCTGCCAGGGCTTCACCGGCTCGCAGGGTACTTTCCACTCCGAACAAGCCATCGCCTACGGCACCCAGATGGTTGGCGGCGTGACCCCAGGCAAAGGCGGCACCACTCACCTGGGCCTGCCAGTGTTCAACACTGTGAAAGAAGCTGTAGAAGCTACCGGCGCTGATGCGTCGGTGATCTACGTTCCGGCTCCTTTCTGCAAAGACTCGATCCTGGAAGCGGCCTTCGGCGGCATCAAGCTGATCGTCTGCATCACCGAAGGCATTCCTACCCTGGACATGCTCGATGCCAAGGTCAAGTGCGACGAGCTGGGTGTTACCCTGATCGGCCCTAACTGCCCAGGCGTTATCACTCCGGGCGAGTGCAAGATCGGCATCATGCCAGGTCACATTCACTTGCCAGGCAAGGTCGGTATCGTTTCGCGTTCCGGCACCCTGACCTATGAAGCCGTCAAGCAGACCACCGACGCCGGCTTCGGCCAGTCGACCTGCGTCGGCATCGGCGGTGACCCGATCCCAGGCTCCAACTTCATCGACATCCTGAAGCTGTTCCAGGAAGACCCGAAGACCGAAGCGATCGTCATGATCGGTGAGATCGGCGGTTCGGCTGAAGAAGAAGCGGCTGCCTACATCAAGGCCAACGTCACCAAGCCTGTCGTGTCTTACATCGCTGGTGTTACCGCACCTGCTGGTAAGCGCATGGGCCACGCTGGTGCCATCATCTCCGGCGGCAAGGGTACTGCAGACGAGAAGTTCGCTGCCCTGCAAGACGCTGGTGTGAAAACCGTGCGTTCCCTGGCAGACATCGGCAAGGCCCTGGCCGAGCTGACTGGCTGGGAAGCCAAGAAGTAAGTAACACGTAGTACCCCCCACGCGCACAGAGGCCACCTTCGGGTGGCCTTTGTCGTTATTGGATTTGGTCGAGCAGAAGAAATCGATGAAGCCGATCAGGATTTTCAACCAGACATCCGCGTGAATCAGCAATAAATTGTCGCCAAACACGGTCATGCAGACGACAAACATGTACGCACATCGGACAAGCAGCACTGTTACAGTGCGTTTTCCAGGCAAAACGTTTAACCTACGCGTTCACTCTGTGCCCGTGCCCCAAAAGGGAACGACACGCTAAACGGGTCTGGCCTATCAAGCCGGGCAGCATTTCCCTCACCCATGGGGAAATCCCTTCTCGAATCCCGATTTCAGCAGTGTGGTACGACCCTAAATGAAAGTGTTAAAAGGCCAGGATATCCTGGCACTTGGCTTTATGACGTTTGCGCTTTTCGTAGGCGCCGGCAATATCATCTTCCCGCCTATCGTCGGCCTGCAGTCCGGTCCGCACGTATGGATGGCAGCCCTGGGCTTTTTGGTCACCGCGGTCGGCCTGCCGGTCATCACCGTGGTCGCCCTGGCCAAGGTCGGCGGCGGCATGGACGCGTTGAGCAGCCCGATCGGCAAGTTCTTCGGCGGCCTGCTGGCAGCTGTCTGCTACCTGTCGGTAGGTCCGCTGTTCGCCACCCCGCGTACCGCTACGGTGTCGTTCGAGGTAGGCGTGGCGCCGCTGACCGGTGAAAGCCCGTTGGCCTTGTTCATCTACAGCCTGGTGTACTTCCTGGTGGTGCTGGCAGTGTCGATGTATCCGGGCAAGCTGCTCGATACCGTCGGCCGCTTCCTGGCGCCGCTGAAGATCATTGCCCTGGCTGTGCTGGGCATCGCTGCTTTCGCGCTGCCAGCGGGGACCATTGGCGAAGCGCAACCGGCCTATGCTGCCGCAGCCTTCTCCAAGGGCTTCTCCGATGGCTACCTGACCATGGATACCCTGGGCGCCCTGGTGTTCGGTATCGTCATCGTCAATGCCATCCGCTCGCGCGGTGTCGAGTCGCCGCAGCTGATTACCCGCTATGCCATCATTGCCGGCCTGATTGCCGGTGTCGGCCTGGCCCTGGTGTACATCAGCCTGTTCCGCCTGGGTGCTGGCAGCCACGATATCGCGGCGGATGCCACTAACGGCGCAGCGGTATTGCATGCCTATGTGCAGCACACCTTCGGATCGCTGGGCAGTGGCTTCCTGGCCGTGTTGATCGCGCTGGCCTGTCTGGTAACTGCAGTAGGCCTGACCTGCGCCTGCGCCGAGTACTTCAGCCAGATCCTGCCGCTGTCGTATCGCGCCTTGGTGGTGATCCTGGCAGGCTTCTCGCTGCTGATCTCCAACCTGGGCCTGACCAAGCTGATCATGTTCTCGATTCCGGTGCTGACCGCCATCTACCCGCCATGCATCGTGGTGGTGGGCTTGAGCTTCGTCAAAGACCTGTGGAACTCGCCGACGCGCATTCTGGCGCCGGTGATGTTGGTCTCGCTGGTATTTGGCGTAGTCGATGCGATCAAGGGCAGCAGCCTGGCTCACGTGCTGCCAGACTTCATGGCTCACCTGCCGTTCAGCAATGAAGGCATGGCCTGGCTGGTGCCTTCGGTCATCACCCTGGCTGGGGCCGTGGTCTGCGACCGCATGCTCGGCAAGCCGCGCGAGGCCATGGCCTGATGGATTGAAACCAGGAGGCAGGCGCCGGCCACAAGCCGAAGGGCGCCAGCAAATGGTTGAGACCAAAAACCCCGTATCCGTAAGGATGCGGGGTTTTTTTCTGGTCGGTCCCCACCCAGGCATCTGCGCAGACGTCGTGCGTGGGAGCGGGCTCGCCCCGCGATAAGGCCCGCACGAGCAAAGCAGATTATTCTCTCAAGTACGTGCCTTTTACCGAATCCAAACGTCGAAAACCGGTCAATATCCTTCTTTGCACCTGAACGGTCGAGAACCCTGCATGAGCTTCATCCAAAGCAATTTGAGCAATCTGTTGGCGGTCTGCTGGTTCGCCCTGTGCTGGGGTGGCTACACCCGCTACGCCATCTGGAAGGGCCGCGACACCGCTTGCCTGGCCAGTGTCCTGCACCTGTACCGCGAGGACTGGATGTGCCGCATGCTCCTGCGCGACAACCGCATCGCCGATGCCAGCGTAATCGGTAACCTGGAGCGCAACGCCTCGTTCTTCGCCTCCAGTACCCTGATTATCCTGGCCGGTATCCTCACCGTGCTTGGCGCCTCGGATCGAGCATTGTCGCTGCTGGCCGACCTGCCCTTGGTGCAGGAGGCGTCGCAGGGCGTCTCGGAGATCAAGCTGTTGAGCCTGGCGGCGGTGTTCGTCTATGCCTTCTTCACCTTCAGCTGGTGCATGCGCCAATACAACTTTGCCGCCGTGCTGGTCGGTTCGGCGCCGATGATCGGCGAACGCCTGGTCAATGAACTGGAGCGCAAGGCGTTTGCCTCGCGCGCGGCGCGGGTGTTGTCGCTGGCGGCCAACCAGTTCAACTTGGGCTTGCGCTCTTATTACTTCGGCATGGCCATGTTGACCTGGTTCATCAGCCCCTGGATATTCATGGGCACTACGATTGGTGTAGTGCTGATTCTTTATCGCCGCGAGTTCCATTCGGATGTGTTGGAAGTGATGGTGTTCACACCGACCGAAAGTGCACCGATCGACGCGGCTAAAGAAAGTTCCATTGCATCGACTGAAACGATTAATCCTTAAGCTCCAGGCACAAAAAAACCCGACAGTGTCGGGTTTTTTTGTTTAAACCGATTACTGCTTAGCTGGCTCGGTTGGAGCCGGGGTAGCAGGTGCGGTTTCTTCAGCGGCTTCTTCAGCAGCTTTTTGCTGCGCTTCGGCCTGATCTTTGGCGGCTTCGGCGTTTTCCTTGGCAGCCTCGTTCATTTTATCCTGAGCTTCGCCCGCTTTTTCCTGGGCTTGCTCAGCGTGTTGCTGTGCGTCCTGGGCTTTGTCTTCACTTGCCTTGTCGCAAGCGGCCAGACCCATGGCAGCGGCCAGCATCAGAGCAAAAGCAAAAGGTTTACGCATGGGGGTGTCTCTCCTTGGTGGAATAACTTACTTGTTCCTTCGAGCTCAAGTAAGTGGAATAAGTTCCGCGAAGATTACAGATATATAACGCCCCGTTCTACATAGACTTTTCACTGATTTTGTGCCGCTGACGAATCAGTACAAGGAAATCGCCCGATGAGCGACACGCCCTTGATAGCCATGGCTGAGCGCTTTCTCTCAGCATTGAAACATTGTCAGGTTTTGCAGATGCGCGTGCATCACGCTGACGCCAGTGGCATGACCCTGGTAATGCCCTGGTCGCCAATGATTGTCGGCAACCCCCAGACCGGCGCCGTGCATGGCGGTGCGCTGACCACGCTGATGGACACCACCTGCGGCATGGCCACGCTCTGCGCGCTGGAGCAGTTCGAGGTGTGCCCGACCCTGGATTTGCGCATCGATTACATGCACCCGGCCGAGCCCGGCAAGGCTATCCACGGTCACGCATACTGCTATCGGGTGACCCGTGATGTGATCTTCACCCGCGGCACGGCCTATCAGGATGACCCCGAGCAACCCATCTGCCAGGTGGTCGGCACCTTCATGCGCCTGGGCCAGGAGGTCAAAGGGGGCATCCGCTTTGGAAACAGCTTGAAGAAGGAGCAGGGCGTATGATCCCCCGCGATGTTCGCCAGCGCCTTAACGAAGCGCACGCGGCGGGCGACTACCGGCCGCTGCTGGCATTGATCCCTTATGCAGGCCTGATTGGCATCGAGTGCGAACGTCGCGGCGACGAGCTGCTGTTCCGCCTGCCGGCCAACCCGGACAACGTTGGCAATCCGCTGTTGCCGGCGATTCATGGCGGGGTGATCGCAGGCTTCATGGAGCTCAGCGCCGCGCTGTACCTGCTGATCTACAGCGAAAGCGTGAGCATTCCCAAGATCATCGATTTTTCCATCGATTACCTGCGCGCCGGCCACCTGCGCGACACCTTTGCCCACTGCCAGCTGTGGCGCCAGGGCAGGCGGGTGACCAACGTCGCCATCACCGCCTGGCAGGCGGATCGGGACACGCCGATCGCCACCGCCCGTGCGCATTTCAAGATCGAACCAGAAAAGCCCTTGAAATAGTCAGGCCAGCCCCCATCTGCTTGTCATCCCGCCGTAAAAGCAGGCCAATCGGGCCGCTGGGCGACAACTGCCATCAGATCGGAGTTTTGAAGACCATGAGTGTGGAGATACAAAAAGAAACCCTGGGCTTCCAGACCGAGGTAAAGCAACTGCTGCACCTCATGATCCACTCGCTGTACTCGAACAAGGAAATCTTCCTGCGCGAGCTGATTTCCAACGCCTCCGACGCCGCTGACAAGCTGCGTTTCGAGGCCTTGGCCAAGCCTGAGCTGCTCGAAGGCGACGCCGACCTGAAGATCCGCGTCAGCTTCGATAAAGACGCCAACACCGTGACCCTTGAGGACAACGGTATCGGCATGAGCCGTGAAGACGTCATCGCCCACCTGGGTACCATCGCCAAGTCCGGCACTGCCGACTTCATGAAGAACCTCAGTGGCGATCAGAAAAAAGATTCGCACCTGATTGGTCAATTCGGCGTGGGTTTCTATTCGGCGTTCATCGTCGCCGACAAAGTCGACGTCTACAGCCGCCGCGCCGGCCTGCCAGCTGCCGAGGGCGTGCACTGGTCGTCCAAGGGCGAGGGTGAGTTCGAAGTCGCCACCATCGACAAGCCACAGCGTGGCACCCGTATCGTCCTGCACCTGAAAAAGGGTGAAGAAGAGTTCGCCGATGGCTGGCGTCTGCGCAACGTGGTCAAGAAGTACTCCGACCACATTGCCCTGCCGATCGAGCTGCCCAAAGAGCAAGCCGCCGCCGCTGAAGGCGAAGAGCAACCTGCGCAAGAGTGGGAAACCGTCAACCGCGCCAGCGCCCTGTGGACCCGTCCGCGGACCGAGGTCAAGGACGAGGAGTACCAGGAGTTCTACAAGCACATCGGCCATGACTTCGAGAACCCGCTGGCCTGGAGCCACAACAAGGTCGAAGGCAAGCTCGAATACAACTCGCTGCTGTACGTCCCGGCCCGCGCGCCGTTCGACCTGTACCAGCGCGAAGCGCCACGCGGCCTGAAGCTGTACGTGCAGCGCGTGTTCATCATGGACCAGGCCGAGTCGTTCCTGCCGCTGTACCTGCGCTTCATCAAGGGTGTGGTCGACTCCAACGACCTGTCGCTGAACGTCTCGCGTGAAATCCTGCAGAAGGACCCGATCATCGACTCGATGAAAACGGCCCTGACCAAGCGCGTGCTGGACATGCTGGAGAAACTGGCCAAGAACGAGCCTGAGCAGTACAAGGGCTTCTGGAAGAACTTCGGCCAGGTGCTCAAAGAAGGCCCGGCTGAAGACTTCGCCAACAAAGAGAAGATCGCCGGTCTGCTGCGTTTCGCTTCGACCCATGACGACAGCGGCGAGCAAAGCGTGTCGCTGGCCGACTACCTGGCGCGTGCCAAGGAAGGTCAGGACAAGATCTACTACCTCACCGGCGAAACCTACGCGCAGGTCAAGAACAGCCCGCATCTGGAAGTCTTCCGCAAGAAAGGCATCGAAGTGCTGCTGCTGACCGATCGTATCGATGAGTGGCTGATGAGCTACCTGAGCGACTTCGACGGCAAGAACTTCGTCGACGTCGCCCGCGGTGACCTGGACCTGGGCCAGCTGGATTCGGAAGAAGACAAGAAGGCCCAGGAAGAAGTCGCCAAGGACAAGGAAGGCTTGGTCGAGCGTCTGAAGGCTGCCCTGGGTGACAGCGTCGCCGAAGTGCGTGTTTCGCATCGCCTGACCGATTCGCCGGCGATCCTCGCCATTGGCGAGCAGGACCTGGGTCTGCAGATGCGCCAGATCCTCGAAGCCAGCGGGCAGAAGGTGCCGGATTCCAAGCCGATCTTCGAATTCAACCCGGCTCACCCGCTGATCGACAAGCTCGACAACGAGCAGAGCGAAGACCGCTTCGCGGAACTTTCGCACATCCTGTTCGATCAAGCCGCGCTGGCGGCTGGCGACAGCCTGAAGGACCCAGCGGCCTACGTTCGTCGCTTGAACAAGCTGCTGGTTGAGCTGTCTGCTTGAGTTAGTTGCTAGGAAAGCCCGCTTCGGCGGGCTTTTTTCATGGTGCAAGGAGGAGTTTGATGAGCAAGGTAATCGTCGAATCGCTGGTCTATCACCTGTCCGGCAAGACCTATGAAAGCCGCTTGGTGTATGAGCCCGGTGCGCTGGGGCGACCCGGCCTGGTGATGGCGCCGAACTGGATGGGTATCGGTGAAGGTGCCGAGCGCATTGCCAAGGAAGTTGCCGAAAAGGGTTATGTGGTATTGATCGCTGACCTGTATGGCCAGTCGGTGCGCCCGGCCAATGCCGATGAGGCAGGCAACGCGATGATGCCGCTGAAGAATGATCGCGGTGAGTTGCGCAAGCGCATGAAAGAGGCGTTGGATCAACTGCTGGGGCAGTCCAAGGCGCTGCTGGAGCCGGGTAAGGTGGCGACCTTCGGTTTCTGCTTTGGCGGTTGCTGTGCGCTGGAGTTGGCGCGTACCGGGGCTGATCTTAAGGCTGCCGTGTCGTTCCATGGCACCCTGGATACGCCGAACCCAGAAGACGCCAAGCGCATCAAGGGCTCGGTGCTGGTGCTGCATGGTGCCTCGGACCCCTTGGTGCCGCGTGAGCAGTTGCCGGCGTTCGAGGAAGAAATGAATGCCGCCAAGGTCGATTGGCAGTTGCTCAGCTATGGCGGTGCGGTGCATTCGTTCACTGATCCGAATGCCAATGTGCCGGGCAAGATGCAGTACGACCGCAAGACCTCGGAGCGGGCGTTCAAGGCGATGCACAACCTGCTGGCGGAAGTGTTCAAAGGTTGAGTGTGCCGGGGCCGCGCAGCGGCCCCAACTAGCGCGGTAACTCGATCCGTTCGATTTCCCCAGGCACCACCGGCCAATCCCCGGCAGCCCAGCGCACCCGGGCCTGTTCGATCAGCGCCGGATCACTCGCGACAAAATTCCAGTTCATCCGCCGTGGCCCATCCAGCGGCGCGCCACCGATCAGTACCAACTGGCATTCGCTCTCGGCATACAGCGTCACCTCTTCACCCTCCGGCAACACCAGCAGGCTGCACGGCTCGACCTCCTGCCCATTGAGCTGCAACTCGCCATCGAGCAGGTACAGCGCCCGCTGGGCATGCTCGCTCGGCACCAGCAGGGTTGTCGCCGGTTGCATGCGCACATGGGCGTACAGGGTAGGGGAGAGCACGGGCACCGGCGACTCCAGGCAAAAGCCGTTGCCGGCAATCAAGCAGATGCGCACGCCCAGCGCTTCACTGACCGGCAGGCTAGCTGCGGGGTGATGACTGTAGCTCGCCAGGCCCTGCTCATGCTCACGTGGCGAGGCCAGCCATACCTGCAGCCCATGCAGGCGCGAGCCGTTGGCAAAACCCTCTGCAGGCGTGCGCTCGACATGGGCGACGCCGCGCCCGGCCGTCATCCAGCTGACATCGCCAGGCAAAACCCGCTGATCCGAACCCAGGCTGTCCTTGTGCAGGATTTCGCCCTCGAACAAGTAGGTCAGGGTCGACAGGCCAATATGCGGATGCTGGCGGATATCCATGCCGCTGCCAGGCGCATAGTCGGTCTCCAGCATATGGTCGAAGAAGACGAACGGGCCGACGCTGCGGCACTGCGCCGAAGGCAGTGGGCGCAGGATCGGCTGGCCCTCGACCGATTCGGCGCGCGGACGGATGATCAACGGGCTGCTCATGTTCGGCTCCAGGCGGCGCGGTAAGTGCCCACCAGCATAACGGGTTGTGGTCGATTGCTGAACCGCGGCGAGCGCGCGCGGGTCTACTCTGTTCGAATCAGGATAAGGATGCTGCCATGATCGCCAGAACACTGGCTGCCGTGCTGGTTTCGGGCCTGCTGTGCCAGGTGGCCCAGGCCCGTGAGTACCGCTACAGCGATGCCCACCTGCACTACGTCGACTTCTTCCAGGAAACCGAAGGCATGCCGGCCTTGCTCAAGGCGATGGACCAGGCAGGGATCGACCAGTCGATGATTTCCGGCGTTTCGGTGGCCAAGAAATGGCATGAAGACGAACCCAAGCGCCCACGCTATTACGCGGGTGACGACGCCGATGCGTATTGGTACAGCGCCACTGATATCTATGTGGCGGCTGCTCTTGAAAAGTTAACACCGCAGCAGCGCAAGCGCTTCCATCCGTTTCTGACCGGCTTCAATCCGGTGGACAAGAATGCCGTCAGCCATATCGAGCGCATGCTTGAGCTGTATCCGGGGCTGTGGCAAGGCATTGGCGAGGTGTTCACCCGCCACGATGACCTTACTGCGCTGACCAGCGGCGACACGCCCAGGGCCAACAACGAGGCGATGACGCGAATCTATCACCTGGCGGCTGAGCGCGATCTACCCGTACTGATTCACTCCAACATCACCTCCAAGCGCGAGCGCAACCCGCTGTACTTGGCCGAGATCGAGGAGCCGCTGCGCAATCATCCGCACACCCGCTTCATCTGGGCGCATGCGGGTACCAGCATGGAGATTCATCGGCACCAGACGCAGATGGACTTTCTCTTGCCAGTGCTGACCCGAATGCTCAAGGATTACCCCAACTTGTACATTGATCTGTCGTGGAGCGTGCTTGAGCCGTACTTGCTTGATGAGCAGGGCAGGCCGCGCCAGGCGTGGTTGGCGTTGGTCGAGCGCTATCCTGATCGGTTCATGCTCGGCTCGGATGTAGTGGGGCGGTTTGGCAGCTTGGGCGAGCAGTTGCATGGCTTTGATCCGTTCCTGGATGCATTGCCAGAGCAGGTCGCGCAGAAGGTGGCGAGGGAGAATTTTCTGGCGGTGTTGCCCAAGGGGTATTGAGCTGGCTGTACCGGCCCTATCGCGGGGCAAGCCCGCTCCCACGTAATGCGCGTACATCCACGCAATGCGCCTGGATCCACGCCATGCGCGTACAGCCACGTAATGCGAGGAGATCCACGCCATGCGCGTACTTTCACGCCATGCGCGTACTTCCACGCCATGCGCGTACATCTACGCAATGCGCGTACTTCCACGTGGGAGCGGGCTTGCCCCGCGATAGCGTCGGCACAGCCCAACAACGCCACAAACAAAAACGCCCCGAACCAGTCGGGGCGTTTTCGCTAGAGCGCTAAGGTCTTACTTGCCTTCCCAACGCTTCAGTACCAGGGTGGCATTGGTGCCACCGAAGCCGAAGCTGTTGCTCATGACCGTATCGATCTTGGCGTTCTCGATGGTTTCGCGCTGGATCGGCAGGTCAGCGACCTCTGGGTCCAGCTCATCGATGTTGGCGGAGCCGGCGATGAAGTTGTTTTCCATCATCAGCAGGCAGTAGATCGCCTCGTGCACGCCAGCGGCGCCCAGCGAGTGACCGGACAGGCTCTTGGTCGAGCTGATCTTCGGCGCTTTGTCGCCGAACACTTCACGCACACCTTTCATTTCCGCGACGTCACCGACCGGAGTCGAGGTGCCGTGGGTGTTCAGGTAGTCGATCGGTGTGTCGACGGTGGACAGTGCCTGTTGCATGCAGCGGATGGCGCCTTCACCGCTCGGTGCGACCATGTCATAGCCATCGGAGGTCGCGCCGTAGCCGACGATTTCGGCGTAGATCTTGGCGCCACGGGCCAGGGCGTGTTCCAGCTCTTCGACTACCACCATGCCGCCGCCGCCGGCGATGACGAAACCGTCACGGTCAGCGTCGTAGGCGCGCGAGGCCAGCTCAGGGGTGTCGTTGCGCTTGGTGGACAGCGCGCCCATGGCGTCGAACAGGAACGACTGGCTCCAGTGCTCTTCTTCACCGCCGCCGGCGAAGACGATGTCCTGCTTGCCCCACTGGATCTGCTCCAGTGCGGTACCGATGCAGTGGGCGCTGGTGGCGCAAGCCGAGGAGATCGAGTAGTTGATACCCTTGATCTTGAACGGCGTTGCCAGGCACGCCGATACAGTGCTGCCCATGGTCCGGGTGACACGGTATGGACCGACGCGCTTGACGCCCTTTTCGCGCAGGGTATCCAGCGCTTCCATCTGGTTCAGGGTCGATGCGCCGCCGGAGCCTGCTACCAGGCCGGTGCGTGGGTTGGAAACCTGCTCTTCGGTCAGGCCCGAGTCCTTGATCGCGTCCTGCATCGCCAGGTAGGCGTAGGCAGCCGCGTGGCCGACGAAGCGGAACACCTTGCGGTCGATCAGTTCTTCGAGGTTGAGGTCGATGGAACCGGAAACCTGGCTACGCAGCCCCATTTCCTTATATTCCGGGTTGTAGCGAATGCCCGGACGGCTCTTGCGCAGGTTTTCGGTGACGGTCTCTTTGTCATTGCCCAGGCACGATACGATGCCCAGACCAGTGATAACGACGCGGCGCATGCGAATAACCCTTAGAAATTGTCAGTGGAGGTGAACACGCCGACCCGCAGGGCTTCGGCGGTGTAGATCTCGCGGCCGTCGACGCTGACCGAGCCATCGGCGATGGCCATGTTCAGCTTGCCCTTCAGGACGCGCTTGATATGAATGTTGTAGGTGACTTTCTTGGCGGTAGGCAGCACCTGACCGAAGAATTTCACTTCGCCCGAACCCAGGGCGCGACCGCGGCCCGGCAGACCCTGCCAGCCGAGGAAGAAACCGACCAACTGCCACATGGCATCGAGGCCCAGGCAGCCCGGCATCACCGGATCACCTTCGAAGTGGCAGGCGAAGAACCACAGGTCCGGAGTGATATCCAGCTCGGCGACCAATTCACCTTTGCCGAACTTTCCGCCTTCCTCGCTGATATGCGTGATGCGATCGACCATCAACATGTTCGGGGCGGGCAGTTGCGCGTTACCTGGGCCGAACAGCTCACCGCGACTGCAGCGCAGCAGGTCTTCCCGAGTAAAGGCGTTTTGTTTGGTCATGCGAGCTCCTCAATAATCCCCATGCGGCAGGGGATGAATCTTCCCGGCCATCCCAGAGCACTATGAGCTCAAGGCGGCAGCCTACAGGTAGACTATTGCGTTGTGGTGAAAGTCACAGCGCACCTGGCAAATGAAGTACAGGTGTTCACTGAAACCAGTATTTTCAGGCCCAGCGGCGGTCCTGTCTAGTCTAAGACTGCCGCACTTTAGCATTTATCGCCAGTCGCGGCTGTCTGTCCGGGTAACCAACGCTGCAGGATTCGCTGCAGTTCCGTGCGTTTGAAGGGTTTGCTCAGGTAATCGTCCATGCCAGCCGCCAGGCAACGCTCGCGATCGCCCTGCAAGGCGCTGGCGGTCAAGGCGATGATCGGTAGCCCGGCGCCTTGGCGTAGCTGACGAATGCGCCGGGTCGCTTCATAGCCGTCCATCAGCGGCAGGCGGCAATCCATCAGTACCGCAGCGAAGCGCTGCTGGTCGACCTGCTCGACCGCCTGCGCGCCGTCCATGGCCACGCTGACCTCAAAGCCGAGGCTGCGCAGCATCGCCTCGATCACGCTTTGGTTGACCGGATTGTCCTCGACCAACAGGATCCGCCCGCCAGCCTCGCCTGGCTGGCCCTGCGCCGCGCTGCCTGGGAGCAGGGCGGCGGGCTTGCTGGCCACGGCCAGAGGCATTTCCAGGGTAAAGGTCGAGCCCAGGCCCTCGCGGCTCTCGGCGCGCAACTGGCCGCCCATGCGCTCGGCCAGGGTGCGCGCGATCGCCAGGCCCAGGCCAGTACCGCCGTAGCGCCGGGAGATCGAACTGTCGGCCTGCTGGAAGGCGACGAACATCATTTCCAGGCGATCGCTGTCGATACCGATGCCGGTGTCGCGTACCGCGCAGCTGAACCAGATCAACTGGCGGTCGAGCACCTGCCAGCGCGGCTCGACTTCGACCTGGCCGCGCTCGGTGAACTTCAAGGCGTTGCCGATCAGGTTCAGGAGAATCTGGCGGATGCGCGTCGGATCGCCGACAACTTCCAGCCGGTCCAGGCCTGTCGGCAGTTTCAACTGCAGGTCCAGGCCGCGCTGCTGGGCGCTGTGCTGGAACGACTGCACGCTGCTGCTGATCAGCTCGCCCAGGTTGAAATCGATATGCTCCAGCTCAAGGCTGGTGCGCTCGATCCGCGAGAAGTCGAGGATGTCATTGATCACCTTGAGCAGGTGCCCGGTCGATTCGCTGGCCACTGCCGTGTAGTCAGCCTGCTCGTGGGTCAGCTGGGTGGTTTCGAGCAATTGCAGCATGCCCAATACACCGTTCATCGGCGTGCGCAGTTCATGGCTCATCATGGCCAGGAAGTCCGACTTGGCGCGGTTGGCCTGTTCGGCCTCTTCGCGGGCCTGGATCAACTGCGCGATCGCCTGCTTCTGTTCTTGGCTGGCCTGCTCCAGGGCACTGGCCAGGTTGTTGATGTGACGCGCCAGATGGCCCAGCTCGCTGTCGTCGACCACCGGCACCGGGGCATTGAACTCGCCCTGCTGGATCGCCTTGACCGCGTGGCCCATGTCGCTGATGGGCTTGGCCAGGCTCATGGCCAAGCGGCGCGCGAGGAGGAAGGTGAACAGCAGGGCGAACAGGGCCAGGATCCCGGCCTTGATGACGATTTCTTGCTGGCGCTGGCTGAAGGCGTCGTCCGACATGCCGACGATTACCCGGCCCAGGTAGTCATCGCCAATGCGCGGCATCGGCGTCTTGCCTTGCTGCAGGAAGTCGTTGTCCAGGCGGATCTGCTGGAGGCGGATCGGCGCCTGGAACACTTCCACGCGCTGCGCGCGGTTGGCGCTTTCATCGGCTTGCTCGACGTACACCAGGATATGGTTGCGGCTGTCCTGCACTTCCAGAAAACGCACGTGCGGAATGCTCAAGGTCGCGCGCATCAGGCTTTCCAGCACCTCGTTGTTGCCGGAGATCACCCCGTACTCCGAGGCCGGCGCCAGCTGGTTGGCGATCAGTTGGCCGGTGTGGTTGAGCTCCTGGCGCAAGTCCTGGATACGCACGAAGGTAAAGAAGCTGATCAGCAACAGCGTCAGCAACAAGGCCGGGCCGAGGCTGATGATTTGCGTGCGGGTATGGATGTCCCAGCTCAGGCGCTTTCTCATGGGGTGGGTTCTCCTTCGGCCAGGGCCAGGGCGGCGGCCTTCGGATCAATCGGCTCCAGGCCCAGGGCTCGGGCGACCTGTTGGTTGCCACTGACGCCAAAGTGCGAGGGATACAGGCTACGCGGCCAGCGCGCCGGGGGCTGGTCGAGCAGCCGGTCGAGCACCGCCAGCCAGTCGTCCTGGTCGCTGTAGGTGCTGGCCAGGGCGCCAGCGCGGACGAAGCCGACGTTGGGGCCGATCAGTGCCAGCTGCCGGCCATAGCTGCTGAGCAGGACGTTCTTGGCGGTCTTGGAGTTGTACAGGTCGGGGTCATCGATCCCCAGCAGCACGTCGCTGTTGCCCAACAGGTGCTGCAGCGGGCGGCTGTCACGCAGGTCGGGCCAGTCCTGGGCGACTATCTCCAGGCCCAGGGGCCGGGCGGCCTGGCGCAGTTCGTCGAGCAGAAAGCGGCTTTGCTCACCGTACAGCACGCCAATTCGGCGGGCCTGGGGCAGCAGCAAGCGTGTCAGGCGCAGTTGCCGGGCCAGCGGCGGGTCACTCCAGAGCAGGCACAAATAGGCCGGACGCGACTTTCCCAGGCGCTGTTCAACTTGCACCCGGCTGACCCGCATGGCCAAAGCAGGTGGCCCGGCGGTTTCGCCCAGGCGCCATTCCAGCGCGGCGTTGTCGAGCAGGATCAGGCGAATATCGCTTTTCAGCTGGCTGGGGCGGGGCAGCTCGGCCACGCTCTGAAAGCGCACCTGATCATGGCTGCGACGGCTTTGCATGGCCTCGACGAAGCTGCGGATGCCAGGCTGGTCGTCACCCCCGACCAACAAGATTTCGCTGGCGGACAGCGTCCCCAGTGGCCATAGGCAGAGCAGCAGCAGGCGCAGCAGACGCAGCATCAGAACTCCAGCTCCGCGCTGACGCTCAGGCGGTGACGGCTGTCGTAACGGTTCTGGGGCAGGGTGATCGGCTCGTCGTCCAGACGCTGCTGCCAGAGTGCGGCAAGCTCCAGGGTGGTGCCCTGAATGCGCAGGCGCTTGGCCACGCGCAGGTCGATGCGCTCGAAGCGATAGTCGTTGAGGTTGGCATCGCCATAGTAGAACAGCGCGCTGGACCAACCCGCGCCCCAGTCACGCATCCAGCCAGCCGAGCCGCTGTTGCGTGCGCTGTTCTGGCTGTCGTTGCGGTTGCTGGCCCAGGCGTCGACGTAGGCGTAGCTCAGCCGTAGGCGATCGCGCCGGCTCGGGCGCCAGTCGACCTGCGCCTCGGTGCCACGAAAACTGGCCTTGTTGGCATTGCTGGCAATGTACTGGTTGTTGCGCAGCGGTTCACTGATCATTCCGGTGATCTCGTCGTAGAACAGCTTCACATCCATGCTCAGGTCGATATCGCTGAAGTTACCGTTGTAACCCAGCTCGCGCGAGCGCATCCGCTCCTGGTCCAGATCGCCCGGGCCGCGGGTCTTGACGAAGTACTCACCATTGCCCATCCAGGGTTGATAGGGCGTCAGGTTGTTGACCGTGTAGCTCCAGTTGACGTTGTTCTCGAACATGTCTGGCGAGCGCACCGCCTCAGAGTAGACGGCCCGCAAGCCATGACGCGGGGTGATCAGGTAATTGACCGCGACCCGTGGCGTCAGCGAGCTGCCGGACAGGCGACTGTCTTCGAACATCGCCCCGCCTTGCAGGATCCAGTGTTCGTCCGCGCGCCACTCCAGTTGGCCGAACAGGCGCCAGGTCTGATCGTCCAGTGTGCCATTGAAGTAGGTCTGCGAGTCGGCTTTGTCATAGCGGAAATTGGCACCACTGAGCAGGCGCAGGTTGTCGGTCAGGCTCAGGGTGTCTTGGATCTCCAGGTCATAGCGGGTTTCCCGAGTGCTCTGGTCGACATCGCCACACACCACCTGGCTGCCACCCTGGCTGTCCCACTGCTGTTTCACCTGGTCCCGCAACGCCTGTAAGGCGGGGTTGCTGTTGCCCGGGGGATTGGTGATGTTGCGTGCCACCTGCTCGGCGTAGTTCGAGTCCAGTTGCCACAGACGAGTCAGTTCCTGGCTGAACGAGAGTGCCGCATCACAGGCCCGCCACACCTGCTGGCGGTCGAAGTGCTGCGCCGAACCCTGCACGTACAGGCTGTGTTCGGGGTTGATATCGATGCTCCAGCGCAGCGAACCGGCATAGTCCTTGGCGTTCACGTCGGCGCTGTCGCCGCTCAGGGTCACGAAGGGAAACACCGGTCGGTAGGTATATGGCCGCTGGTTGCTACCCTCTTTGGCCGCCAGCTGCCACTCCAGGGTCTGGTTAGGCGCAAGCATGTGGCTGACATTAAGGTTGATCCGGTTCAACCGGCGACTGTCGCGGTAGTCACGGCCGTACTGGTCCTGGTCGAACCCATCGTCCTGCTGGCCAGACAGCGACAAGCGCAGATCCCCACCGTCCCAGCCAAGCCCTTGGCTGGCATAGAAATCACTGATGCCGTCCTCGCCGCGGGTCACTTTCAGCCGGGTGCCATGGCTGTCGGCGGGGTTGCGGGTGAGGATATTGACCACCGCCATCAGCGCGTTGGCGCCGTAGCTGACGGTGTTGGGGCCGCGAAACACCTCGATCCGCTCGATATCCTCAAGGGCTACCGGGATATCGCTCCAGTCCACCGTGGCCAGGCCTGCGCGGTACACCGAGCGGCCATCGATCAACACCTGCATGCGCCGGGCTTCGCTGACGTTACTGCCGTGGTAGTTGACCGTCGGCTGGTTGCCGGCGCCATAGCCGATCATCATCCCTGGCACCAGGCGCAGGAGCTCGGGAATATCCCGGGCGCCGCTGGCGCGGATCAGGTCGCTGTCGAGCACGGTCATGCTGCCCGGCACCGCGGCTGGGGATTGTTTCAGGCGGGTGGCGGTCAGAACTTGCGGCAGGTCCTGGTTGTCGATGAACAGATCGTCGGCCACAGCAGGGCCGCCGAGCAGGGCAGTCAGCAATAGCAGGCGAGGAACCGGTGGCGGGCCAGGAAACACGGTACGGCCTTGTATCAGTGTTGAAACAGGCATGTTAACTGACCTTGCGGGTTTTTCCAGCGGCTCAGGTCAAGGCTGAGTACTGTGTTGGCTTCTTCACGCGTGCAGGCTGCCTGCGACTTCGCAGCTCGCACGCGTCTGCCACTGGTTCTGACGCACACGGGCCGTATAATGCAGCGGTTGCCACTTAACTTATGGCTTTAACGGATTGGATATGACTGAACAGCAACCTGTTGCGGTGCTGGGAGGCGGCAGCTTCGGCACCGCCGTGGCGAACCTGCTGGCGGAAAACGGCAACCCGGTACGCCAATGGATGCGCGATCCGGACCAGGCCCAGGCCATGCGCGTCAATCGCGAGAACCCGCGCTACCTCAAAGGCATTCGCCTGCAGGACGGCGTCGAGCCAGTCAACGACTTGCTGGCTACCCTGCAAGCCGCCGAGCTAATCTTCGTCGCCCTGCCATCCAGCGCGCTGCGCAGCGTGCTGGCGCCGCATGCCGAGCTGCTGCGGGGCAAATGCCTGGTCAGCCTGACCAAAGGCATCGAGGCGCAGAGCTTCAAGCTGATGAGCCAGATCCTCGAAGAGATCGCCCCCCAGGCGCGCATTGGCGTGCTGTCCGGGCCGAACCTGGCCCGCGAGATCGCCGAGCACGCGCTGACCGCCACCGTGGTCGCCAGTGAAGACGAAGCGCTGTGCCAGCGCGTACAGGAGGTGCTGCATGGCCGCACCTTCCGTGTCTACGCCAGCGCCGACCGCTTCGGCGTCGAGCTGGGCGGTGCGCTGAAGAACGTCTACGCGATCATCGCCGGCATGGCTGTGGCGCTGGGCATGGGCGAGAACACCAAGAGCATGCTGATTACCCGTGCCCTGGCCGAGATGACCCGCTTTGCCGTGAGCCTGGGGGCCAACCCGATGACCTTCCTTGGTCTGGCCGGGGTCGGCGACCTGATCGTCACCTGCTCTTCGCCCAAGAGCCGCAACTACCAGGTCGGCCATGCCTTGGGCCAAGGACTGTCGCTGGAACAGGCCGTCAGCCGCTTGGGCGAAGTGGCCGAAGGGGTCAACACCCTCAAGGTACTCAAGGCCAAGGCCCATGAGGCGCAGGTGTACATGCCGCTGGTGGCCGGTTTGCACGCGATCCTGTTCGAGGGGCGCACGCTCAACCAGGTCATCGAACACCTGATGCGTGCCGAGCCGAAAACCGACGTCGACTTCATTTCCACCAGCGGTTTCAACTGAGCCGTCAGCGGCTCTGACCAGAGCAAGGAGCAATACATGAACGATACCCCCGAGCGCGCCCAACGCGAGTCGATCATCCTGCGGGTGCTGTGGATGGTGGTGTTCCTGGTGGTCTGGCAGTTGGCCGAGTTGCTGCTCGGCGGCCTGGTCCTGGTCCAGCTGATCTACCGGCTGATCTATGGCGCGCCCAGCGCCAGCCTGATGAACTTTGGCGACAGCCTCAGCCAGTACCTGGCGCAGATCGGTCGTTTCGGCACCTTCCATACCGATAACAAGCCATGGCCGTTCGCCGACTGGCCAACCCCGCGTACCCCGGAAGGCGAGGCGCCGCATGCCGTCGCCCCGGCGCCCCATCCGGTGCGTGACGAGGAGCCCAAGCTGTGAAGCTGTGGGTGCTGCGCCATGGCGAGGCCGAGCCGCGCGCCAATACCGATGCCGAGCGACGCCTGACCGCCCATGGCCGCGAGCAAGTGTTGCACAGCGCTGCGCGGCTGCTCGGCCAGCCGCTGCAGGCGATCATCGCCAGCCCCTATGTGCGCGCCCAGCAGACCGCCGCACTGGTGCATGACACCCTGGGCTTCGCCGAGCCGGTGCGCACCGTGCCCTGGTTGACCCCGGAAAGCGATGTGCAAAAGGTCATAGGTGAGATCGAGCGGTTGGGCCTGGAGCATGTCTTGTTGGTCAGCCACCAGCCTTTGGTTGGGGCGCTGGTCGGCATGCTCGAGCATGGCCATGGGCAACAAGCCGCGCCAATGAGCACCGCCAGCCTCGCCGAACTGGAAGGCGATTGGCCGCTGGCAGGCTTGATGACCCTGCGCGCCCTTAGCCACCCAGGCTGATCCCTGGCAACTGGTAGTTTTGTCAGTTGCTTTAGCGTGGGGCGCATTGCTAGCGTTGCCGGCACATCAAGCGAGCAGTGGGCCAGGGAGCATTGAATGAGCAGTCGGCGTCTGGAGTTGGTGCAGTCGGTAAAGCCGCAGGCGGCACTGGATAAGCTCAATGAGCGGGGCGTCCCGGATTTCGCCGAGCACCGCTTGTTGCAAGACTGCGCAGATGCCAGCTTCAACCTGTTGCTGCGCAAGTTCGAGGGCCAATACGAACTCGAACAACTGCGCCAGGCCAGTATGCGCATGGCGCACCTGCTGCAAACCAGCTGCCTGGCCTTGCGCAGGCTCCAGCTCAGTGAGCGCGATAAAGGCCTGGCGCGTGAGGCGCTGGAGTATCAGCTGGCGTATATGCACGCCTGTCTGCGCCGCTCGATGGCCAGTTTCGATTGACTTCGATGACCTGATCGCCCTTGGCGATGACCTATCCAAACGTTGCCGCCACCGCCGCGCTTGCCGACAATGGGCCATCATTCCCCCAGCAGAGCAGCCGGCCATGTCGCAGCAGATCTTCTTCGCCCATGCCAATGGCTTTCCCTCGGCCACCTACGGCAAGCTGTTTGCCGCACTGGCGCCGGACTACCAAGTCCAGCACCTGGAGCAGCATGCGCACGATCCGCGCTTTCCGGTCGATGACAACTGGCTGAACCTGGTCAATGAGCTACTCCATCACCTGGCCCAACAGGACGCGCCGGTCTGGGGCGTCGGCCACTCGCTGGGCGGCGTGCTGCACTTGCATGCGGCGCTGCGTTGCCCGCAGTACTACCGCGGCGTGGTAATGCTCGACTCGCCCGTGCTGACCCGCGCCGATCAATGGGTAATCCGCGCGGCCAAGCGCTTTGGCTTCATCGACCGCATCACCCCGGCAGGGCGCACCTTGGGCCGGCGCGAGTCATTCAGTGATCGCGACAGCGCCCGTGGCTACTTTGCCGGCAAGACCCTGTTCCGCCACTTCGACCCGGATTGCCTGGAAGCTTATCTGGAACACGGCCTGCAAGCAGCGCAAGACGGCCTGCGCCTGCGCTTCGATCCGGCCACCGAGATCAGCATCTACCGCAGCATTCCCCACCTCAGCCCAGCTCCGGCGCGCCAGCTGCAGGTGCCGCTGGCGATGGTCCGCGGCGAGCGCAGCCGGGTGATCCGCCGCCACCATGCCCTGGCCGTGCGCGGCATGCCCCAGGGGGAATACCACAGCGTGCCGGGCGGGCACATGTTCCCGCTGGAGCGCCCCGACGATACCGCCAGCCTGATCAAGGGCCTGTTCGATCGCTGGAGCCAGGCATGAGCGCGCAGGTCGAGGAAATCCGCCTGAACCTGGGCCATATCGAACTGGCCGCGCACCTGTTCGGCCCCGCCGACGGCATCCCGGTGATCGCCCTGCATGGCTGGCTGGACAACGCCAACAGCTTCGCCCGCCTGGCGCCCCGCCTCAAAGGGCTGCGCATCGTCGCGCTGGATTTGGCCGGGCATGGCTACTCGGAGCATCGCCCGGCCGGCGCCAGCTATGCGCTGGCCGATTACGCCCACGACGTAGTGCGGGTTGCCCAACAGCTCGGTTGGGAGCGCTTCGGCCTGCTTGGGCACTCATTGGGGGCGATCATTTCCGTGCAACTGGCCGGCGCCTTGCCTGATCGGGTCAGCCATTTGCTGATGATCGACGGCGTCATTCCGCCGACCGGCGTCGAGCAAGACGCTGCCGAACGGCTAGGCATGGCGCTGCAGGCCCAGTTGCGCCTGGATGGCAAGCGCAAGTCGGTGTACGCCAATCTGGAGGAGGGCGTCGAGGCGCGCATGAAAGGCATGGTCGCCGTCAGTCGCGAAGCCGCCGAACTGCTGGCCCAGCGCGGCCTGATGCCGGTGCCCGGCGGTTACAGCTGGCGCAGCGACAGCCGCCTGACCCTGCCATCGCCCGTGCGGCTGAGCGAAACCCAGGCCATGGCCTTCGTCAAACGCGTAAAGTGCAATGCCTGCCTGGTGGTGGCCGCCGATGGCATGCTTGCCCGGCACACGGCGTTGCTGGAGCAGCTACCCTTTGAACAGGTTTCACTGCCAGGCGGCCATCACCTGCACCTGAATGACGAGCACGGCGCGACCCTTGTCGCAGACTGTATCAATCGCTTTTTCGGGTTTCCTTGACTTGCACCGGACAAGTGTCGAGGCTTGGCGGGTTGAACAGGGAGACAACCATGTACATGCCAGACATCCATCCATCGATCACCGGCGCTGCGTGCGGCATGGGTGGCCGATGAGCATTCGAATCGTCATCGCCGCCTGCCTGGGCCTGGCCAGCCCGATAGTGTGGGCCGGCACGCTGCCGGTCCCGTTGGACGGCAAAGTTGTCGATGAGCGCCCTGCGGTCGAGCAGGAGCGCGTCTATCCGATGGGCGCATTGCGCAAGATCAGTGGCCGCCTGCGCGTTGAAGGCAAGGTCGAGAGCCGTGGCCAGGTCAATTCCGTCACTTACCTGTTGCCCACCGAGCGTACCGCGCGCGAAGCCTTCACCAGCGCCCGCGAAGCGCTGCAGCGCGACGGCGGCTACCCGTTGTTCTGGTGTGAAAAACGTGACTGCGGCGAAGCCAGCCTGTGGGCCAATGAAGTGTTCAAGAACGCTCGGCTCAATGGCGGCGACGACCAACAGGCGTTCATCCTCCTGCGGCGCTCGGCAGAAGAGGCCAACACCCTGGTAGCGTTGTACAGCGTCACCGCTGGCAACAAGCGCGCCTACCTGCATGTGGAAGAGTTCGTTGCCGAGCAACCACTGGGCGAACTGCTGCCCACCTCGGCTACGGTGATGCGCGAGCTGCGCGACACCGGCAAGCTCGACTACCCTGATCTTGCTGAGCCCAAGGATGCCTGGGTGACCCTGCTGAGCCGCAGCCTCAACCTCGACAGCACCCTGCGAGTGAGCTTGAGCGGCGAGCAAGCCGAAGCCTGGCGCGAACAACTGGCCAAGGCCGGTGTGCGTAGCGCGCGCCTGGAAGTGGGCACGGCACCGACAGAAGGCTTGCACCTGGAATTGATCCGCTGAAAGTGAGTCACCATGGCCAACAATGATCGCCTGCTGGTCCAGATCCTCCTGCTGGCGCTGCTCGGTGCCGGCTTGTGGGTGATGGCGCCGTTTATTTCCGCGCTGCTGTGGGGCGCTATCCTGGCGTTCGCCAGCTGGCCATTGATGCGCCTGCTCACGCGCCTGCTCGGCGGGCGCGAGACCCTCGCCGCCAGCGTGCTGACCACAGTGTGGATCTTGCTGGTGGCGCTGCCGCTGGTGTGGCTGGGGTTCAACCTGGCCGACCATATCCGTGATGCCACGGCCTTCGTGCGCGATGTCCAGGTCGATGGCTTGCCCGACGCACCGAGTTGGCTGGGGGGTATTCCCTTTGTCGGTGAACGGCTGGTGGCGATGTGGGACTCTGTCGACCAGCAAGGCGCTGCGCTGATTGCATCGATCAAACCGTATCTGGGCCAGGTGGGCAACTGGCTACTGGCGCGCAGTGCACAGATCGGCAGCGGCGTGCTCGAGCTGACCTTGAGCCTGGTGTTCGTGTTCTTCTTCTACCGTGACGGGCCACGCCTGGCGGCGTTCGTCTTGCGCTTGTTGCAGCGGTTGATTGGCGAGCGTGCCGAGTACTACATCGACCTGGTGGCCGGCACCGTGCAGCGGGTGGTCAATGGCGTGATTGGTACCGCGGCGGCGCAAGGGCTGCTGGCGATGATCGGATTCCTGATCGCCGGGGTCCCTGGCGCTATCGTGCTTGGCCTGGTCACCTTCATGCTCAGCCTGATCCCCATGGGGCCACCGTTGGCCTGGATCCCCGCGACGGCCTGGCTGGTGTGGCAGGGGGAGTATGGGATGGCGGTGTTCCTCGGTATCTGGGGTACCTTCGTCATCAGCGGCGTGGATAACGTGCTCAAGCCCTACCTGATCAGCCGCGGCGGCAACCTGCCGTTGGTGATCGTGCTGCTTGGGGTATTTGGCGGATTGATCGCGTTTGGCTTCATTGGCCTGTTCATCGGGCCGACCTTGCTCGCAGTGGCCTACAGCCTGCTGCTGGACTGGAGCCGTAGCGCCGGGCAGCACACGCCACAGCGCTGATCCGACCTCCACAACCCCTGTAGGAGCGGGCTTGCCCGCGATGGCGTCAGCAGGCTCAATATCATCGCCTGAGCTGACGCCATCGCGGGATAAGCCCGCTCCAGGCTCAGCAGCCGCTAACAGCAAACTGCTGGTCTTTACGCATTCTTTATGGCTTGAGCCACCCCCCGATCTCGCCCCTTTACGCCCCTCCCTCGGACAATTTCCCCAAAGCGGCCAACGCCGCAATTCGGGGAGATCGCTCATGAATATGCTCGACGGGGTGTCACTGCTGTTGGCAGTGGCGTTGGCGGTTTACCTGCTGGTGGCGCTGTTGCGCGCCGATCGCAGCTAGGGAGCGGCCATGCACAGTTATGATTTCGCGTTGTTGCTGGCGTTCTTCGCCATTGTGCTGCTGCCAGCACCATGGCTTGGAAGGTTCTACTACAAGGTCATGGAAGGCCAGCGTACCTGGCTGTCACCCGTTCTCGCGCCAGTGGAGCAGGGCTGCTATCGCCTGGCGGGGGTGCGCCCGGAGCAGGAGCAGAACTGGAAGCAGTACACCTTGGCGCTGCTGGCATTCAACCTGGCCGGCTTCCTCCTGCTGTTCGCGGTGCTGCTGTTGCAGGGTTACCTGCCACTGAATCCGCAACAGCTACCCGGCCAGGAATGGTCGCTGGCGTTCAACACGGCGGTGAGCTTCGTCACCAACACCAACTGGCAGGCCTACAGCGGCGAAGCCTCGGTCAGCTACCTGAGTCAGATGCTGGGCCTGACCGTGCAGAACTTCGTCAGTGCCGCCACCGGTCTTGCCGTGCTGGTCGCGCTGTGCCGTGGCATCGCCCGGCGCTCGTCCACCACCCTCGGTAACTTCTGGGTCGACATGACCCGCGCTACCCTCTACGGCCTGCTGCCGCTGTGCTTCGTGCTGGCGCTGCTGCTGGTCTGGCAGGGCGTACCGCAGACGTTCGCCGACTATGCCCACGCGCTGACCCTGCAAGGCAGCGAGCAGACCATCCCACTGGGCCCTGCCGCCAGCCAGATCGCCATCAAGCAGTTGGGCACCAACGGCGGCGGCTTCTTCGGCGTCAACTCGGCGCACCCGTTCGAGAACCCAACGGCCTGGAGCAACCTGTTCGAGGTGGCCTCGATCATCCTTATCCCGGTCGCACTGGTGTTCACCTTCGGCCACTACGTCAAGGACCTGCGCCAGAGCCGGGCAATCCTTGCCTGCATGTTGGCGCTGTTCCTGATCGGTGGCAGCACCGCGCTGTGGTCCGAATATCAGCCCAACCCCGCGCTTGAGAACCCTCAGGTGCAGCAATCGGCGCCGATGGAGGGCAAGGAGAGCCGCTTCGGTACCACCGGTTCGGTGCTATGGACGGTCACCACCACCGCCGCTTCCAACGGCTCGGTCAACGCCATGCACGACAGCCTCAACCCGCTGACCGGCATGGTCGCGATGGTCAACATGATGGTCGGCGAGGTGATCTTCGGCGGCGTCGGCGCTGGGCTCTACGGCATGCTGCTGTTCGTCTTGATCGCGGTGTTCCTGGCCGGGCTGATGATCGGCCGTACTCCGGAATACCTGGGCAAGAAGCTCCAGGCCCGCGAAGTGCAGTTGCTGGTGGCGACGTTGTTGGTGATGCCCGTCGGCGTGCTGGTGCTCGGCGCCATCGCCGCCAGCCTGCCAGGCCCGGCCGCTGCCGTAACCAACCCCGGCGCGCACGGCTTTAGCCAGCTGCTCTATGCCTACACCTCCGGCACCGCCAACAACGGCTCGGCCTTCGCCGGCTTCGGCGCCAACACGGTCTACCACAACCTGATGATCGCCCTGGCCATGCTCATCGGCCGCTTCGGCTACATCCTGCCGGTGCTGGCCCTGGCGGGAAGCTTGGCGGCGAAGAAAAGCGCGCCGCTGGGGCACAACAGCTTCCCCACCCACGGCCCGCTGTTCACCAGCCTGCTGCTGGTCACCATCCTGTTGGTCGGCGGCCTGACCTTCTTGCCAACGCTGGCGCTGGGCCCCATTGCCGAACACCTGAGCCTGGGTTTCTGAGGAATCAACCATGAACATGCCCATTGCTGAAGTCAAAGCGCCGCGCGTCAGCGCCGACCAGACCCGCCTCGCCGCGTTGTGGCGGCCGGCCCTGATCCAGGCGTTGGTCAAGCTCGACCCACGCCAGCTCAAACGCTCGCCTGTGATGCTGGTGGTCGAACTGACCGCCATCCTCACCACCCTGCTGTGCTTCGCGCCGGACAGCGGCGTGAGTACCGCGGTGGCGGTGCAGATCGCCCTGTGGCTGTGGTTCACCGTGCTGTTCGCCAACTTCGCCGAAGCCCTCGCCGAAGGCCGTGGCAAGGCCCGAGCCGACAGCCTCAAGGCCGGCAGCCAAGGGTTGCAAGCCACCCGTCGCAACGCCGCTGGCCAGTTCGAGCAGGTTGCCGCCAGCGAGCTGCGCAAGGGCGACGTGGTCAAGGTGATTGCCGGTGAGTTGATCCCCGGTGACGGCGAAGTGATCGAAGGCATCGCTGCGGTCAATGAAGCGGCCATTACCGGCGAGTCAGCGCCGGTGATCCGCGAGTCCGGCGGCGACCGCTCGGCCGTCACCGGCAACACCCGGCTGGTGTCCGACTGGCTGCTGATCCGCATCAGCAGCAACCCCGGCGAGTCGACCCTGGACCGCATGATCGCCCTGGTCGAAGGCGCCAAACGGCAGAAAACCCCCAACGAAATTGCCCTGGACATCCTGCTGATTGGCCTGACCCTGATCTTCCTGATCGTGGTGGTGACCTTGCAGCCGTTCACCCATTTTGTGGGGGGGAGCCTGCCACTGATCTTCCTTGCCGCACTGTTGGTCACGCTGATCCCCACCACTATCGGTGGCCTGCTGTCGGCGATCGGTATCGCCGGCATGGATCGGCTGGTGCGGTTGAATGTGATCGCTCGCTCCGGTCGCGCCGTCGAGGCCGCGGGTGACGTGCACACGCTGATGCTCGACAAGACCGGCACCATCACCTTCGGCAACCGTCGTTGCAGCGCACTGCACGCGGCACCTGGCATTACCGCCAAAGAGCTGGGGGAGGGCGCCTTGCTCGCATCGCTGGCCGACGATACCGCCGAAGGCAAGTCGATTGTCGAGTACCTGCGCCAACTGCACGACTTCATCGAGCCCTCGCCTGAGCAATTGACCCCGATCGCCTTTAGCGCCGAGACCCGTCTCTCCGGCGTCGACCTGCAACAACACCGCTACCGCAAGGGCGCCGTCGATGCCGTGTTGGCCTTCGTCGGCATGCAACGCCTGGAGATGCCCGTGCCGCTGGCCAAGGAGGTCGAGCGCATCGCCCAGAGCGGCGGTACGCCCTTGCTGGTTTGCGTCGACAAACGCCTGCTCGGCGTGATCCACCTCAAGGACGTGGTCAAGCCCGGCATTCGCGAACGCTTCGCCCAATTGCGCAAGCTGGGCATCCGCACCGTGATGGTCACCGGCGACAACCCGCTGACCGCCGCCGCCATTGCCGCCGAGGCCGGAGTCGATGACGTGCTCGCCGAAGCCACCCCAGAGAAGAAGCTCGCCCGCATCCGCCAGGAGCAGAACGACGGCCGCCTGGTCGCCATGTGTGGTGACGGCGCCAACGATGCCCCGGCCCTGGCCCAGGCAGACGTCGGCATGGCCATGAACGACGGCACCCAGGCGGCCCGCGAGGCGGCCAACATGGTCGACCTGGACAGCGACCCGACCAAGCTGCTTGACGTGGTCCAGGTGGGTAAAGAACTGCTGGTCACCCGTGGCGCGCTGACCACCTTCTCGATCGCCAACGACGTGGCCAAGTACTTCGCCATTCTTCCGGCGCTGTTCGCCGCGATCTACCCGCAACTGGGCGTGCTCAACCTGATGCAACTGGCCAGCCCGCAGAGCGCGATCCTTTCGGCGATCGTGTTCAACGCGCTGATCATCATCGTGCTGATCCCGCTGGCCCTGCGCGGCGTGCGCGTGCAAGCCGCCAGCGCCGCCCACCTGCTGCGGCGCAACCTGCTGATCTACGGCGTGGGCGGGCTCATCGTGCCGTTTGCCGGGATCAAGCTGATCGACCTGCTGCTCAACGCATTGCACCTGGTGTGAAGGAGACCAACATGACTGCTTATGTACGCCCGGCCTTGAGCCTGGCCCTGCTGATGACCCTGGTGACCGGTGCGTTGTATCCCCTGGCGGTGACCGGCCTTGCCCAGCTCGCTTTTCCCGTACAGGCCAATGGCAGCCTGGTGCGCGACGCCCAAGGGCAGGTGCGCGGGTCGGCCCTGATCGCCCAGCAGGCCACGGGTGATGGCTGGTTCCACCCACGGCCCTCGGCGGCAGCGTATGCCACTGTGGCCAGTGGTGCGAGTAACCTAGGCCCGAGTAATCCGGCGCTGGCACAGCGGATAACGGCCGATGCCAGTGCGCTTCACCGCGCAGATCTTGGCCCTGTGCCGCTGGCCCTGCTGACCACCTCCGGCAGCGGTCTGGACCCGCACCTGCCGCCAGCGGCGGTGGCCTATCAGATCCCGCGGGTGGCAGCGGCGCGGCAAGTACCGGTAGAGCGCTTGCAAGCCCTGCTCGAAGAGGCCACCCTCCACCCACTGATCGGCCCGCCAGTGGTCAACGTCCTGGCCTTGAATCAGGCCTTGGAAAAATGGCCACATTGATTGTGGGGGCCGCAACGCGGCCCAAGCCCGACTGACCGCCGCAAAAGTGAAGGATGCAACATGAGTGATTCCGCCCGCGCCGACGCGCTGTTGGCGGGCTTGCCCCGCGAAGGCCGCGGCAGGCTCAAGGTATTTCTCGGCGCCGCCCCCGGCGTAGGCAAGACCTACGCCATGCTCCAGGCCGCCCACGCCCAGCAACGCCAAGGCGTGCAAGTGGTCGCCGGGGTGGTCGAAACCCACGGCCGCGGCGAAACCGAAGCGCTGCTCGCCGGCCTGCTCCAGCAACCCTTGCTACGCAGCGACTACCGCGGGGTAACCCTGGAAGAGATGGACCTCGACGGCCTGCTCAAGGCCGCACCGCCACTGGTCCTGGTCGATGAACTGGCTCACACCAACGCCCCCAACAGCCGCCACGCCAAACGCTGGCAAGACGTCCAGGAACTGCTGGCGGCCGGCATCGACGTCTACACCACGGTCAACGTCCAGCACCTGGAAAGCCTCAACGACAAAGTCCGCGACATCACCGGCGTGCAAGTGCGCGAAACTTTGCCGGATTGGGTCCTGCAAGAAGCTTTCGAACTGGTCCTGATCGACCTGCCGCCGCGCGAGCTGCTCGAGCGCCTGCGCGAAGGCAAGGTCTACGTACCCGAGCAGGCCCGCGCCGCCATCGACGCGTTCTTCTCGCAAACCAACCTCAGCGCCCTGCGCGAGCTGGCCATGCAAACCGCCGCCGCGCAGGTCGATGCCGACCTCGCCCACGGCTACCGCCAACGCGGTCAGGAAGCCCCCGCCTTGCGCGGCCGGCTATTGGTCGGTGTCGACGGCGACGAGCAGGCCGAGCGCCTGGTGCGCCACGCCAGCCGCGTCGCCCAGCGCCGCCACCTGCCGTGGAGCCTGGTCCATGTCGATAACGGCAAGCTGCGCGACGAGAGTGCCCGGCAACGCCTGCAAGCGGCCCAGCAATTGGCCGAACGGCTGGGCGGCGAGGTGGTCTTGCTGCGCGCTGGCGAAGTCGCACGCACGTTGATCCAACACGCCAGCGAACGCCGCGCCAGCCTGGTGCTGGTCGGCCAATCGCGTGACCGCTGGCGCCGACGTCTGTTCGGCGCGGGTGTAGCGACGCGCCTGCTGCGCGAAAGCCATGGCCTGGAGATCAACGTGCTCGACCGCGATGTGCAGCCGGTAGCGGCGCGGGCGGTGGTCAAGCGTGTCTGGGTCTGGCGCCATTACCTGCTGGCGCTGCTCGCCACCGCGCTGGCAGCGGGTCTGGCCTGGGCGGTGTCCAGCGTGTTGGCGCTGCCGAACATCTCGCTGGTGTTCCTCGCCGCTGTATTGCTGGTCGCAGTACGCAGCAGCCTTGGCCCGGCACTGGCCTGCGCCGCGCTGTCGTTCCTGACCTATGATTTTCTGTTCATCCCGCCCAACTTCTCCTTCAGCATCCAGCGCGAAGAAGACGTGCTGACCCTGGTGTTCTTCCTGCTCATGGCCGCACTGACCGGCAACCTCGCCGCGCGCCAGCGTCGCCAGCTGCAAGCCCTGCGCGAGACCCAGGCGCAGACCAACCAATTGCTTGACCTGTCGCGCCGCCTGACCGTGGCCACCGACCGTCAGGCCGTGCTCAACGCCGCCAACCAGCACCTCGACGGCTGGCAAGACGTGCAGGTGTGCCTGATGGAGCGCGGTAGCGAAGGCCTGCTGCAGGTCGCCAGTGGCCAGCCGCCGGCGCTGACCGATAACGAACGCGCCGCGGCCGACTGGGCCTGGCAACATGGCCAGGCCGCCGGCCACGGCAGCGACACCTTGCCCCATGGCCGCTGGTGGTGGTGGCCGCTGGCGGTCGAAGACCAGCCGCTGGCCTTGCTAGGCGTGCGCCCGCGCACAGACGACAGCCTGAGCGCCCAGCGCCGCCGTCTGCTGATGGCCCTGGCCCAACCGCTGGCCCAGGCCCTGGCCCGCGCGCGCCTGGGCGAGCAACTGGAAGCGGCGCGTCTGCACGGCGAAACCGAACAACTGCGCAGCGCCTTGCTCGCCTCGGTCTCGCACGACCTGCGCACCCCACTGACCGCCATGCGCGGCAGCATCGACAGCCTGCTGGCGCTGGGCGATGCGATCCCTCCCGAGGACCGCCGCGAGTTGCTCGAAGGCACCCGCAACGAAGCTGAGCGTCTCGATCGCTACATCCAGAACCTGCTCGACATGACTCGCCTCGGCCATGGCGGTCTCAAGCTGGCCCGCGACTGGGTCGCCCCGGCTGACATCGTCGGCAGCGCCCTCAACCGCCTGCGTGTGGTGCTGGCGCCACTGCGGGTGAGCACCGACGTGCCCACTGAGTTGCCGCTGCTGTTCGTGCACGCTGCGTTGATCGAGCAGGCATTGGTCAACGTCCTGGAAAACGCCGCGCGCTTCTCGCCCAACAACGGCCGCCTCGAACTGCACGTACAGGTGCGCGACGAGCAACTGTGCTTTGCCGTTAGCGACCAAGGCCCAGGCATCCCGGTGGCCGAGCGCGAGAAGATCTTCGACATGTTCTACACCGCTGCCCGTGGCGACCGCGGTGGCCAAGGCACCGGCCTGGGCCTGGCGATCTGCCAAGGCATGATCGGCGCCCACGGCGGCAGCATCCTGGTCAGCGAAGGCATCGATGGCCAGGGCACCTGCATCACTCTATGCTTGCCGCTGCCCACCCAACCTGAAACCGAAAGCCAAGACTCATGAGCCAAGCCGCCACCCTGTTGGTCATCGACGATGAGCCACAGATTCGCAAGTTCCTGCGCATCAGCCTGGTGTCCCAGGGCTACAAAGTGATCGAAGCCGCCACCGGCGCCGAAGGCCTGGCTCAAGCCGCGCTGGCCAAACCGGACCTGGTGGTGCTCGACCTCGGCCTGCCTGATATGGACGGCCAGCAAGTGCTGCGCGAGCTGCGCGAATGGAGCACGGTGCCGGTGATGGTGCTGTCGGTGCGCGCCAGCGAAGTGCAGAAAGTCGATGCGCTGGATGGCGGCGCCAACGACTACGTGACCAAGCCGTTTGGCATCCAGGAGTTTCTCGCGCGCATCCGCGCCTTGTTGCGCCAAGCCCCGCAAGCCGAAGTAGGGCAGGCGACGGCCAGCTTTGGCCCGCTGCTGGTCGACTTCGCCTTTCGCAAAGTGACCCTCGATGGCGTCGAAGTGGCGTTGACTCGCAAAGAGTACGCGCTGCTGGCCCAGCTGGCCGGGCACCCCGGTCGCGTGATCACCCAGCAACAACTGCTCAAGGACATCTGGGGCCCGACCCACGTCGACGACAGCCATTACCTGCGCATCGTCGTCGCTCATGTACGGCAGAAGCTCGGCGATGACCCGACCGCGCCGCGCTTCATCATTACCGAGCCTGGGGTTGGGTATCGATTGGTCGCGCCTTAAGCTGCAACCTCTCCCCTCAGTCTCTGTGGCAGTGGTTTATCCGCGAAGAAGTTGGCATGGCCACCATCCCCTTTTGGCGAGGACTACGCCCTCGTTCGCGGGTAAACCCGCTCCCATAGGGTCCCTGCTAAGGCAATGAGCTAGTGGGGATCAGTCAACCGCTGCATAGTGCCGACGGGTCATGAACAGCACTACGCCAATTGGCACCGCAAAAGACGCCATCAAGCCCAGGTCAAAGCCCAGCAGCTGGGTTTGGCTCAATGCAATGCAGCCGACCGCGCCAAGTATCACCAGCGCCACCCCGAGCCACTTGCGCAGCGGGTACGGCTTCACCCACCAATGCAGTACAAAGGCCAGTACTACGACGATAACTGTCTGGGTAACTTCGGACATGAGCAACTCCCGTCAGGCCCTGATGAGCAGGGATTCAGTCGTGCGTTGAGGGCCAATGCCGCCATTGACCTGCGCCTCGATGCTGACGATAACGTCGCCAGCATGATGGGTGCTTAGCGCGCCGTTGACGTACGAGCTCACGCCCGTCTTTGCCGCCAACCCCGCGACGAAACCGGCAGCGGGGCCAGCCAAGCTACCGGCGGCTCCGGCAGCGCCACCAGCGGCCGAGCCGGCTGCATTGGCGATGCTGGTGCGACGGGTGTTGAGGGCATCGGCCTGTTGCCGGGTCAGCGGCTTGGAGATACCGACCATCATCAGGCATGGCCGGTTGTTGGCCTGCATCTTGTCGTAAATCTCTACGACCTTGCTGTTGACCTGATAATGGGCGCTTTTCGCCTCGCCAAAATGCAGTTCGCGCAGGTTGCCGCGCTCATTGTCGGTGAGGGTGATTTGCGAGACGGTGAAGATGATCCCGTGCTGGGCCATGTATTGGAAAGTCCTTTCGAACTTCATTGCGCGCATCCTTTCGAGCAGAAGGGCGCCGATTCTCTACAAGACACGTTGCAGATGCAACCCATGTCCACATCTGTCCCGACACGCAAAAACTGTAGGACCGGGCTTGCCCGCGAAGAGGCCAGCCCTGCCAACCTCCACCACCAGGCAAACCTTGCTCCACACCCGCCCAACCAAACCTCAGTTCATCATCCCCAACTCCGCATCATCCATCAGCGCCTTGGCCAGCGCGCTCAAGTAATGCGAAGCCCAAATCAACTGCGGGTTATCTTCCATCACCCCGGTAATGGTCAGATCGCGCACACAGCCCATCAACTCCGAAGCCTGCTCCCGCGCATGCTGGCAAGGGATCCCCGGCTCAATGCAAAACAACGGCTGCGTCAGCCCCTCGCCCTGATAGAACTTGGTCTTGCCCACAGTAGTGTTAACGCTAGTGTTCTGTTCAACGCTCATTTCAATCTCCCTGATTATCTACCTGCGCCAGCCTCTTGCGCAGCGACAAACCTGACACAGCGCAACCCCACAGCCATTGCAAAACCCTGTGGGAGCGGGCTTGCCCGCGAATAGGCCAGACCAGCCAGCAACGCTCTAAAGTCTCAATGCACAGCCCGCGCCTCAGCCGGCATCTGCACCTGAATCAGCGCCGATTCAAGCAACTCCCGCAGCGCCTCAAGCTCATGCATCGAGGCCATCATCAAAGCCGAGACGGGGGACTTGGGCAGTAAGGCAAATGCGTGATGCACCACAGTCTGAGCGCACAGGGCGTACTCGGTGGCTTGGAGGAGGGTGTCTTCGAGAGAGTGAAGGTTTTGGGGTGGATCGGGAACGATCTTAAGCATGTGCAGCTCCTGTATTTCGGTCAGGTGCTACCACCGACTTGCTGTCAAACAAGTGGGTGGCAGCTGTGCATGGGTTGACAGACCGGTGAAATACAGGAAAACCGGCGCACGCGAACGTGCCCCAAGCACAGCTGCCATTGAGCTGCAGCAATGCCCTGAATTTCGTTGCGGCCTGTCAAAGCCGATCGCTGCTTTTCAGCGACCGGCCGAGACTAGAGCGCTGTCTGAGCGACCGCAACGGAAAAAGGGCGGCGGGAGTATGTTTGGGAAATGGACTACAAGGAAGGGGTTTAATCTGATTTTCTAGCGCCATCTTAGGGCTCGTGGACGCTCAAGGTAATTCACAAGACCGCCCAATGTTTAGTCAACATCTCAAGGCTGTAGATGGCAGCAGCATTGGACTCAAAGCTGCCAATCAACTAATGCGTGTTGCGCGGCTGCTCAACGCACTCATAACCCCCTCCCTTCCGAGGTCCAATCTCGAGAGCTAGGCGTCAAGACCGCTGGCGCCACGTTGTCGGGAACTGGCCTGCAGGCTAATCCCCACCCGAGAACCTCTACCCATTGATTTAGATGGGAATTAATACCACTTGCAATTGAATCGCGATAGGTTCATAGATGTTAGTTGTTGAAATTGCTGATTTTTTATATCTTTTTCTCATAAGCGCTGCGCCTATCCCGACGCCGCCACAACGCACAGAAAGCAGTTGGCTGTTGCAGCAAATACGCCAAAAAGGACTTTATAAATGCCGGATGAACTACCCGCGACCACCATCACTGGACGTCGCCCTGATTTTTCGCCGATTAACGATCGCCCTCTTGTGGAGCCAATAGATCCTCAGGCCCAAGACACCCTGCAGTGGCTGATTCGCGCATCGAAATATGTAGACAGCTGGATCAGCGACAAATGGACCAAAATCAACCAGCACCACGAGAAAAACATGGCCGCCATCGACGCTGAACTGGATAAGGAAATCAAGGATGCTGGTGGACTGAATACGCCGATGAATCTGTCTACGTCAGAGAAAACCGTTACCCAAGAAAAGAACATCATCGTTAAGCTCTATTTGACCAAGCAATCCAAGGCCAACGAGAAATCCTCATCCTCGAAGGGCCTGTTCAATGGAAATGTAATTGATCGCAAAAGCGCCCGATCGAACACCTTCGTACATGCCAATGGCTATCAGGTGTATGTAGACCAACTGCGCCTCGCCAATTGGGCAAATGGCCTGCAAGCCGCCAGGCTGGCCCAGGTTTACACGGAGATGGCGCGGCGCCTGCAACTGCGCGGGAGTGCACTGGAGGCCATCGCAAGCGCTCAGGCCAAGCGTGCAGCTGACGATCTGAATGCTGCGAGGAAACAGATCCGTCTTAAGCAATACCCGGTGGCACCGCCAGGCGTCTCTATGGAGAACAATCTGAAGGAGTCGAAAGCACAGAAGGAGCACTTCAAGAACGGCGGTACAGCGTTTCTTTTCAGCTGGTTCTATAAAAAAGTCCGAAATCGCGGAGACTGGGACTACAAGCAGCGCGGCGGTCAGTACGCGAGTTTTGGCAACTTCAATTATGGCGCTGTAGGGACTGCGGCGGGAATCTCAGCAGCGGTGTTATTGCGGGCTGCCGGGGCCGCACAAACGGTTGCGGGCACTTCACAGGCCGAATTTGACAAGTGGTGGGCGGCTGCGCCCTACGGTGATGACCCAGTTGACCAAGCATGGATCAAAGCAGGTATCGATTATGCAAAATCTCAAGGCTATTAAATGGACTCTCTGGGCTCTGGTGGTCGTTTGTTTCGGGCAGATGCTGTACATCTATGCATCCAGCCCGGCACGACCAGACCCTGACCGAGTCGTAGCTGTCACACCGGTGGGTGAAGGCGGTGCCATCTATGAAGTCCTTTATGGCTCAGGGGGCGCGACTGTCCCCTACGTTTATCGGTACTTTGTAATGGACCTTCAGGCCAGTGAGGAGGCAGTCTTAAAAAAAACAAAAAAGGCTACGCCCTTCCTGGTAACACAAAGTACTGGTGCAGTTCGTGGTGTTGAAGGCATCACGGTGAAGCTGCGCACCAGTGCGACTATCTACGACTTCCACAATAGGGCCTACTTCAAGACCCACGGGGAGCTGAATATCGTGAAGTTCGATCTTCACGCTACGCTTCCGTAGGCCAGACCTGCAGGACAAAGTTTTCGAAGCCCATTGCGGAACAAGACTGCCCACTGTGCCAGTGTTGCCCTCGTGAAGGTGGTGATACGGCATCAAGGAGCGGCCTTGTTCCGATTGGTAGGGCAAGGGTGGTCATTAATAGTTTGCTTGAATAAATGCAGCTGGTAGCGGCTTCCGAAGATCTTAAGTTAGGCTGTAATTAGATGCAGAGTTTCTACAAAACCTATACAGCCGCCTCAACCTCCAAAAACGCCGCCTCCAACAACTGCCGGGTATACGCATGCTGCGGCGCATGAAATATCGCCTGCGCATCCCCTTGCTCCACCACCTGCCCATGCTTGATCACCATCAACTGGTGGCTCAACGCCTTGACCACCGCCAAGTCATGGCTGATGAACAGATAAGTCAGGTTGTACTTAAGCTGCAGCGAGCGCAAAAGCTCCACCACCTGCCGCTGCACAGTCCGATCCAGCGCCGAGGTCGGCTCATCGAGCAGAATCAACGCCGGCTTGAGCACCAACGCCCGGGCAATGGCAATCCGCTGCCGCTGCCCGCCGGAAAACTCATGCGGATAGCGATGACGAGTGCTTGGATCGAGCCCCACTTCCTGCAACGCCGAGATGATCGCCGCCTCTTGCTCCTCAGCCGTGCCAATGCGGTGGATCCGCAAGCCTTCGCCAACGATATCCGCCACGCACATACGTGGGCTGAGGCTGCCGAACGGGTCTTGGAACACCACCTGCATTTCCCGTCGCAGTGGTCGCACTTCTTGCTGATTGAGGCTTTCCAGGTTCTGCCCGTGGAAGCGGATGCCGCCTTGGCTTGAGATCAAGCGCAAGATCGCCAGGCCCAGGGTCGACTTGCCCGAGCCACTCTCGCCAACGATGCCCAGGGTCTGCCCCTGGGGCAGGCTGAAGTTGATGCCATCGACCGCTTTGACATGATCGACGGTGCGCCGCAACAGGCCTTTCTTGATCGGGAACCACACGCGCAGGTCATCGACCTCGAGCAGCGGGGCGCCCACCGGGTTTTGCGCGGGCTGGCCGCTGGGTTCGGCGTTGATCAGCATCTGCGTGTAGGGATGTTGCGGGGCGCTGAACAGGGTGGCGCACTCGGCCTGTTCGACGATCTTGCCGCGCTGCATCACGCACACCCGATGGGCGATGCGCCGCACCAGGTTGAGGTCGTGGCTGATCAGCAGCAGGGCCATACCCAAGCGTGCTTGTAGCTCCTTGAGCAGGTCGAGGATCTTCAACTGCACCGTGACGTCGAGCGCAGTGGTCGGTTCGTCGGCAATCAGCAGCTCCGGCTCGTTGGCCAGGGCCATGGCAATCATCACCCGCTGGCGCTGGCCGCCAGACAGCTCATGGGGCAGGGCCTTGAGGCGCTTGCGTGGTTCGGGGATGCCGACCAGCTCAAGCAGCTCCAGGGTGCGCGCGGTGGCTTGCTTGCCGGTCAGGCCTTTGTGCAGCAGGAGGATCTCGTTGATCTGCTTTTCGATGCTGTGCAGCGGGTTCAGCGAGGTCATTGGTTCTTGGAAGATCATCGCGATGCGGTTGCCGCGAATGCGCTGCATGGGCTTTTCGCCCAGCTGCAGCAGGTCTTTGTCGCCATAGCGGATGCTGCCGCTGGGGTGGCGGGCAAGCGGGTAGGGCAAAAGGCGCAGGATCGAGTGCGCCGTCACCGACTTGCCCGAGCCGCTTTCGCCGACCAGGGCCAGGGTCTCGCCTTTGCGGATGTCGAAGCTGATGCCGTCGACCACGCGGTTGACCTGGTCACCGCTGAGGAACTCGACCGCAAGATCACGGACTTCGATCAGGTTGTGTTCGCTCATGTCATTTCCTCGGGTCGAAGGCATCGCGGGCGGACTCGCCGATGAATACCAGCAGGCTGAGCATCAGCGCCAGTACGGCGAAGGCGCTGATGCCCAGCCACGGCGCTTGCAGGTTGGACTTGCCCTGGGCGACCAGCTCGCCCAGCGAGGGCGAGCCGGCGGGCAGGCCGAAGCCGAGGAAGTCCAGCGCGGTCAGGGTGCCGATCGCGCCGGTGAGAATGAACGGCATGAAGGTCATGGTCGAGATCATCGCGTTGGGCAGGATGTGCCGGTACATGATCGCGCCGTTGCGCATGCCCAAGGCGCGTGCAGCGCGCACGTATTCGAGGTTGCGCCCACGCAGGAACTCGGCGCGCACCACATCGACCAGGCTCATCCAGGAGAACAGCAGCATGATCCCCAGCAGCCACCAGAAGTTGGGTTGCACGAAGCTGGCGAGGATGATCAGCAGGTACAGCACCGGCAGGCCGGACCAGATCTCCAGAAAGCGCTGGCCAGCCAGATCGACCCAGCCGCCGTAGAAGCCCTGCAAGGCGCCAGCGATGACGCCGACGATCGAGCTGAGCACGGTCAGGGTCAGGGCGAATAGTACCGATACGCGAAAGCCATAGATGACCCGCGACAGCACATCGCGGCCCTGGTCGTCGGTGCCTAGCCAGTTATCCGCCGAGGGCGGGGCGGGCGCCGGGACCTTGAGGTCGTAGTTGATGCTCTGGTAGCTGAACGGGATCGGCGCCCACAGCACCCAGCTGTCTTTTTTCTCCAGCAGCTCGCGGATGTACGGGCTCTTGTAGTTGGCTTCGAGTGGGAATTCGCCGCCGAAGGTGGTCTCTGGATAGCGTTTGAATGCCGGGAAGTACCACTCACCGTCGTAGCGTACGGCAATCGGTTTGTCGTTGGCGATCAGTTCGGCGCCCAGGCTCAGGCCGAACAGGATGATGAACAACCACAACGACCACCAGCCGCGGCGGTTGGCCTTGAAGCGCTCGAAGCGCCGGCGATTGAGAGGGGACAGGGCCATGTCAGTGCTCCCGGCTGGCGAAGTCGATGCGCGGATCGACCAGGGTGTAGGTCAGGTCGCCGATCAGTTTCACCACCAGCCCGAGCAGGGTGAAGATGAACAGGGTGCCGAAGACCACCGGGTAGTCGCGGTTGATCGCCGCTTCGAAACTCATCAGGCCCAGGCCGTCGAGCGAGAAGATCACCTCGATCAGCAGGGAGCCGGTGAAGAAGATACCGATGAACGCTGAGGGGAAGCCGGCGATCACCAGCAGCATGGCGTTGCGGAACACGTGCCCGTACAGCACCCGTGGTCGGCTCAGGCCCTTGGCCTTGGCGGTGACCACGTACTGTTTGTTGATCTCGTCGAGGAAGCTGTTCTTGGTCAGCAGCGTCATGGTGGCGAAGTTACCGATCACCAGCGCGGTGATCGGCAGCACCAGGTGCCAGAAGTAGTCGAGCACCTTGCCGGTGGTCGACAGCTCCTCGAAGTTGTTCGAGGTCAGCCCGCGTAGCGGGAACCAGTCGAAGTAGCTGCCGCCCGCGAACAACACGATCAGCAGGATGGCGAACAGGAACGCCGGGATGGCGTAGCCGACGACGATCGCCGAGCTGGTCCAGACGTCGAAGTGGCTGCCGTGGCGCACCGCTTTGGCGATCCCCAGGGGGATCGACACCAGGTACATGATCAGCGTGCTCCACAGCCCGAGCGAGATCGACACCGGCATCTTTTCGGCGATCAGGTCGATGACCTTGGCGTCGCGGAAGAAGCTGTCGCCGAAGTCGAGCTGGGCGTAGTTCTTGATCATGATCCACAGCCGCTCGGGCGGCGACTTGTCAAAGCCGTACATGCGCTCGATCTCGGCGATCAGCGCTGGGTCCAGGCCTTGTGCGCCACGGTAGTTGGAGCCGGCCACCGAGACTTCGGCGCCGCCGCCGGCGATGCGGCTGGTGGCGCCGTCGAAGCCTTCGAGCTTGGCGATCATTTGCTCGACCGGGCCACCGGGGGCGGCCTGGACGATGATGAAGTTGATCACCAGGATGCCCAGCAGGGTTGGGATGATCAGCAGCAAACGGCGCAGGATGTAGGCGAGCATGTCAGTTCGCCTCGCCAGGTTGTTCGGCGTCTGCCGGCTGTGCAGGCTGCGCGGTCACTGCCGGGGTGACGTCGGGTTTGATCCACCAGGTGTCGATGCCAACGTCATACTTGGGCGATACCTTGGGGTGGCCGATGTGGTTCCAGTAGGCCACGCGCCAGGTCTTGATGTGCCAATTGGGGATTACGTAGTAGCCCCACAGCAGTACCCGGTCGAGGGCGCGGGCGTGGTCGATCAGGCTCTGGCGGGAGTCGGCGTTGATCAACGCTTCGACCAGTTGGTCGATGGCCGGGTCGCGCAGGCCGATGAAGTTGCGGCTGCCGGGGTTGTCGGCGGCGCCGCTTGACCAGAACTCGCGCTGTTCGTTACCTGGCGAGCTGGACTGCGGGAAGCCGCTGACGATCATATCGAAATCGCGCGAGCGCAGGCGGTTGATGTACTGCGGGACTTCGACGCGGCGAATGCTCAGCTCGATGCCCAGGTCGGCCAGGTTGCGCTTGAACGGCAGCAGCACGCGCTCGAACTCGGTCTGCGCGACCAGGAACTCGATGCTCACCGGTTTGCCCTGGGTGTCGACCATCTTGTCGTTGACGATCTTCCAGCCGGCGTCTTGCAGCAGCTTGTAAGCCTTGCGCTGTTGCTCGCGGATCATGCCGCTGCCGTCGGTGACCGGGTTGTGGAAGGCTTCGCTAAAGGCTTGCTCGGGGATCTTGCCGCGCAGCGGTTCGAGGATCTTCAGCTCGGCCGGCGAGGGCAGGCCCTTGGCGGCCATTTCCGAGTTTTCGAAGTAGCTGCCGGTGCGGGTGTAGGCACCGTTGAACAGCTGCTTGTTGGTCCACTCGTAATCGAGCATCAGGCTCAGCGCCTGGCGTACGCGAATGTCCTGGAATACCGGGCGGCGCAGGTTGAAGACAAAGCCCTGCATGCCGACCGGGTTGCCGTTGAGCAGCTCTTCCTTGATCAGCCGGCCTTCGCGCACCGCTGGCACGTTGTAGGCAGTGGCCCAGTTCTTCGCGGTCATTTCCAGCATGTAGTCGAACTGGCCGGCCTTGAGCGCTTCGAGGGCGACGGTGTTGTCGCGGTAATAGTCGAAGGTCATGGCGTCGAAGTTGTAGAAGCCGCGGTTGATCGGCAGGTCTTTGGCCCAATAGTCCTTGACCCGCTCGTAGCGCACCGAGCGTCCGGCCTTGACCTGGGCGATCTTGTACGGCCCGCTGCCCAGCGGGATTTCCAGGTTGCCCCGGGTGAAGTCGCGCTCGGCGTACCAGTGCTTGGGCAGTACCGGCAGTTGGCCAAGAATCAGCGGCAGCTCGCGGTTGTTCTTGTGCTTGAACTTGAACAGTACAGTCAGCGGGTTCTCTGCCACGGCTTCGGCGACGTCGCCGTAGTACACGCGGTACAGCGGCGCGCCTTTGCTGACCAGGGTGTTGAAGGTCCATACCACGTCGTCGGCGCGCATCGGCTGGCCGTCGTGAAAGCGCGCTTCGGGGCGCAGGTAGAAGCGTACCCAGCTATTGTCCGGGGCCTTTTCGATCTTGCCGGCCACCAGGCCGTACTCGGTGAAAGGCTCATCCAGGCTTTGGCGCATCAGGGTGTCGTAGATGCTGCCGATGTTTTCTGCAGGCACGCCCTTGTTGATGAATGGGTTGAGACTGTCGAAACCGCCGAAGCTGGATTGGCGGAAGGTGCCGCCCTTGGGCGCGTCGGGGTTGACGAAGTCGAAGTGCTTGAAGCTCGCCGGGTACTTGGGCGGCTCATCGTATAGGGTCAGGGCGTGTTGCGGCGCGGCCATCGCCGTCACGCTCAGGCAGGCGAGCAGCAGGCCGCCAGCCAGGCGGCGCAGGCTGTGGGTCGGCATCATTTGGCTTTCTCCGAAGTCTTGAGCCACCAGCTGTTCAAGCCCAGGGTGTAGGGCGGTGTGGTGACGAAGGCGAACCGGTTGCGGTAGGCCAAGCGGTGATTGTCGAGATACCAGTTGGGAATCATGTAGTAGTGCCACGACAGTACCCGGTCCAGGGCGCGCGCAGCGGCGACCTGGTCGTCGCGGGTACGGGCGGCGAGCAGGGTGTCGAGTAGGTGGTCGACCACCGGGTCCTTGACCCCAGCATAGTTCTTGCTGCCCTTGGTCGAGGCTTGGCTGGAATGGAAGTACAGCCACTGCTCAAGGCCGGGGCTCAAGGTCTGGTTCAGGGTCATCAGAATCATGTCGAAGTCGAACTGGTCCAGCCGTTGTTTGTACTGGGCGCGGTCCACGGTGCGCAAGCGCGCATCGATGCCGATGCTTGCCAGATTTTCGACATAAGGTTGCAGGATCCGTTCAAGGTTGGGGTTGACCAGCAACAGCTCGATGCGCAGCTGCTTGCCCTTGGCGTCTACCAGGCGCTGGCCATCGAGCTTCCAGCCCGCTTGGGCGAACAGCGCCAGGGCCTGGCGCAGGGTTTGCCGGCTGACGCCGCTGCCGTCGGTGTGGCTGACCTTGTACGGCTCGGTGTAGAGCTTTGCCGGCAGTTGCTCGCGAAACGGCGCCAGCAGCAGCCACTCCTTGCCGGTCGGCAGGCCGGTGGCGGCAAACTCGGTGTTGGGGTAGTAGCTGGTCGAGCGGCGATAGGCGCTGCTGAACAGGGCGCGGTTGGTCCACTCGAAGTCGAGCATCAGGCCCAGCGCCTGGCGCACCAGCGGGTCGCTGAAGGTCGCCCGGCGGCTGTTCATGAACAGGCCTTGGGTCTGGGTCGGGATGCGATGCGGGATCTGCGCCTTGATCACTTCACCGCGGCGCACCGCCGGGAAGTTGTAGCCGTTGGCCCAGTTCTTGGCCTGGTGCTCGATGTAGATGTCGAACTCACCGGCCTTGAACGCCTCGAAGGCGACGGTGGCGTCGCGATAGAACTCGTATTCGACGCGGTTGAAGTTGTACTTGCCGCGGTTGACCGGCAGATCCTTGCCCCAGTAGTCCTTGACCCGCGTGAACACCAGGCGCCGGCCTGGCTGCACTTCAGAAATGCGATACGGCCCGCTGCCCAGCGGTGGCTCGAAGGTGGTCGCCTTGAAGTCGCGCTTTTGCCAGTAGTGCTTGGGCAACACCGGCATTTCGCCCAGGCGCAGGATCAGCAGAGGGTTGCCAGCGCGCTTGAACACGAAGCGGATGCGCAACGGCCCGAGGATATCGACCCGTTGCACTTCCTGCAGGTTGGTGCGGTACAGCGGGTGGCCGTCCTTGAGCAGCGTGCGGTAGGAGAACGCCACGTCCGCCGAGGTGATCGGTTTGCCATCGTGGAAGCGTGCTTCAGGGCGCAGGTTGAACACCACCCAGCTGCGGTCCTCGCTGTACTCGACCGAGCGGGCGATCAGGCCGTAGCTGGAGGTGGGTTCGTCGCCAGACGGGTCGTACATGCCGGTGCCGACCATCAGCGTCTCGTTGAGCTCGTTGATGCCGTACTGCAGGAAGTTTGGCGTGGTGACCGGGCTTGAGCCTTTGAAGGTGTAAGGGTTGAGCGTGTCGAAGGTGCCGAATGCCATGGCCCGCAAGGTACCGCCCTTGGGCGCTTGCGGATTGACCCAGTCGAAGTGGGTGAAGGTGGCCGGGTATTTGAGCGTACCGAACTGCGCGTAACCGTGGCTTTCGCTCACCATCGCGCCTGCGGGAAAGCTCAAGGCCAGGCTGAATGACAGCAGGAGGGGACGTATCAAGTCGGCATCCGATCCAGAGGGCTTTGGGCTTTGGTCGGGCTACAGTAACAGCTTGGCGGGGTTGGAAAAAGAGTGCTGGGAGCGGGGAGACCGCAGCGCTATGGGGTGCTGTTGCTAACGTGGGGCTGCAAAGCAGCCCCAATTGCCTCAATGGCCCAGGTAGACAGTCAGGGTCTGGCCGGGTTTGAGCGCATGGCCGCTACGCGGATTCCAGCGCTTGAGGTGCTGCATCTCGACATTGAAGCGCTTGGCCACCAGGTACAGCGAGTCGCCCTTGCGTACTTTGTACTGGGTCGAGCGCTGCTTGGACGACGCAACCCGGTTGCCGGCAGCCGAAGGTGCATTACCGCCGCGCAGGGCCAGAACCTGGCCAGCTTTCAGGCGGTTGCCCGAGAGCCGGTTCCAACGCTGGATGTCCTTGACCGAAACCCGATTGGCCTTGGCAATGCTGCCCAGGTTGTCCCCGCGCTTGACCCGGTAGCTACGCGCTGCAGGCGCCTTGGCTTCAGCCACCGCAGCCTCGAACACCGCTTTGCGCGGTTGCAGGCTGACCAACTGCTCGGGGTTGAGGTTGGACAGGCTGGCCGATAGCAACTGCGCCTTGGCGGTAGGCACCAGCAACTGCTTGGGCCCATCGACCGTCATGCGCTTCTTGAACGCGGGGTTGAGCTGGATCAGTTCGTCTTCGTCCATGTTGGCGAAGGCGGCGACCTTGGACAGGTCCAGGCGGTCGTTGATGGCCACGGCCTCGAAGTAGGGCTCGTTGGCGATCGGGTTGAGGTTGACGCCGTAGGACTCAGGCGTCGACACCACCTGCGACAGCGCCAGCAGCTTGGGCACGTAGTCGCGGGTTTCCTGCGGCAGGGGCAGGTTCCAGTAATCGGTCGGCAGGCCGAGCTTTTCGTTACGCTCGATCGCCCGGCTGACAGTGCCTTCACCAGCGTTGTAGGCGGCCAGCGCCAACAGCCAGTCGCCGTTGAACATGTCGTGCAGGCGGGTGAGGTATTCCAGCGCAGCATTGGTCGACGCGGTGATGTCGCGGCGGCCATCGTAGAAATTGGTTTGACGCAGGTTGAAGTGGCGCCCGGTGGACGGGATGAACTGCCACATGCCAGCGGCGTGGGCCCGCGAGTAGGCCATCGGGTTGTAGGCGCTTTCGATCGCCGGCAGCAGCGCCAGCTCAAGTGGCATGTCGCGTTCTTCCAGGCGCTCGACGATGTAATGCAGGTACAGGCTGCCGCGCTCGCCGGCGGTTTCAACGAAACGTGGGTTGCTGGCGAACCACAGGCGCTGCTGTTCGATGCGCGGGTTGACGTCGATGCTGTCTTGCAGGGCAAAGCCCTGGCGCATGCGCTCCCAGACATCCTGGGGTGCTTGCTCCTTGGGCTTGACCATCAGCGGCGCCGGTTTGTGCTTGATCCGAGCCTGGTAGTTGTGCGCGCGAACGCTTTCGGATTCGTCAACCTGACGGGTGCTCTGGCAGCCCACCAAAGTGGCGGCCAGGGCCAGCGCACTGATCTGTGCGAGGCGCGTCAAAGCGACGGATTGCGAGGTTCTGCGGCTACGGGAAGACATCGGCTGGGACGGGTATCCGGGCAAAAAATTTCGGCGATTCTAGGAACCGCTTACCGCCCGGTCAACCTTTGAGGACCAATTGCGATATATCTTGAGGTTATCAAAAGCCGTCTTTCCAAGACCTCAAGGCAGCAAAAACAGCGGCTTGGCCTACGTTTGAAAGACCCTTCCATTCGTCTGCTTTTTGTTTAACGGATGTTTCAGCGGTACGCAGGAAGGGGTTGGTCAAGCGTTCCAAGCCGATCGTTGATGGCAATGTGATGCGATCTTGCTCACGCAGGCGGCTAACCTCGGCAAAGCGTGCGACAACGTGCGGGTTTTCTGGTTCTACAGCCTTGGCAAAGCGCAGGTTGCTCAAGGTGTATTCGTGGGCGCAGTACACTTGGGTTGCGGCGGGCAAGGCGGCCAGCCGCTCAAGGGAGTGGTGCATTTGCTCTGGGGTGCCCTCGAACAAGCGGCCACAACCGGCCGCGAACAGGGTGTCGCCACTAAACAACAGGGGGGTGGGCGTCTGCGTGGTGAAATAGGCAATGTGTCCCAGGGTATGGCCGGGCATCGCCATGACCTGGAAACTCAGGCCCAGCGCGGTAACCTGGGCATTGTCCTGCAGGGCCAGGTCGCGGCCGGGGATGGTTTCGGCAGCCGGGCCGCAAACGCGCGCGCCTGTCACCTGCTTGAGGTGTTCGACGCCGCCGACGTGATCGTGATGGTGATGAGTGACCAGGATGTCGGTCAGCGTCCAGTCGGGGTTGGCCTCGAGCCAAGCCAGCACCGGCGCGGCGTCACCGGGATCGACCACCGCGCACTGGCGTTTGGCAGTATCCTGTAACAACCAGATGTAGTTGTCGGAGAAAGCGGGTAGGGCATCGATCTGTATCATGGTGCGGATCCGAATCATCTGGCGTGGGACATGAGGGCATCTTAGCCGCGATGGCGCGGCGGGAGAACCTTGGAGGGAAAACGCAATGACCGACCAAGCCTTTGCCCAGGCCGATCCTGACTGGATCGAACTGATCAGCCTGGCCCGCGACTGGTTCCAGGGCCCCCTGGGGCAATTGATGCTGCGCGAGGAAGAAAAGCTGCTCGAAGACGAACTGGCGCGCTTCTTCGGCGGCTACCTGGTGCATTACGGCCCCTGCGCCGAAACCCCGCCCAGTGCTCCACAGGTGCACCGCAACGTGCGCCTTGGCGCGCCGCTGCCGGGGGTCGAGATCGTCTGCGAAGAACAGGCCTGGCCGCTCTCCGAGCACGCAGCCGATGTGGTGGTGCTGCAGCATGGCCTGGACTTCAGCCTGTCGCCGCATGGCCTGCTGCGAGAGGCGGCCAGCGCTGTGCGCCCGGGTGGCCATTTGCTGATCGTGGGCATCAACCCGTGGAGCAGCTGGGGCATGCGTCATTTCTTCAGCCATGGGGCGCTGCGCAAGGCGCGTTGCATCTCGCCGTCGCGGGTCGGCGACTGGCTCAACCTGCTCGGCTTTGCGCTGGAGAAACGCCGCTTCGGCTGCTATCGTCCGCCGCTGGCCTCGCCGGCCTGGCAACAACGCCTGGCCGGTTGGGAGCGGATGGCCGGCGGTTGGCAAACCTCTGGTGGCGGGGTCTACCTGCTGGTGGCGCGCAAGATGGTGGTCGGCCTGCGGCCGCTGCGTCTGGAGCGGCGCGAGCCAATGGGTAAGTTGCTGCCGTTACCGCTGGCCAAGGTCAACCGCGAGGCAACTAGCCAGCGGGAGCGCCATCCCGGTCGATAATCCACAGCGAGTTAAGGCAGTACATGAGCGATAGCATCGAGATCTACACCGATGGCGCCTGCAAGGGCAACCCTGGCCCGGGTGGCTGGGGGGTGCTGATGGTCTACAAAGGCGTCGAAAAGGAATTGTGGGGCGGTGAGCTCGAGACCACCAACAATCGCATGGAACTAATGGCGGCGATCGAGGGCCTGCGGGCGCTCAAGCGTGAGTGCGAGGTGGTGCTGACCACCGACTCGCAGTACGTGATGAAGGGCATCAACGAGTGGATGGCCAACTGGAAGAAGCGCGGTTGGAAGACCGCGGCCAAGGAACCGGTGAAAAACGCTGACTTGTGGCGCGAGCTCGACGAGCAGGTCAACCGACACAAGGTCACCTGGAAATGGGTGCGCGGGCATATCGGCCACCCTGGCAACGAACGCGCTGACCAGTTGGCCAATCGCGGCGTCGACGAGGTACGCGCCAAGCGCTGAGCTGGGGTACAATCGCCGGCTTTCCCTCGAAGTACCAGTTGGAGCCACCCGCGTGGAGCAGCAGAACAGCAGATTCGTCGTCCTCGATACCGAAACGACCGGCATGCCGGTCAGTGAGGGGCATCGGATCATCGAGATCGGTTGTGTCGAAGTCATGGGCCGGCGCCTGACCGGGCGGCACTTCCACGTCTATCTGCAGCCCGACCGCGAGAGTGACGAAGGCGCGATTGGCGTGCACGGCATCACCGATGCATTCTTGGTTGGCAAACCACGTTTTGCCGACGTGGCCGAGGAGTTCTTCGAGTTTATCCAGGGTGCCCAGCTGGTCATCCATAACGCGGCGTTCGACGTTGGCTTCATCAACAACGAGTTCGCCATGCTCGGTCAGCACGACCGCGCAGACATCTCCAAGCACTGCGGCATTCTCGACACCCTGATGCTGGCGCGTGCGCGCCATCCGGGCCAGCGCAACAGCCTCGATGCCTTGTGCAAACGCTACGGTATCGACAACTCCGGCCGTGAACTGCACGGCGCTTTGCTCGACTCCGAGTTGTTGGCGGACGTTTACCTGGCGATGACCGGTGGGCAGACCAGCCTGTCGCTGGCTGGGCATGGCGCTGACGGTGAAGAGGGTGGCAACAGCACTGGCAGTGAGATTCGCCGTATCGTCGGACGCCAGCCTGGGCGGATCATCATGGCCTCGGCTGAAGAGTTGGAAGCGCATGCCGAGCGTCTGGCAGCAGTGGCCAAGTCGGCGGGTGGGCCGGCGTTGTGGCAGACCCTCACCGAGAGCTGATCACATACCGACAGCACACTGAGCAACCAGCTTCTACCCTGAAAGAACCCAGCAGTTCTGCCCAGGTGGTTGCCCATGTACAAGGACCTGCAGTTCCCGATCCTGATCGTTCACAGGGCGATCAAGGCTGACAGCGTCGCCGGCGAGCGTGTGCGTGCCATCGCCGCTGAATTGGCCCAGGACGGCTTCACCATCCTGGCCGCCGCCGACCACGCCGAAGCGCGCCTGGTCGCCGCTACCCATCATGGCTTGGCCTGCATGCTGATCGCCGCTGAAGGGGTCGGCGACAACACTCATCTGTTGCAGAACATGGCCGAGCTGATCAGCCTGGCGCATCTGCGGGCGCCCAACCTGCCGATCTTCGCCCTCGGCGAGCAGGTCACCCTGGAGAACGCCCCCGCCGAGGCGATGAGCGAGCTCAACCAGCTGCGCGGCATTCTTTACCTGTTCGAAGACACCGTGCCGTTTCTCGCCCGCCAGGTCGCGCGGGCTGCGCACAACTACCTCGATGGCCTGCTGCCGCCGTTTTTCAAGGCATTGGTGCAGCACACCGCGCAATCGAACTACTCCTGGCACACCCCCGGCCACGGCGGCGGTGTGGCCTATCGCAAGAGCCCGGTGGGGCAGGCATTCCACCAGTTCTTCGGCGAAAACACGCTGCGCTCCGACCTGTCGGTATCGGTGCCCGAGCTGGGATCCTTGCTCGATCACACCGGCCCGTTGGCCGAGGCTGAAGCACGGGCGGCGCGCAATTTCGGCGCCGATCACACCTTCTTCGTGATCAACGGCACCTCGACGGCCAACAAGATCGTCTGGCATTCGATGGTCGGCCGTGACGACCTGGTGCTGGTCGACCGCAACTGTCACAAGTCAGTGGTGCACGCGATCATCATGACCGGCGCCATTCCCATTTACCTGTGCCCCGAGCGCAACGAACTCGGCATCATCGGGCCGATTCCGTTGAGTGAGTTCAGCGCTGAGTCGATCCAGGCCAAGATCGCCGCCAACCCGCTGGCCACAGGCCGACCGGCGCGGATCAAGCTGGCAGTGGTGACCAACTCGACCTACGACGGGCTGTGCTATCACGCCGGGATGATCAAGCAGGCTTTGGGTAATAGCGTCGAAGTGCTGCATTTTGACGAAGCCTGGTTCGCCTATGCTGCCTTTCATGAGTTTTTTGCCGGCCGTTATGCCATGGGTACGCCGCGCAGCACCGACAGCCCGCTGCTGTTCAGCACCCATTCGACCCACAAGTTGTTGGCCGCCTTCAGCCAGGCGTCGATGATTCATGTGCAGGACGGCGCCACGCGCCAGCTCGACCGCGACCGCTTCAATGAAGCGTTCATGATGCACATCTCTACCTCGCCGCAGTACAGCATCCTGGCTTCGCTGGACGTCGCCTCGGCGATGATGGAAGGCCCCGCCGGACGCTCGCTGCTGCAGGAGATGTTCGACGAGGCGCTGAGCTTTCGCCGCGCCCTGGCCAACCTGCGCGAGCATATCGCTGCCGATGACTGGTGGTTCAGCATCTGGCAGCCGGAGCGTGCCGAGGGCAGCCAGCACATTACCGCCCAGGATTGGCTGTTGCAGCCCGGTGCGCCCTGGCATGGCTTTGGCGAGGTCGAGCAGGACTACGTGTTGCTCGATCCGCTCAAAGTCACCCTGGTCATGCCTGGGCTGACGGCTGGTGGCGCGCTGGGTGCGCACGGCATTCCGGCGGCGGTGGTGAGCAAGTTTCTCTGGGAGCGTGGGCTGGTGGTGGAAAAGACCGGACTGTACAGCTTTCTGGTGCTGTTCTCGATGGGCATCACCAAGGGCAAATGGAGCACTTTGCTAACCGAGTTGCTGGAGTTCAAGCGCCACTATGACGCGAACAGCCCCTTGAGCGTCAGCCTGCCGAGCGTGGTGGCGCAGGCGCCGATGCGTTATCAGGGATTGGGCCTACGTGATCTGTGCGGCCAGTTGCACGAGTGTTATCGCAGCAATGCCACGGCCAAGCAGCTCAAGCGCCTGTTTACCCGTTTGCCGGACGTGGCCATCAGCCCGGCGCTGGCCTATGACCATCTGGTGCGCGGGGCGGTCGAGGCAGTGCCGGTCGAAGCGTTGATAGGGCGGATCTCGGCGGTGATGCTGGTGCCCTATCCGCCTGGTATCCCGTTGATCATGCCAGGCGAGCGCTTCACCGAAGCGACGCGCTCGATCCTCGATTACCTGGCCTTCGCCCGCGCGTTCGACCAGGGCTTCCCCGGTTTTGTCGCCGATGTGCACGGCCTGCAAAGCGAAGACTGTGGCCAAGGGCGCATCTACACGGTCGACTGCGTCAAGGAATGCGGATGATTTCCACGCCGCTTTGCGCCAGTTCGAAACGGTCCTCACCCAGGTGGTTGACCCGGTCACCGATGGCTAGGCGATAGCTGCTGATCGGCGCGCCAAGCACGCTGCCATCGGCCTGGAGGGTCGACTCCTGGAACTCATGGACGGGGTAGATACGGCCTTCGGCGTCACGGGCGTGGAATTGGCCGACCAGTACTGCTGCCATTTTGGGGGGAAACCTCTGAAAAATGTAGGAAATGTCTGCAGACGTAGACCAGTGAAACCCTTGGGAAGTTTTCTATCAAGGGGAAAAAAACCTCGGCGCCGAGGAACGGTCATCTATAACTACTAGGTCCATCAGCCAGCAGAGGGTGTAAATCGCTATGAGCCAGGTGTTTTCGGTAGCAGTCGTGGTCGGCAGCTTGCGCAAGGAATCCTACAACCGCAAGGTGGCCCGGGCCTTGAGTGAGCTGGCGTCCTCCAGCCTTGCCCTGAAGATCGTCGAGATCGGCGACCTGCCCCTGTACAACGAGGATGTCGAGGCCAGCGGCGCGCCGGATGCGTGGAAGCGCTTTCGCGACGAGATCCGCCGTAGCGATGCAGTGCTGTTCGTCACCCCGGAGTACAACCGCTCGGTGCCGGGTTGCCTGAAAAATGCCATTGACGTGGGCTCGCGGCCGTATGGCCAGAGCGCCTGGGGGGGTAAGCCAACGGCGGTGGTGAGCGTCTCGCCGGGGGCGATTGGCGGGTTTGGCGCCAACCATGCAGTGCGTCAGTCGCTGGTGTTTCTCGATATGCCGTGCATGCAGATGCCCGAGGCGTATATCGGTGGGGCGGCGAGCTTGTTCGAAGAGTCTGGCAAGCTCAATGACAAGACTCGGCCATTCTTGCAGGCGTTTATCGATAAGTTTACTGCCTGGGTGAAGCTCAATCGGGCCGTGTGAGTCGTTGATCGCGGGGCAAGCCCGCTCCCACGCCAATTACCTCATGCCTGAGGCGTGGCGTGGGAGCGGGCTTGCCCCGCGATAGCGTCATCTCTGCCAGCACATAATCAAAATGCCTGCGGCGTCTCACCCTTGGCCAAGCGCCGGTTGATGTCGGCAATCACCTCTGGCAAGTCATTGATCGTGTCGATCAGGTAGTGCGGGCGCGAGCCTTCGAACAGCGCATGAATGCGCTTGCGCTCACTTTCGAGCTTCTCGGCACTAAGGGCCTGGTAGCCTTCCCAGGTCAGCCCCAGGGCATTGCCCGAGCACACCAGCGCCACGGTCCACATGCCGGCGCGGCGACCTTCGAGAATCCCCGGCACGGTGTCGTCGACTTTTACGCACGCCGCCACATCATCGATGCCCAGCGCGATCACGTTGGCCAGGGCCTGGGCCGGCCAGGGGCGGCCGTTGGGGGTCTCATCGGTGGCCACCACGTGGTCGGCGACATAGCCGTTTTGCTTGGCCAGCTCCACGACCTTGTCCATCACCACTTTCGGATAACCCGAGCACGAACCGATCTTCAGGCCATCCTGGCGCAGCCCGGTCAGGGTCTCTAGCGCCCCTGGGATCAGCGCCGAGTGCACGGCGATCTTCTCGATCTGCAGCGGCATGAAGCGGTTGTAGATGGCTGTGACATCATCATCTGTCGGGGTGCGGCCAAACACCTTGCGATAGCGCTCGGCAATCGCCGGCTGGTCGCACAGGGTGCGAATGTGGTCCCACTTGCCCATGCCCATTGGGCCACGGGCCTCTTCGATGGACACCTCGACATCGAACTCGGCAAAGGCCTCGACGAAGATCTGGGTTGGCGCGAAGGAGCCGAAGTCGACCACGGTGCCAGCCCAGTCAAGGATGGCGGCTTGCAGGCGGGTAGGGTTGCTGTAGTTCATGTCCTGTAATCCTTCAAAGGTAGGGGCGAAGTCAGATGTCCAGCACTTCCATTTCCCGCAGCACTTGGGCCACGGCATCGACGGCGGCCTGCATGCCGTCTGCGCCAACCACGCCGATGCAGCCGACACGGAAGGTTTCGACCTGGGTCAGCTTGCCTGGGTAGAGGATGAAACCCTTGGCCTTGACCCGCTCGTAGAAGTCCTTGAACTGATAGCGCGGGTCGTTGGGAGCGTGGAAGGTGACGATGATCGGCGCCTGGATTTCAGCCGGCAGGAAGCTCTTCAGGCCGATCGCCGCCATGCCCTCGAGCAGGGTCTGGCAGTTGTCCGAGTAGCGCTGATGACGCGCCGGCAGGCCGCCTTCTTCGTCGTATTGCTGCAAGGCTTCGTGCAGGGCGGCTACCACGTGAGTCGGTGGGGTGAAGCGCCATTGGCCAGTCTTGGCCATGTAACTGTGCTGGTCGTAGAGGTCCATGGCCAGCGAATGGGCGTTGCCTTCGGCGTCAGCCAGGGCACTCTTCTCGGCAAACACGAAGCCCATCCCCGGTACGCCTTCCAGGCACTTGCCGGAGGCGGCGATCAGCGCTTCGAACGGCACCTGACGCGCATCGATCGGCAGCGCGCCGAAGGAACTCATGGCGTCGATGATCAAGCGCTTGCCGTGGCGTTTCACGACTTGTGCGATCTCGGGCAGCGGGTTGAGGATGCCGGTGCTGGTCTCGCAGTGGATCAGTGCCACATGGGTCACGGCCGCATCGGCTGCCAGCAGGCGCTCGACGTCTTCGGCGGTGGTCGGTTGGTCTTCGGCGGTCTCGAAGGTGCTGAAGTTGCGCCCCAGCACTTTGCAGATCTTGGCCAGGCGCTGGCCATAGGCGCCATTGATCAGTACCAGGACCTTGCCGTCACGTGGCACCAGGGTGCCGATGGCGGCTTCCACGGCGAAGGTGCCGCTGCCTTGCAGCGGCACGCAGTGGTGGCTGGCGCTGGCGTCGAGGATTGCCAGGAGCTGCTCGCAGACACTGGCAGTCAGTTGATTGAAGTCGCGGTCCCAGGAGCCCCAGTCCACCAGCATGGCTTGGCGGGTACGGGCGGAGGTGGTCAGTGGGCCGGGGGTCAGCAGGATCGGGGCGTTACTCATACCGAAGTTCCTCGCAAGCAGCAGGTGGTCAGCCGAAAAGTGGTGCTGAAACTACGGGTGCTAGGTTGCAATTGGCCTTGCCATCAATCAAATTGTTTGTCGTTATGCCAGCCATAAGTCAGGCCGATAGATATGAACCTGTTCCAGCTCCGTGCATTCGATGCTGTCGCCCGCGAAGGCAGCTTCACCCGCGCCGCCGCCCGTTTGTTCATCAGCCAGCCAGCAGTGACCGGACACGTCAAAGCCCTGGAAGAGCACTACCAGATCACCTTGCTGCGACGGACCGCGCGCCGGGTCGAGCTGACCGAAGAGGGCACGCGCCTGGCAGCCATCACGCGGGCCATGTTCGGCCTGGCGGAAGAGGCGCAGGCGATGCTCGAAGCCAATCGCCAGTTGCTGACCGGACGGTTGGAGGTTGCCGCCGATGGGCCGCACCGGGTGATGCCGATGCTCGCCCAGCTGCGTGCCCGCTACCCTGGTATCACCGTCAACCTGCGCCTGGGCAATGCCCAGGAAACCTTGGCGGCGCTGCTTTCGGAGCATGCCGACGTGGCAGTACTGACCGAGGTCGAGCCGCGCAAGGGCTTGTACCTGCAAAGCCTGGGCGACTCACGCCTGTGCGCGCTGTTGCCGGTCGGTCACCCGTGGGCCGACGATCAGGGCGAGCTGCCCTTGGCCGATCTCGATCGGCAGATCATGGTGCTGCGCGAACCCAGCTCGATCACCCGGCGCACCTTCGATCAGGCCTGTGGCGAGGCCAAGGTCAGCCCGCGAGTGCTGCTCGAACTGGACAGCCGCGAGGCGGTCACCGAGGCGGTCGCCGCCGAGCTTGGCATTGGTATCGTCTCGTCGGTTGAAGTGGCCCACGACCCACGGGTGGTGGCGCGGCCGATCAGCGGGCCGGGGCTGATCAACCGGCATATGATCGGTTGCCTGGAACGGCGCCGCGAGCTGCGCTTGATCCAGGCCTTCCTGGGGCTGGCCATAGATCTTTGAGCCATGCTGACGAATACCGCGCAGCGGCCTAAGATGGCCGACACCGAGCAACCTGGCGCTGGACGGCCGATGAGCGAGAAAGACACCATCTCCATGCAACTGGTGCGCGAAGCCCTGTTGCAGACCTGCCCGGCGGGCCAGCCCGACACCGGCGTGCTGCTGCGTGCCGGCATCGACCCGGCGCAGCTGGAGCTGCCTGAGGCGCGGGTTTCTGCGCAAGCTTATGCAAGGCTCTGGCGGCTATTGGCGCGGCGCTGCAACGATGAGTTCTTCGCCATGGACCGGCGCGGTTTGCCCAATGGCAGCCTGGCCTTCATGACCCGCGCGGCGATGGCCCAGCCGAGCCTGGGAGCGGGGCTGGAGATTGCCTTGGGTTTTCTTTCGTTGATGCTCGACGACCTGCAACCGAGCCTGGTGCGCCAGCAGAGCCTGGCCGAGATCGTGATCAATGAACCGTGCGAGCAGCCGCGCCGGGCATTTACCTATTTCACCTTCTGGATGATCGTGCACGGCGTTGCCTGCTGGCTGGCCGGGCGGCGCATTGCGATCCTGGCAGTCGACCTGCGCTGCGCCGAGCCGCCGTTTTGCGATGATTATCGGGTGATGTTCTCGGAAAACCTGCAATTTGGTCGGCCACGCACGCGCATGATCATCGCCGCCGACTGCCTGGAGCTGCCCATCAAGCGCTCGACGCAGGAGCTGCAGCGTTTCTTGGCCGAGGCCCCAGGCAATATCCTGGTCAAGTACCGCGACCCAGCCAGCTTGGCCAGGCGCATCCGTGCTGATCTGCTGGGCCTGGACCCGACGCAATGGCCAGATGCAGGTAGCCTGGCCCGGCACTTGTGCTTGTCCAGTGCAACCTTGCGTCGGCGTCTGGCTGAGGAAGGGCAGACCTATCAGGGTCTCAAAGACAGCGTGCGTCGAGAACTGGCGATAGCTTGGCTAGCACAGGCCGAGCCGAGCTTGGGGGACATCGCCGAGCGGCTTGGCTTCGCTGATAGCAGCTCGTTCTACAAGGCGTTTCGCAAGTGGTTCGGCTGCAACCCTGGGCACTATCGGAACCTGGTCCATAGCCGTGGGGACGAGCTGCCCTAGGCGGTGCGCTTTCCGGCTGATCGAGGCTGTTGAAGCACCGCACTCTAGGTGGCTCATCAATCGAACAGTGCTGATCATGGAACAGAACAACACCGATACCCAACTGCAACAGGCAACCGATGCATTCATTGCGCATTCGCTTCCAGACTGGCTGAAGAACGCCAGTTTCAATCAGTTTCAGGCGCTGCGCAGCAGCTTCGAACAGCATGTTCGCAGCCAGCAGCTGGTCCAGCAGGCGCTCGCCGGCTTGCAGCCGCTGGACAGCTTCGCCAAGCCCCTGCTGGCCAAGGCGCTGCTCTCGTCGATGTCCTTGTCGGTCGACCTGAGCAATGCCCAGTGGCGTGAGGAGCGGCGCCGACTGCGCGCAGATACATCTGGCCCTCAGGAACACAGCTCATACTTCGTACGCACGCCTGCTCTCCAGGCCTTCCTGCAGAACTTCAAGCAGGGCGAGCCGTTTTTCTCGCAGACCGCCCTGGTCATTCCCGCCGATCCGGCGAGCGGTCAGGCAGAACAGGTACTGACCAGCGACAGCGCGCAGTTAGTGAGTCTGTGTCGCCGCGTGGATGTTGGCAGGCAGTATCAGCAGCATCTGGATACGATCCTCAGCCCAGCCTTGCTGACTACGCTGACTGAGGACAAGCGCCTGCAACTGGCTTTGGCGACTGAAATCGCAGCGTTGAAAAGGCAACTGCAGCCTGCTGATCTGGACATGTTGCGGCGGGTTGCCAACGGCCAGCCAGCGACTCACGCGCAAAGTGACAGGGTTCATGCCGGTGCGCTGCATGTCCTGGGGGTTTGCATCGAAGGTGCCCTCGCATTCGAATTGCAGGCAATAGTGCCCATTCCCGGTCGCTTGCCGCGGGTCAATGTCCGAGGAGTAATCCTCTACCTTCCCGGCGATCACCAGCAATCGCTACGCGCCTATCGCAACTGGAGAGAAGCCAGTCTGGCCTTGGGCAGACTGTTACGAGAGCCGGGTTACCAACGCAGGTTCAATCAGCGCGTGGCACTGGCTGATCGGGCTGGCTACCTTGGATTGCTGCGTCTGCGTCTGGCCGATTCACAGAGCGATGCCACTGCAACCTGCGAGGTGATTCACGACCCTTTGTTGCAGGCTCTGGCCAATCAGCACGTGCAACGCATCCGTGACAATGCGCGATTCCTTGCGGTACCGACGGCGCAGATCGATGCCCGTGCTACTGCCGAGCAGGTACAGACCTTGGAATCGGCTGGGCTGACCCTCCTCAATCTGGCCGGTTTGTTCGTTCCGGCAATTGGCGCGTTGCTGACGGCTGACCTGGTCGGGCAAACCCTTTCGCAGGTCTGTGAAGGTGTCTGGGACTGGAGCGAGGGCCATCAACATGAAGCTATCGAACACTTGCTTGGAGTTGCCGAAACAGTGGTCGTTGCGACTGCTGTAGCGAGCGGTGCAGCCCTAGCTGCCCGAGCATTCAGGCGCAGCTCGGTTGTCGATCAACTGTTGCCGATTGAGAACGACGCGGGTCAGGCACGGCTATGGTCTGGCGATCTAAGCCCTTTTGCCGACCGCTCACCCCCTGCTGACCTGGTCGAACTCGACAACGGCTTGCTAGCCAACGGCACAGGTCATTGGTGGCGCAACGGCGAGACTTACTACAGGGTCAGGGCTGTGCCGGGACGCAGTGTCTGGCAGTTGTGCCACCCCCTGCGTGAGGCCAGCTTTGGGCCGACGCTGGAATTCAACGGGGAGCGCTGCTGGCGGTTGTCGGTCGAACCACCACTGGAGTGGCAGGGGGCAGGCCTGCTGCTGGGGCGCTTGTGGCCAGCAACTGTCAGCCTGCCGGCCGAGCGTGTTGCTCAGATCCTGAAGGTGGCTGATGTAGATGAGGCTTATCTGCGCGGCTTGCTCGTGGAAGGGCGAGCACTGCCAGTCGCATTGCGTGACACCCTCGAGCGATTTGCCGTAGATGAGCGGTTGGAGGCGTTCTTCGCGCAGTTGGCCAAAGGTCGCGAAGATGATCTTGAGTTGTTTGGTTGGTGCAGCAACAGGATGGGTATCGACACGTTGTCAATCGATCAGCAACGAGCGACCTTCCTAGAGAATGTTCCTGAGCTACGCGAGCAACTGTTCGCGCATCTCTCACGTCGGTACTTGCCAGACGACCCCTTGCTGGCGCTGATCCAGCGGGACTTCAAGACGTTGCCAGACGCTTATGCGCTGGATGTACTGAAGTTGGCCAACGATGTTCAACGTCAGCGGATGCTCAACGAGAAGCGTATTCCCCTGGCGGTCGCCGAGCAGGCCCGCTCGCACTTGCAACTGGCGCAGCTGACACGTATGCGCGAAGGTTTGTACCTCAAGGGCAGCTATCAGGCGGGCACGGTGCAGTTAGCCTTCGCCTTGCTGCGCCAGTATGGAGCGCTGACGGGCGCGGCTGATCTTGAACTGCGTGAAGGCTCTGATTCTGGGGCGGTGTTGGCGCGGCTGTACCCAGATAAGGACCCGCAGAAGATCAGCGCAGTCTTGGTCAGGCGCTTTGGCGTTTTCCGCTGCTATGACCTGCAAGGGCGTGAGCTACCGATCGATCTGCCTGATCCACGCGGCTTGCCGCAGGTTTTGGCCATGTGTCTGTCGGAGTCCGATCTCAGTCGTCTGCAATGGCTTGGCGCCGACGCCAGCGAACGAATCATCGGCGACCTGCGTCGTTGGCTGCCCTCAGGCAACCTGGCATTGGCCCAACTGCTTGAGCTGCCTGAGATCAAGCCTTGGTATAACCCGCTGCGTCGATTCGCCGATGGTCGCGTTGGTTACCCGCTTAGTGGGCGTGGCCAGGGCCGGCACCCATCCAGGCGTTTTCTGATGAGTGCTGCCCGGACCCTTTATCCGGGGTTCAACGACCGGGAACTGGACCGTTTCGTGACACTGTTGCTGGACAATCCCGAAACGGCTTATATCAATCTGACTCAGCAGTTTCAGGAGTACCGGCTGCTTGACGAGTCGCTGGAGAATTGGGTGGTGCAAGGACGAGCCGCGAACTTGGCTGCCAGGCGCCGCCATGTCGCTGATGAGCTGCGCCGTAGCTGGCGCCTTGAAGGCCCCCGTTTGCTAACAGCAACAGGGCAATTGGCCGGCTTGCGCTTGAGCCTGATAGGCTTCGATATCGGGAGTCTGCCGACGCTGCCTGGCAACGCAGACTTTGGTCACATTACTGACCTGGCCCTGGTTGGATTGAATCTTGAAGCCGTTCCAGAGGGATTCTTACGCTGTTTTTCTCGCTTGCGGTTGCTCAACCTCAGCGATAACAGGCTCACCCTGGTGCCTGATGAAGTCGGCCAGTTGAATGATCTGCTCGATCTGCGCCTGGCGCGCAATCGGATTCGCATGACCCAGACCGCAGCCAACGCCTTGGTTGATCTGCATCGATTGCAAACGCTGGACTTGAGCTTCAACCCACTGGGCTCGATCAGTCTGCAGTTTCGTCAGTGGTCACGCCTTCGCAACCTCGGGTTGCGCCAGACAAATCTGCAGGCAGTACCTGGTGGATTGGAATGGTGCGGCTTGCTGGAGCTGGCCGATATGCGCGACAACCAGATCGCACAAATCCCGGAAAGCTTGCTCACGGCGCCCCTAGGTACTCGACGTGCCTTGGAGCTGCGTAACAACCCGCTATCGTCGCATATTCGCGATCGTCTATATGCTCCTGGCCAGTCGCCGGTTGAGCCGGAATCGCCCGTTGAGGAACGCCCGCCCGCCAGGCAAGCATGGCTCGCGCTGGTGCAAGACGGGGCCAGAGCTGCACGGGCTGAGCAATGGGATGCATTACAGGCCGAGCCCAACAGTGAAGAATTCTTCCGAATGCTTGAGCAGTTGATGGATACCAGTGATTTTCAGCATGCCCAGCACGACTTGGGTCGACGCGTATGGGACCTGATTGCAGCGACCAGCGACAACCGCTTGTTGCGTGCCGAAGTGTTCGAACTGGCGGCCGCGCGGGGATGCGTGGACCGCTTGATTTCCTGTTTCAGTAGGCTGGAGATCCGCATGCTGATCGCGCAAGCGGGCACGGCTAACGAACAACAATCACTGCTGGAATTGGCGCGTGGCTTGTTTCGCCTGGATGAAGTCGAGCGAATTGCCCATCTGGATATCGAGCGGCGGATAACCCTGGAAACCGATAGGTTACGCAACGCCGGTTTGGCCGAAGTTGACGCTGCAGTGCGGGCTCGGGCTCTGGTGGATGAAATTGAAGTCAGCTTGGCATACCGGGTTGGTCTGCACCGTACCTTGAGCCTGCCGGGGCAGCCGCGCACCATGCAATTTGAAGCGCTTGCCGGGGTAACGCAGCAGCAATTGGGCAATGCAGCCGCCCAGGTGAGATGGTCCTCTGCGACCGACGCGCTGGTGACCGATGTCGCTCAGCGCGATTTCTGGATCGATTACTTGCGCCGTACCCGTCCAGCCCAGTTCGAAGGTGTCGCCACGCGCGCCCAAGATCAACTGGAAGCCCTGGGAGATCTGCCCGAGGGTGAGCTGTTGACCCGCAGCAATGAGATCGCCAGTGCGTTCAGGCAGGCGCAAGCCGACCTGGCCCTGCGATTGACCCGCGAAATAATGAGAACCTGGCACCCCGCCAATTGAATGATCCCTGTAACGGCCAAACCGCTCATCTTGATTGAGCGGTTTGGCCATTGCCGCTCTGCTCTTGCGGCGACAACATCGTCAGACCGATGGTGCTACTCCAACAATAAGAAACCAGGAGTCTGACGATGCGCGATTATGCCGAGGCCGTCCGTTCGTTCGAACACGCCAAGGCCGCAGAGGCGGCCTTGCACGGCAATCTGAACGCCCTCAATGCCTGTGTTGAATGCTGTGATCGACACACCGGCAGCAACACGCTCGCCCTGGTCTACGAAGACCGCGATGGCCGTGGCCAGCGCTTTAGTTTCGAGCAACTGCAGGCGCAGGCTGCGCGCTTTGCCAATGTGCTCAAAGCCAAGGGCGTTATTGCCGGTGACCGGGTCGCAGGGCTGATGCCTCGCACCCCTGAACTACTGATCACGATTCTGGCCACCTGGCGCCTGGGCGCTGTCTATCAGCCACTGTTCACCGCGTTCGGGCCCAAGGCGATCGAGCACCGACTGCAGCAGTCGCAGGCCAAGGTGGTCATCACCGATGCCAACAACCGGGCCAAACTCGATGAGGTGGCTGACTGCCCGTCGATCATCAGCGTCAATGCGCGTGCCGGCGATGCTGATTTCCAGCAACTGCTGGCGTCGGCCGAGCCGGAGTGCGAGCCGGTGCTGCGCAGTGGCGATGATCCGTTTCTGTTGATGTTCACTTCCGGCACCACCGGCCCGGCCAAGCCGCTGGAGGTGCCGCTGCGCGCCATCGTTGCCTTCCAAGGCTACATGCGCGATGCCATCGAGCTGCGCCCTGAGGATAACTTCTGGAACCTGGCTGACCCAGGCTGGGCTTACGGACTGTATTACGCGGTCACCGGGCCGCTGGCGCTGGGCCACGCCACCACCTTCTATGATGGGCCGTTCAGCGTCGAGAGCTGTGCGCGGATCATCAACAAGCTCGGCATCACCAACCTGGCGGGCTCGCCCACCGCTTATCGCTTGCTGATCGCCGCTGGGCGCGAGTTCTCAGCGCCGATCAAGGGTCGTCTGCGGGTGGTCAGCAGTGCTGGCGAGCCGCTTAATCCGGAGGTTATCCGCTGGTTTGCCGATGAGCTGGGCGTGACCATTCACGATCACTACGGGCAGACTGAACTGGGTATGGTCCTGTGCAACCACCATGGCCTGGCCCATCCGGTGCACCTGGGCTCGGCAGGTTTTGCCATTCCCGGCCATCGCATCGTTGTGCTCGATGAGCAACACAACGAACTGCCGGCCGGTGTCCCCGGGATCCTTGCGGTGGACCGCGAGCAATCGCCGTTGTGCTGGTTCGGCGGCTATCACGGCTTGCCGACCAAAAGTTTCGTGGGCAAGTACTACCTCAGTGGCGACACGGTCGAGTTCAACACTGACGGCAGTATCAGCTTCGTCGGGCGCAGTGACGATGTCATCACCACTTCCGGTTATCGGGTGGGTCCGTTCGATGTCGAGAGCGCGCTGATCGAACACCCGGCAGTGATCGAGGCCGCAGTGGTTGGTAAGCCCGACCCGGAGCGCACCGAGCTGATCAAGGCTTTCGTGGTGCTGGCCAGCGGCGTGCAGGGTAGCCCTGAACTGGAAGAGACCCTGCGCCAGCACGTGCGCCAGCGCCTGTATGCCCATGCCTACCCGCGTGAAATCGAATTCGTCAGCGAGCTGCCCAAGACCCCGAGCGGCAAGCTGCAACGCTTCATCCTGCGCAACCAGGAAATCGCCAAACAACAAGCAGCCCTGGCAGCAACCGCCAGCGCCTGAAGGAAACCTCATCATGCACATTGCCAACAAACACTTCATCGTCAGCGGCGCAGCTTCCGGGCTGGGCGCGGCGACCGCACAGATGCTGATCGAAGCCGGCGCCAAGGTAATGCTGGTCGACCTCAACGCCGAAGCGGTAGCGGCCAAGGCCCAGGCGCTGGGTGAGCAGGCGCGCTACGCGGTCGCCGACATCAGCGACGAACAGGCCGCCAAGGCTGCGGTGGACGCTGCCGTCAGCGCCTTTGGCAGCCTCCACGGGTTGATCAATTGCGCCGGGATCGTCGGTGCCGAGAAGGTTCTCGGTAAGCACGGGCCGCATGGCCTGGACAGCTTCGCCAAGGTGATCAACGTCAATCTGATTGGCAGCTTCAACCTGCTGCGCCTGGCTGCTGCGGCCATGGCCGAGGGCGAGGCGGGTGAAGATGGCGAGCGCGGGGTGATTATCAACACCGCCTCGATTGCCGCCTATGACGGCCAGATCGGCCAGGCCGCCTACGCCGCCTCCAAGGGTGCCATCGCCAGCCTGACCCTGCCAGCGGCGCGCGAGCTGGCGCGCTTTGGCATCCGCGTGATGACCATCGCCCCGGGCATCTTCGAAACCCCGATGATGGCCGGCATGACCCAGGAAGTACGCGACTCGCTGGCCGCCGGAGTGCCGTTCCCGCCACGCCTGGGCCGCCCTGACGAATACGCAGCGCTAGCTCGCCACATCATTGAAAACAGCATGCTCAACGGCGAGGTGATCCGCCTCGACGGTGCCCTGCGCATGGCTGCCAAGTAAGGAGAATTGCTCATGACCCTCGCCAACGATCCGATTGTTATCGTCAGTGCCGTGCGCACGCCCATGGGTGGCCTGCAGGGCGATCTGAAAAGCCTGAGCGCGCCGCAGCTGGGTGCTGCGGCGATTCGGGCCGCTGTCGAGCGCGCTGGCATCGATGCCGCCAGCGTCGAGCAGGTGCTGTTCGGTTGCGTGCTGCCGGCAGGCCTCGGCCAGGCGCCGGCGCGCCAGGCGGCACTGGGCGCAGGCCTGGATAAAGGTACTACTTGCACCACCTTGAACAAGATGTGCGGCTCAGGCATGCAGGCGGCGATCATGGCTCATGATCTGCTGCTGGCAGGCAGCGCCGAGGTGGTGGTGGCAGGCGGCATGGAAAGCATGAGCAATGCCCCGTACCTGCTGGACAAGGCCCGCGGTGGCTATCGCATGGGGCACGGCAAGATCATCGACCACATGTTCCTCGATGGCCTGGAAGACGCCTACGACAAAGGCCGGCTGATGGGCACCTTCGCCGAGGATTGCGCGCAAAGTGCTGGGTTCAGCCGGCAAGTGCAGGATGCCTTTGCCATCGAGTCGCTGACCCGCGCTCAACAGGCTATCCAGAATGGTCGTTTCGCTGCTGAAATCGTTCCAGTGGAAGTCACTGAGGGCAAGGAAAAACGTTTGGTTAGTGATGACGAGCAGCCGCCCAAGGCGCGCCTGGACAAAATTGCGCAACTGCGTCCGGCGTTCCGCGAAGGCGGTACGGTCACTGCGGCCAACTCCAGTTCGATTTCCGATGGCGCCGCAGCATTGGTGCTGATGCGCCGCTCTCAGGCTGAACAACGTGGCCTCAAACCGCTGGCGGTGATCCATGGCCATGCGGCCTTTGCCGACACCCCGGCGCTGTTCCCCACCGCGCCAATCGGGGCCATCGACAAGCTGATCAAGCGCACCGGCTGGACCCTGGCCGAGGTCGATCTGTTCGAGATCAACGAAGCCTTCGCCGTGGTCACCCTGGCGGCCATGAAGGACCTGGACCTGCCGCCCGCCAAGGTCAATATCCATGGCGGCGCGTGCGCCCTGGGCCACCCGATTGGCGCGTCTGGTGCGCGCATCCTAGTCACCCTGCTGTCGGCGCTGCGCCAGAACAACCTGCGCCGTGGCATCGCGGCGATCTGCATCGGCGGCGGTGAAGCGACCGCCATCGCGGTCGAATGCCTGTACTGAGGTGAAACATGCTGGTCACTGACGAACAACAACAGATTGCCGACGCTGTACGTGATTTTGCCCAGGAGCGTCTGAAGCCTTTCGCCGAGCAATGGGACAAGGAGCATCGCTTCCCCCGCGAGGCGATTGACGAGATGGCCGGGCTGGGCCTGTTTGGCATGCTGGTGCCTGAGCAATATGGCGGCAGCGACACCGGTTATGTTGCCTATGCCATGGCCTTGGAAGAGATCGCTGCGGGCGATGGCGCCTGCTCGACCATCATGAGTGTGCACAACTCGGTGGGCTGCGTACCGATTCTCAAATTTGGCACAGAGCAGCAAAAGCAGCAGTTCCTCGCGCCGCTGGCCAGTGGCGCGATGCTCGGCGCGTTCGCCCTCACCGAGCCGCAGGCCGGCTCCGACGCCAGCAGCCTGAAGACGCGGGCGCGGCGCGATGGCGAGCACTACGTGCTCAACGGCAGCAAGCAGTTCATCACCTCCGGGCAGAACGCCGGGGTGGTGATCGTCTTCGCCGTTACCGATCCTGAAGCGGGCAAACGTGGCATCAGCGCGTTCATCGTGCCCACCGACTCACCCGGTTATCAGGTGGCGCGGGTTGAAGACAAACTCGGTCAGCACGCCTCCGATACCTGCCAGATCGTCTTCGATGATGTGCGCGTACCGTTGGCCAATCGCTTGGGCGAGGAGGGCGAGGGCTACAAGATCGCCCTGGCCAACCTGGAGGGAGGGCGCATCGGTATCGCCTCGCAATCGGTCGGCATGGCCCGCGCCGCATTCGAGGTGGCGCGTGATTACGCCAACGAGCGCCAGAGCTTCGGCAAAAAATTGATCGAGCACCAGGCGGTCGCCTTCCGCTTGGCCGACATGGCCACGCGCATTGCCGTCGCCCGGCAGATGGTGCTGCACGCTGCGGCCTTGCGCGATGCCGGGCGCCCAGCGCTGGTAGAAGCCTCGATGGCCAAGCTGTTCGCCTCGGAAATGGCTGAAAAGGTCTGTTCGGATGCCTTGCAGACGCTGGGCGGTTATGGCTATCTGAGCGACTTCCCGCTGGAGCGCATCTACCGCGATGTGCGGGTTTGCCAGATCTACGAAGGCACCAGCGACATTCAGCGCATGGTCATTGCGCGCAATCTTTGAAGGAGCAGCCTGCATGTCATTTGAAACCATCCTGTTGGATATCCACGGCAAAGTCGGCCTGATCACCCTCAACCGTCCGCAGGCGTTGAACGCACTGAACGCGCAGATCGTCAGTGAGATCAACCAGGCGCTGGACCAGCTGGAGAAGGATCCGAACATCGGCTGCGTGGTGCTGACCGGCTCGGCCAAGGCGTTCGCCGCTGGCGCCGACATCAAGGAAATGGCCGACCTTACCTACCCGCAGATCTATGTCGATGACCTGTTCAGCGACGCCGATCGCATTGCCAACCGGCGCAAGCCGATCATCGCCGCGGTAGCTGGCTTTGCCTTGGGCGGCGGCTGCGAACTGGCGATGATGTGCGATTTCATCCTGGCCGCTGACAACGCCAGGTTCGGTCAGCCGGAAGTCAATCTCGGCGTGTTGCCGGGTATGGGCGGCACCCAGCGCCTGACCCGTGCGGTGGGCAAGGCCAAGGCCATGGAGTTGTGCCTGACCGGTCGCCTGATGGGTGCTGAAGAGGCCGAGCGCGCTGGCTTGGTGGCTCGGGTGGTACCACAGGCCGAACTGCTGGAAGAAGCCTTGAAGGTGGCCGCGACCATCGCCAGCAAATCGATCCCGGTCAGCATGATGGTCAAGGAAAGCGTCAACCGCGCCTTCGAAGTGACCTTGAGCGAAGGTGTGCGCTTCGAGCGCCGGGTGTTCCACGCAGCCTTCGCCACCGAAGACCAGAAGGAAGGCATGGCGGCCTTCGTTGCCAAGCGCGAGGCGCAGTTTAAAGATCGCTGATGTCATGCAATTGCACGGTCGGCCAGCGCCCCCGTCTTCTGGCCGGGGGGCCGGGCGCGGACTGGCCGTAACCGGATCCGGACAAGGTTCAAGTCGAAAAGAAGTAACGCTGCGCGGCAGCTGCGGTTATCGGCGCGCGATATACCGCAACCGGCCTGCCGGTCACTGGGTCGTTGGCCTGCTGGCCGGCGCTATGGCGCTGCGCCGCCGTCTTCAGATGACCTACGGTGAACTGCGCTCTGGCGGTGTTGTTGGCCGCATAGTGAAAATGCGCGAACCACAGGGTGCGCCCTTGGTAATTGATGGCGTACTCGTCGAGGAAGTCGTCTGGCCTGCCTTTGACCTTGGCCAGGCGAGTGCGTGTCCCGATGGGGCTGACGGTCACCTGATGGTTGTCGATCAGATACTGCACTTCGGCCATGCGAGGGCGCTGGGCAAGCGCGGCGCGAGTTCGCAGGGTGATGGCTTGCTCATCGAACTGCGTGGCCAGGGTGTCGAGCGCCTGGATCATCTGGGCGGCACTCTCACCGTCGCCAGCTTCATCGACCTGATTGTGCTCGGTCAGGCGCTGTTCGATGGCGCTGACCTGAGCCCGCAGTTTGTCGCGCTGATGATGGACCAACTCTTCGAGCTCGATCGGTAAGTAGTTACTAGCGCTGTAGGCGCCAAGCCTTTGCACCTCTGCACGGGCACGGTCCATCAAGCGGGTGCTGTCGCCAAGCAGCTGCGCCAGCGCTTGACGGTTGCGCGCAGGCGCTGCTGGCGGCGCTGCAACCTCACGCCAGGCGCCTTGATCGAGACGGTAGGTTTGCGCCGGGCTCTGCCCGTCGGGGCCGGCAATTTGCACGATGTTGCTGTCATTGGCGCTCGGCTCTCCCAGAAGCAGACCATGCTCGCTGGTCTCGATCAGCCCGGGCAAATTGCGTCGCAGCTGGGCGAGGGTCTTGACTGGAGGATAATTGGGCAGTTCGCCCAGGTCTTGGGTCACCCTGCCGATGACTGAGTCCAGGGCCTGATCCAACCGCGTCAGGGTCTCTAACGCCGCGGGCGTTTGCTCGTACAGTGGCATGAGGTTGCCCAACTGGCGCTTGGCGGCGTTGAATTGCTCATGGATGCTGCGTAGCAGGCGAACCTGCACCTCTTCGCTCAGGTCATCGTGTTCGAACAGCTTGATGCGCTGGCCGATGCCCAGTTGGATGTTGGTCCAGCAGCGCTCCAGCCAGAAAGCGGCGTCGTCGTCAGTCACGCCATGCACCAGAATCATTCGGTTGACCAATGATTCCAAGTGCATGAAACGCAGTATCAGGGCTTTCTCGGGCCCGGCATCGACCCAGCATGCCTGGCGATGTGCATGGGCAATATCGGAGCGAGTGCGGCTGGCCATCTTGCCCAGCTCCAATTGGCGCGCTTTGAGCGCATCGATGTTGCTGATCCTTTGCTCCAGCAACGGCGCCATTTCGTTGAGCCGGTCGGTTGCGTCGGCCAGCTCGGCAGGGCTGAGCACAGCTCCGGTTTCCTGGCGCCGGGCCAGTGCCAACAGCTGTTCGCGCTTGGGCTTCCACAGCTTGCGCAAAATCAGCTCGATCAGTTGCAAGCACAGGCTGTCTTGGTGCAGGCCTTGGGCGCGCACGGTCGCATAATCGGCCATCGGCATGATGGCATTACGGGCGTCGGCGTGGCGCACATGCTCGGACCAGGCTGACGAAACTGTCCTGGCGGTGATCAGGCAGCTATTGAGTACGCTCTGTTCGCTGGTGCTATTGGCCAGGTTGGTGACGACTTTGAGCTTTTGTTCCCACAGTTTGCTGGCAGCCATTTCTTCATCGAGCTGGGCATCGAGTGGTTTGCACTGCTCGGCCAGCCGCTGTTGACGTTGGCGCAGTCGTTCGTCCAATGGCATGCCGCCGCGCAGGCGCAGGCTCAGATCCAACTGCCAGCGCCCGGATTCGTCGCGCCTCAACCACGGGCCATAGGTCTGTTCAGGTGTCTGCGCGGCGATGCGTACCTGGTTCTGTTGAGGATCGAGCATGACCGGGTAGACCTTGCCTTCCACGACCGCCCAGAGCCTGTCCTGATGCAGGTAGAGGCCCCATAGAGGGCCATGGGGGATGGCGCTGCCCAGTTCATGGTAGCTGAGTGTCGACTGCAACTGCGCCAGCGCCGTGCGTTGGATGGCTGACAGCGCAGGTTGCGCCCGTGCCCAGCTGAAATCCAACATGGCAGGCAGTGTCGAGGGCTGCGCCTGGGCAAGCGGCTGATCGGGTTGCAGGGGCTGGACCTCGTTCGGCTGAGCAGATTCATCCAGCTCCAGGCGCATGCGGAACATCGAATGGGAAAACAATAGCATCGCGACATTGAGCAGCAGATTGACCAATGCCAGGCGCTGCTTGCCAGGTTCGGTTTGCGGCTCGAGGTCAACGTACTCGGCCAGGGCCACTTCCATCTGCGCCAGCCAAGCTACCCTGCCCAGGGTCTCACCGGCCAGTGGCAGCAAGGTGTTGAATAGCAGCCAACTGAGCTCTTTCCAACTGTTCCAGCGGGTCTGGGCACTGGTAGCGGAGTGTTCGCGAAAACGCTGGATGGATTCCTCGACACAGCCTTGATACAAGGCCTGAGCCGGGTCACTTGCGGGGGCTTCGGTCGCCAGCTCCACCGGGGGCGGGGCGCCGAAGGGGATGGCGCTGGTGTCATCCAGTGGGTAGAACAGGTGCGGTTCAACGAACCCGCCATGGGCGTATACCTTGCGATCAACGGCCGGCAGCCGCTGCAACAGGTCATCTTGCAGTGGGCCGGGGGTGCTGATGGCAACGAACAAGGCCATGCGGTCGCTAAACGCCAACAGCGATTGGCGATGCAGCGGGCGATACAGCAGGCAAGGTGTATGGCCGGGGCGCAGGGGTTCGATCAACCAGGTATTGAGCGGATGATCGGGGGCTGCCCCTGCCGACTTGATGAAGCCCAGCGGCCTTAGTACCCAACGCAGCGCTTCCTCGACCGGCACTGGGCTGAAGACCTGGGCGATGTGGTCTGCGGCATCGATCCCGATACCCTGGCCACGCAGGTGCAATTCCAGGGCTAGCGTTGGCAGCTGTGAGCGCAGTTGATTGGCCAGCAGACGTTGGCGGTGTTGGCGTTGGGACGGATTATCGAGCAACTTCGTGGTGAGCATCTGTGGGTAGCGGCTGGCGATGTCGAGTTGGGTAACGAGGGTGCGTACATAGGCCTCGTTCATCCATTTCGGCAGTGCCTGCTCGGTGCTGGACAGTAGCTCGACCCGCCCGGGCTTGAGCAAGCCAAGATTGCCGATGGCCAATTGGGCCAGGGACAGTTCTACGCTGCGCACTTCACCAGCGACGAATGGCGCACCCTGTGCGGGGCTGGCGGCGGCAATGGTCTGGTGATTGATGACCCGCACCTGGTTGGGATCCAGCGGCTGGCCAGGGTGATCAAGGTTAAAGCGCGCCGCCAACGCCTGGTTGGCGAATTGCTCGGCAGTGGCGACGTCGTCGAGCCAGAACTGGCCGTTGGCATTCTTGTAAGCCTGTGCCACGTTCAACAGCAGGGTGCTATAGCGCACCAACGTCTGGGCTTGGGCATCGCGTAGCCAATCCGGCAGTTGGCTGATCAAGCCTCGCCGTTGATCGGCTTCACTGGCGCTACACAGGTCGAGCATGGCCGTCAGCCGATCAAGGTCCAGTTCAAGGGTGAGGGCCTGCTGGCGTGTGCGATAGCCTGGAGCTAGCTGATCGATCAGGTTGAGTTGCTGGTTCAACAGGGTGCTGGCCTGAACCTCGAACACCTGCCCCAGCGACGGTTCGATAGATACTTGGCGTGGCAGGTCTGCCGCTTGCGCAGGCCAATGTCTGGTTATGGCGCTGAGCAGTGCTTGGCGCGAAGCGAACGGGTAGAGAATTCCGCCCAAGGTGTACAGCAGGTGAACGTTGCGCTCTGGGCTTTGGCAAGGGTGTTCGATCAGCACCGCGCTGGCCATGTCCTCGTCCATGAAACCGGCCTTGGAAAAGTCCAGTTGCAGGTTCGACACGCTCAGGTTCTCGGCATTGGGTCGCAGATTGCGTTGGACGTGGTCTGGATAGCGCTGTACCAGGCGGGCGAGGCTGTTGGCAAAGGTCGACTGAGCGTTGTCGGGTTGGCTTGCGTCGATGGCCAGCTTGAGTTGCTCTTGCAGGTGGCTGGCGTACCAGCCCCAGGGCGTTTGCCCGCTGCGGTCAAACTGGCTCCAGTAGCTGACCAGGGCCTGTTTGTAGATATCGAGCAAGAACGGCGCACAGGCGTTGATCAGCGTTTCAACCTTGTGCAGGTCGACATATACCTTGCCGCTGGGGTCACCATCCTCGCGCATTGAAAGGCTGTCTTCGCCATCGATCAGGTTCAGGGTACGGCGCAGGCAGAAACGCTCCACGACAACCTGGGGCAGTGGGCGTATCCAGGCAAGGTCGGCTGATTCGCGGCTGACCAGGTAGATGTTCAAGGGATCGTAGCGGTTGCTTATATGCTGCGCAGACCACTGCTGGCGAAGCATACCGGTGGCTACTTCCAGCAGCGTCGGGCGAGAGCTGAAGCGTTTGGCGACCTGGCACTCCAGGGCGCTGTATTGGGCAAGGCGTTGATGCAGATCCATGAGGGTTCCAGCCGTAGTTGATGGACCTGCATCAAGCCTTTGAGCTGGGGTTGATGGGTGTTAACCGGTTGATACCAAGGAACCAGTCAAGTGCGCCCATCGGCTGATTCGTCGGCGCCGCCGGCGTCCCTAGAATCCAGACACCGCCTGTCAGCGCGACAGGCCCAGTCCAGCCGAGGCTCTTCCCATGATCTACGCCGCACCCGGCACCCCCGGTGCCCTCGTTCAGTTCAGATTGCGCTATGGCAACTACATCGGCGGTGAGTTCGTTGCGCCGGTTGCCGGTGAATACTTCACCAATTCATCACCGGTCAATGGCCAGCCGATCGCCGAGTTCCCCCGTTCCGGCGCCGCTGATATCGAGCGTGCACTGGATGCCGCACACGCCGCTGCCGATGCCTGGGGCCGAACCTCGGTGCAGGAGCGCTCGCTGATCTTGCTGAAGATCGCCGATCGCATCGAGGCCAACCTTGAGAAGCTGGCGATCACCGAAACCTGGGACAACGGCAAGGCCATCCGCGAGACGCTCAATGCCGATGTGCCGCTGGCGGCGGATCACTTTCGTTACTTCGCCGGCTGTATCCGCGCCCAGGAAGGCGGCGCTGCCGAGATCAATGACGGCACTGTGGCTTATCACTTCCACGAACCGTTGGGGGTGGTTGGGCAAATCATTCCGTGGAACTTCCCACTGCTGATGGCCGCCTGGAAGCTCGCGCCGGCCTTGGCTGCGGGTAACTGCGTGGTGCTCAAACCGGCCGAGCAGACCCCGCAATCGATCACCCTGCTGGCCGAACTGGTCAGCGATCTGCTGCCTGCCGGCGTATTCAACATCGTCCATGGTTTGGGCCGTGAAGCGGGCGAGGCGCTGGCCACCAGCAAACGCATCGCCAAGATCGCCTTTACCGGCTCCACCCCGGTAGGCTCGCACATCATGAAATGCGCAGCCGAAAACATCATTCCTTCCACTGTGGAGCTGGGCGGCAAGTCGCCGAACATCTTCTTCGAGGACATCCTGCAAGCCGAACCTGCCTTTATCGACAAGGCCGCCGAAGGGCTGGTGCTGGCGTTCTTCAACCAGGGCGAGGTGTGTACCTGTCCGTCGCGGGCGCTGGTGCAGGAGTCGATCTATCCGCAATTCATCCAGGTGGTGCTGGAAAAGATCAAACAGATCAAGCGCGGCAACCCGCTGGACACCGCGACCATGGTCGGCGCCCAGGCCTCCGAGCAGCAGTTCGACAAGATTCTCTCCTACCTTGAAATTGCCGAGCAGGAGGGCGCTGAGCTGCTGACTGGCGGCCGGGCCGAGCGACTTGAGGGTGAGCTTGCCAGCGGTTATTACATCCAGCCGACCCTGCTCAAGGGCAATAACCAGATGCGCGTGTTCCAGGAGGAAATCTTCGGTCCGGTGGTCAGCATCACTACCTTCAAGGATGAGGCCGAGGCGCTGGCGATTGCCAACGATACCGAGTTTGGCCTCGGGGCCGGGGTGTGGACCCGCGACATCAACCGCGCCTATCGCATGGGGCGGGGGATCAAGGCTGGCCGAGTGTGGACCAACTGCTACCATCTGTATCCGGCCCACGCCGCTTTCGGCGGCTACAAGAAATCCGGCGTAGGCCGTGAAACCCACAAGATGATGCTCGATCACTACCAGCAGACCAAGAACCTGCTGGTCAGTTACGACATCAATCCCCTGGGCTTTTTTTGATCGGTACGGGTCGTAACCGGTCCTAAAGTAGCAATGGCAGTGCACCGGAAACGGTGTATCAATAAACGCACCGCAATCTCGTGGTGCCAGAAGAGGATGAACCTATGTGGAAAAAGCCCGCGTTCACTGATCTGCGTATCGGTTTCGAAGTGACCATGTACTTCGCCAACCGTTGATCCTCCAGGCGCCGGTCGCTGTGTGCGGCGGCCGGCGCTCACCTTGATTACAAACCCTGCTGGATGCTTTAGGCTCAGGAACACTACGACAAGAACAATAGGCGTTGCATGAGCCCGAATCTGAGCCAGTTGCGCAAGTTCGTTTCCCCCGAAATCATCTTTGGTGCCGGTTGCAGGCACCATGTCGCCAACTATGCCCGCACGTTCGGTGCGCGCAAGGTGCTGCTGGTCAGCGACCCGGGTGTGGTGGCTGCCGGATGGGTGGCCGATATCGAAGCCAGTCTGCAAGGGCAGGGCATCGACTACTGCCTGTACACCGACGTCTCGCCCAATCCGCGGGTCGAAGAGGTGATGGCCGGCGCCGAACGTTACCGCAGCGAACAGTGCGATGTGATCGTCGCCGTTGGCGGCGGCAGCCCGATGGACTGCGCCAAGGGTATTGGCATCGTGGTCGCCCACGGCCGGCACATTCTTGAGTTCGAAGGGGTCGACACCATTCGCGTGCCGAGCCCGCCGCTGATCCTGATCCCCACCACGGCGGGCACCTCTGCCGATGTTTCGCAGTTCGTGATCATTTCCAACCAGCAAGAGCGGATGAAGTTTTCCATCGTCAGCAAGGCAGTGGTGCCGGATGTGTCGTTGATCGACCCCGAAACCACCTTGAGCATGGATCCGTTCCTGTCTGCCTGCACCGGCATCGATGCCCTGGTGCATGCCATCGAGGCGTTCGTCTCTACCGGCCACGGGCCGCTGACCGACCCGCATGCACTGGAGGCGATGCGCCTGATCAATGGCAACCTGGTGCAGATGATCGCCAGCCCCAACGATATCGCCCTGCGCGAAAAAGTCATGCTGGGCAGCATGCAGGCGGGCCTGGCGTTTTCCAATGCCATCCTTGGCGCGGTGCATGCGATGTCGCATAGCCTGGGCGGCTTTCTCGATCTTCCGCATGGGCTGTGCAATGCGGTGCTGGTCGAGCATGTGGTGGCGTTCAACTACAGCGCCGCGCCAGATCGCTTCAAGGTGATCGCCCAAACCTTGGGTATCGATTGCCGTGGCCTGAACCATGAGCAGGTACGCAAGCGCTTGGTCGAGCATCTGATCGCCCTCAAGCATGCGGTGGGTTTCCATGAAACGCTTGGCTTGCACGGGGTGGGTAGCAGCGATATCCCATTTTTGTCGCGTCACGCCATGGATGACCCGTGCATCCTCACCAACCCGAGGAACTCCAGCCTGCGTGATGTCGAGGTGGTGTATGGCGAGGCCCTCTGAGCCCAGCGCCGATGCCCTGGCTGGGCTGCTGGGGTTGTCCAACCACACCGTGCGCAAGAGCCATTACCCGGAGTTGGCGGTGCGCCTGGAGGAGTTGGAGGCAGAGCGCAATCGCTACAAGTGGCTGTTCGAGCACGCGGTACATGGGATCTTCCAGGCCAGCTTGGAGCAAGGCATGCGGGCGGCTAATCCTGCCTTGGCGCGCATGCTCGGTTTCGATCAGCCGCAGGCGTTGCTGTTCTCGCGCAGCGACCTGGCCAGCTTGTTATTCGACCGTGGCACAGATGAGCTGCAGGAGATTGTCCAGGTGCTCCAGCGCGAGCATGCCCTGCTGGGCTATGAGACCCGCTTGCGCCGGCGTGACGGCAGCAGCATCGATGTGTTGATGAACCTGCTGCTGCGTCCAGATGAGGTGGGCGTAGTAGAAGGGTTTGTCGCAGATATCACCGAGCGCAAGCAGGCCCAGGCACATTTGCAGCAACTCAACGACCAGCTTGAGCTGCGGGTCGCCGAACGCACCAACGAACTGATCGAGGCACGTGACGCTGCGCAAGCGGCCAACCTGAGCAAGGACAAGTACCTGGCCGCCGCCAGTCATGACCTGCTGCAACCGCTCAATGCTGCCCGGCTGCTGATCTCGACCCTGCGCGAGCGGCCCTTGGCCCAGGCTGAAGGGTTGCTGGTCGAGCGGGCGCACCAGGCGCTGGAAGGCGCCGAAGACCTGCTCACCGACCTGCTTGACATCTCCCGCCTGGATCAGGCGGCGATCAAGCCTGATCTGGACTACTACCGCCTGGACGATCTGCTGCTGCCCCTGGATTCGGAATTCCAGTCGGTGGCCGAGGCTGCAGGGCTGGCTTTGCGGGTGCGGGGTGGCCAGCGTGTGGTGCGTACCGATATGCGTCTGCTGACGCGCATCCTGCGTAATTTCTTGAGCAATGCCTGTCGTTACACCGAGCACGGTCGGGTGCTGATGGGCTGGCGCCAGCGCGGTGAGCGGCTGCGCATCGAGGTTTGGGACAGTGGCCGGGGTATTGCTGCGGATCGGCTGCAATCGATCTTCCTGGAATTCAACCAGCTCGATGTCGGCCGCGCTGTCGACCGCAAAGGCGTGGGTTTGGGCTTGGCGATCGTCGAGCGCATTGCGCGGATCCTGGATTGCCGCATCGATGTCCGGTCTTGGCCGGGGCGCGGCTCGGTGTTCAGTATTGAAGTGCCGTTATCCAATGAGCAGCCCGCCCAGGGCAGCCTGTCCCTGCCTCAGGCCCGTGTCGGCGACCCGCTGCCTGGGCGACGCCTGCTGGTACTGGACAATGAGTTGAGCATCCGCCAGAGCATGGCTGCGCTGCTCGCCCAATGGGGATGCGAGGTGGTTACTGCGGGGGATCTGGACGAATCGTTGCAGGTGTTGCAGGATCGCCCTCCAGAACTGGTGCTGGCGGACTTTCACCTTGACCATGGCCTGACCGGCTGCGATGTGGTCCGCGACTTGAGGTCGCACTTCGCCTGCGCCATCCCTGCGGTGATGATCACCGCCGATCGCAGCGAGCAAAGTCGGCGCGCCATGCAGCGGCTCAAGGCACCCCTGCTGAACAAACCGGTCAAACCGGGCAAATTGCGTGCGGTCTTGAGCCAATTGTTAGGGTAGGGCTGGCCATAAGTAGGAGATATCTGGCCGATGGGCGGATTCCGCGTCATTTCGGACAATTGCGGCCCAATCCCTGTTGCCCCGTGCGACGTGTCGCCTTAGACTGCCGCCCCCTGTAAAAGAGTGCCGGTTGGCGCTTGAAGAATTCCGTTGCCCTCGCACTGGCGTGGGCGACATTTGAATCGCCCAAATGCACATTTTTTCATAGAGAAATCGATGACCAAGGAACAGTTGCTGGCCATGTCGGCCGATGACTACATGAACGCTGAACAGCTGGAGTTCTTTGCCCAGCTGCTGCAAGCGATGAAGGTAGATACCCACGAGCGCATCGAGCAGAGCCGCATTACCATTGAAAGCCTGGATACCCCTTCGGACCCAGCTGACGTGGCATCGGTCGAGGAAGAGCGTCACTGGCTGGTCAACGGCATCGAGCGCGACCAGCGCTTGCTGCCGCAGCTGGAGATGGCCCTGGGCCGAATTGGTGACGACAGCTTTGGCTGGTGCGAAGACAGCGGCGAGCCAATTGGCCTGCAGCGCTTGCTGATCAGCCCGACCACCAAGTACTGCATCGAAGCCCAAGAGCGCCACGAGCAGATCGGCCGCCACCAGCGCCAGATCTGATCCAGCGTTTGTCGCATGGCCCCACGGAGCGATCCCTGGGGCTTTTTGCGTTTTCTTGCCCGCCCATGGCCTTTGCGTCGCCGCTGC
>NZ_JBICKL010000058.1:0-27971 GCF_043104195.1 Pseudomonas sp. xss_2
CTTTTCCATGACAATAATCTACAGGCTGGCCGTCGCAAGCCTTCTGCTCGCACCGCTTTACTCCTTTGGCGCCGAGTGCGCTGCAACGGTAGATTCTACTGATCAAATGAGCTTCAATTTGAAGACACTCAACATTTCCAAATCCTGTTCATCCTTCACCGTCACGCTCAACCATACCGGCAAATTCCCGGTCAATGTCATGGGCCATAACTGGGTACTGAGCAGAACGGATGACCTGAGCGCAATTGCGACAGCGGGTCTCTCCGCCGGCGCAGCGCAGGATTACATAGTGGCAGATGATCCACGGGTTATAGCTCATACGAAAATGATAGGCGGTGGGCAATCCGCAAGTGTGACATTCAATACGAGTACCCTGAAGGCCGATCAGCACTATGTTTTCTTCTGTTCGTTCCCCGGGCACGCCACCATGATGAAAGGGGACGTCATTGTCGATCAATGAGTTGGGGCGCTAAGACTCGATGGAGGCTTAGGCTAGGCACCGCTAGAACACCTATCCACCCCAGCGGTGGCATACAATCCAGCCCTTCGCAGACGTCTTCGCCAATACGCTGGGGCTGGGTAAGCGGATAGTGAACACACCTCGAACTCCAGTATTTAGGACGATCGTGTCTGCGCATTTTTAATGCGGATCCGATCGCCCGAGTGGTTGCCGTTTGCGGTGCGGCGAAGCCGCACTGCGCCTACCTCACGCAAGCTTACCTGCGCGCTGTAATTCTCTATGACACCCGCAGCTTCGAGTTTCTGAACTCGCTCGCTCATAGCCGGTTGGGAAAGCCCAATGCGCTTGCCCAAGGATGCCAGGCTTTGCCGTGCATTCTTTTGCAGTTAAAAGCCCTTCATCCCACACCCGCGCAAGCAGAACCACGCGAGGAACCCAGGCGTGCGCCGTTGCCGTCGTAGTCCACGCCGATACCCTCCTGTACAAATGTAGGCTCCAGGAGAGAAGCCCCCGCGCTTTCATCTGGGAGCTGACAGCCTGCAAGGGCTGGCGGAGCTAGGGCTAATTTCGCCCGCAGCCTGAGAGCGTCATTATTTACTCCACAGGGACTGCGGAATGCAAATTGCACCGTCAAATATAAGCCTCGAAGTCCGTACCAAACCACAGCCGGCGAACTGTCCCTGCTGAAGCGATGTCTCAACGGTGAACTCCCCGGTGGGATGTTCGATTGATAGACGCATTTGATCCGAAAGGTGGACGACGGCGATATCTGACGCAACTGTTCTCGCTATTGTGCAAGCGGTTGCCACGCTGACGGCACCAAAAACACCGATGCTAGTATGGCAGCGATGAGGGATGAAGGTGCGAGTATTGAGCGCCCCACCAGAGACAGCAGGTGATATTAGGCACATCTTGGGCACATTGCGCTGGTGTACGTCACCAAGGTTCATAGCATGTCCTGCCTGCAAGCGAATACTCTCCAGCCGCCTTTTCAAGTAACTGTCAGCGTCCAGCTGCTGAGGGCTTTCGTATCCGCTGCAGGCCAACGCGTCTGCCCGTATCAGTACTACCGGCATGCCATTGTCGATGCAGGTTACCTCTACTCCGTCGAATTCGTCACGTGGGCTGCCGGTGGGTAGCAACGCTCCACAACTTGAGCCCGCAATGTCCTGGAACTGAATTATCACGGGCGCCCCCGTTCCTGGCACACCGTCAATCCTGACATCACCGGCATAATCGACCGCCCCGTCACGTGTGCGCACGTGGGCAACCGCAATTTGCCCAGTATTCTCCATGTAGATGCGAACCGCCGTGACCTCCCCCCTCGCAGCAACCAGCCCTCGCTCGATCGAAAAAGGGCCGACGGCAGAAAGGACATTGCCGCAGTTCTGCCCATAGTCGACACGCGGCTCATCTACGACCACCTGAGCGAACAAGTAATCAACGTCAGCGTCAGGGCGTTGCGACAAGCTGATAATCGCAACCTTGCTGGTCAGCGAGTCAGCCCCTCCTATCCCGTCGATTTGACGGCTGTCGGGCGACCCCATGGCTGCTAGCAGTACCTGATCACGCAGTTCAGGCTGCTCGGGCAAGTCGCGCCCCAGAAAGCATGCAGCCTTTGATGTGCCGCCGCGCATCAACAAACAAGGAATGCGTGTCTGGCCCATGATTACTCTCCAAGTTCATCCAGGCTGTCGATGTACCGTAAGCCTTTCTCAGCCAGACGAGGACGCATGTTGTAAATGTCCAAACCCAGTTCGCCGTTGGCCAGTCGCACCGCCTTCTGCTCTTCCAAGTCGGCACGGCGGCGCGTCGCCTCCAGCACTTGCTTGACCTCATCACGACGCACAATTACCACGCCGTCATCGTCCGCGACAACCACATCACCAGGGTTGACCAACTGACCGCCACAAATGATCGGCAGATTGACCGACCCAAGCGTCTCCTTGATTGTGCCCTGAGCACTGACTGCCCGAGACCAGACTGGGAAACCCATTTCCCGAAGGGTACGGGTATCGCGTACTCCCGCATCGATCACCAGTGCACGAACACCGTGAGCTTTGAGCGAGGTCGCCAGCAGGTCACCGAAGTAGCCATCGGTGCAGGGAGAGCTTGGTGCAACTACCAGCAAATCCCCAGGACGGCATTGTTCTACTGCAACATGAAACATCCAGTTGTCCCCAGGCGCGACCAAGACAGTGATAGCTGATCCACTGACCGAGACACCCTGCTGGATCGGAGAGATCGAGGAAGCCAGTAGCCCTTTTCGCCCTTGTGATTCGTGGATAGTAGCAACACCGTATGCCGCCAATTCGTCCACCAGGATCGCGTCCGCCCGCTCAATATTGCGAAGAACAACACCGGTTTTTCCTACGAGGCTACTCATGCAAGATTCTCCGTAACCCGTGGGAAGATGCTCTGGTAGCCTTCGGCATAGACGATGTTGCGAGCGGAAGTGATGCCAACGTTACGCTTGGCTTGCACGCCGCGCTGGAGGGCAACACGCGTGTAGTACTCCCACAAGTGTTCCTGGCCGGCCATGCATTGAATCGCAGCGTATTTCTTATCCCAAACATCCGTGATGTCCAGGAGCACGTCTGGGCACCACTCACATTGCTCGGGCTGATGCGGTTCAAAGGCATATACTGGCGGTGCACCTACAATCTTCTCGCCCGGTCGATAGCCTTCCGCCTGCGCGATGATTCTCGCTTCCTGAGTCAGGTTCATTGCCAGCGGGTGGTCGTAGTTGTAGGGATCTTTGAGCGAGTGGCTCAGTACGAACTCTGGCTGGATGCGGCGGAAGACGTCTGCCAGGCGGAACAATGTGTCCTTGTCTGCCCGCATTGGATAATCCCCAATGTCGAAGAACTCAACAGTTGCTCCAAGAATTTCAGCGGCGGCCTTCGCCTCCTCCTGCCGAGCGGCTTTCACCTTGTCCTCACTCATGTCGCCTTTTCGCCAGAGTTTTGCAGACTCGCCCCGCTCGCCGTAGGACAGGCAAACGATGTGCACGTTGTAACCCTGCTGGGCATGGAGCGCGATAGCGCCACCTGCACGCCATACAAAATCAGCGGAATGGGCGCTTACAACCAATGCGTTTTTTTGTGTTTCGATCATTGCGAGTGCTCCTATTTCGATAGGAACAGCTTCGCATTCGGCCTGACTTGAGCAGAAATGCGTTCGGGTGTATGGGGTATGCGTTTTACTTATTGCCACGCTGGCAGCGGAGCTGCATAGTCAGAGTACCTAAAGCTGAATGTGCCTATCACCATGGAAACCAAAGAGCTCCCCAGTTTGATGCACGTACGGGCGTTTGTACGCGTCGCTGAACTCGGCAGTGTCTCCAAGGCTTCATCGGCGTTGTACAGAGCGCAATCAGTAGTTACACGCTCGATTTCCGAGCTGGAGGCCCGCTTGAATGCGCCTCTGTTTGAGCGTCACGCCAATGGTATGCGTCTTACCGGCTACGGAGAGCGATTACTGCCTCGCGCCCGAAGAGTGCTGGCGGAACTTAACACAGTACCTCGGCTCCTTGCCCCTTCTGACAAGCAGTCCGTGGAGCCCTTGTACCTGTTCCAAGTCAAGCGGCTGCAGATTTTCGTGAGCCTCTGCGAGACTCATCACATGCAGACTGTCGCGACCCTCATGGGATTGACTCAGCCAGCCATCAGCTCAACGCTCAAGGTGATGGAAAACGGTTGTGGCCAAACGCTTTTCGAACGAACCCCTCGTGGTCTTCAGCCTACCCGTGCGAGCCACGAGATACTGTTCCCCATCCGGCGTGCGCTCAATGAACTACGCCACATCGAAACCGACATTTCGGCAATTAAAGGCCAGCTGCAGGGTGTAGTACATGTTGGCGCCCTTCCCTTGGGTCGCACTCGGATTTTGCCGGCTGCCATCGTGCGTCTGATGACCGCTCACCCGGATGTCCAGGTGATCACCAACGAAAGCCCCTTCGACCTGCTGGCCACTGAGTCACGCGCCGGCGATGTCGACTTCATCTTCGGTGCGTTGCGCCCCGCTGCTTACGCGAGTGATCTCACAGGAGAGAACCTGCTGTACGAAGAAATGGTTCTTGTGGCCCGGCACGACCACCCCTTCGCGGATAGCCTGACCTTCAGCGCGCTTTCAACCGCAAAGTGGGTACTGCCCAGGGCCGGCTCCCCCGCTCGCCAGATGCTGGATGATTGTTTTACTGAGCTGGGTATGGCGAGCCTTCGCCCCGTGGTTGAAAGCGCGGACATGGCCATCATAAGAGGTTTGTTGTTGAGCTCCGACATGATTGCAGCGGTCTCCGCGCATCAGTTGGAGCAGGAAATCGCATCGGGAGAATTATGTGTCTTGCCTGTCGAGCTGAAGCAGACTTCACGATCGATCGGACTCACATACCGAAACGGCTGCCTGCACTCGCCAGCGGCGCTCGCCCTGATGGAAATGATCCGCGCAGTGACGCGTGAACAGGCAACCCTGTAGTGGTGTTACAAGAGGCTCAGTGGATACGAGATGATCAAGCGGTTCTCATCGAACTCATTGGTGCTGTAGTCCCGGCGAATGCTTGAGTTTCGCCACCGGAGATTGAGATCTTTCAAAGCACCACTTTGCACGGTATAGCTCAACTCCGATTCTCGTCCCCATTCCTTCCCATCGCTGACCAAGGCTGCGTGCACATTATCGCCACTGATGTAGCGGTTCATGATCGTCAGCCCTGGTATTCCCACAGCAACAAAATTGAAGTCGTGCCGTACCTGCCAGGATTTCTCCTGGGCATTGTCGTAGCTGCTGTTGTAGCTGTCGTTGGCCAACGTGCCGCCACTGGTGCCGTTGATCCGCATCCAGGCGTCATCTCCCGTGAGCTTTTGCAGGCCTACGTAGAAGGTATTTCCGCCATACCGGGCCGACAGCAGCGCTGAGTATGTCCGGTTGTTCAAATCCCCTGCACGGGCACTCCCGTTTTCCTTCCCTTGGAAATACCCGAGATTCGCGCCCAGCGTCCAGTCACCCACAGGCTGGCTGTGTATGATTTGCAGGTACTGCTGCTGATAGATATCTTTGAGTTCAGCGCCCCACAGGCCAACCATCGTGCGCTTCTCGTTGAAGCTGTACTCACCACCCACGAAGTTGAAACGATCCGACGTGAAAGCCGTCTTGCCCTGCATGAACATGTCTTCCATGCTCGAGTCATTCCGCGGACTGTTGGCGCGGAACTGGCCGCCGTAGAGCGTTAGCCCATCGATATCCTGGGATGTCACCTGCGCGCCGCGAAACGTCTGCGGCAGTGATCGACCATCGTCAGAGCGTAAAATCGGCAGTACCGGCATCCACTCGCCAATTTTCAACTGCGTCTTGCCGACTTTCACCTTGCCCGCTACAGCCAGGCGCCCGAAGTCATCCGCAGGGTGACCGTCACTGCCCAGCGGCAGCAGCTGGGTACCACCCGTGCCGCCACCGCCATCCAACTTCACTGAGTACAGGCCCAACACGTCTACACCGAAGCCGACCACGCCCGAGGTGAAACCAGATCGTGCATCCAAAATAAAGCTCTGCGTCCACTCTTCAGCCTTACCTTGCGAGTAGGAAGGATTGGTAAAATTTCGGTTGATGTAGAAATTTCGCAGATTGAGATTCGCGCTGGCATCCTCCAGAAAGTCAGAGGCCAAGACAGTCATCGGTGATGCACAGCTGAGCGCCATGACCCAGGCGACGTGAGGGGTAGCGGTGTGTTTCATTGTTATTATTTTCCGTTTTTTGGGTGCAAAGATCCGCTGTGCGTGGAGGACACGCACAGAGGTGTACTAAAATGACTGGAATTAATTAGGGGGTCGTTTTCGCAGGACCGTGCATGCTCACAGCCTCGTTCGGTGCTTCACCGCGATGGCTTGCCGGCCACCGAATAGAGTACCTGCTGGTTACGGGTCTTGAGGAAGTCCTCCAGGCTTTGCCCACGCATCGCGGCGTACACCTGCAGGTTGGGTACTCCCAATACCGCAGCCAGCTTCTCCAGTACGAAAAAGATGGCGCCGTACTGGATCAGCCCTCGCCAATCACGGCGGCGTAGCAGATCACATTCCTCCGCGCTCAACCCAGCCTCACCGAAAAGCTCCTCTGGCGATTCAAGGAAACGACGACGCCAGTCAGGCTCGATCATGCGGTGCAGGAATTTGTTCAGCTGATAGCCCTTGGCGCTGCGTTCCAGTGTGAACGGGTAAGTACCTTCCAGCTTTTCAATACCCTCAAGCTGGTGCCGCATGTGCTTGAGGTGACGGGCTGTGGCCTCGACTGGCACCGGTCGATCCTCATTCTCCAGTAGCAACGTTGCGATCCCTGTCATCGAGGGCAGGTAGTAGTCCTGATGCAGCTTCTTCACGTTGGAAGAGAGCGCGCCTCGCATGATCAACCAAGTGATTACCTCAGCCCCCTCCATCCCACCGAGGGTGGCGAATTCGGCGAGCGTCATCTCTGTCAGGCGCAGCGGATCGTTAATGAGCAGATCCAGGAACTGGGCATCCCATTCAGGGTTGTTGAATCCACAACGCTCACCATGCACCTGGTGAGACACCCCGCCTGTGGCGACGATAGCTACTTTGAGATCCTCCGGATAACTCTCAATCGCCCGGCGCAATGCCTGGCCAAGCTTGTAGCAACGACGCGCACTCGGAATGGGAAATTGCAACACGCCTACCTGTAGCGGAACAATTTCCAGCGGCCAACCTTCGTCGCATGAAAGCAACGCAGACATGGGGGAAAAGAACCCGTGATCAAGCGGCTTGTCACGGAAAAAACCCATGTCGAATTCATCGGCCACCAAGCTTTCGCCAATGTGCCGGGAGAGTGCTGCATGGCCATTCACCGCTGGCAGATCTCGTGGGTTACCGCCCTCGTCTGCAACCCCATATTGGTCGTCGACGCCAAGGGTAAATGCACCGTAATGGTCGAAGAAGAAAGACGTCAAGTGATCGTTGAAGATGTAGAAGAGGACGTCGGGCTTTTTCTCCTTGAGCCAATCCTTGATTGGCTCGAATCCCTCAAAAATGGGTGCCCACGCGGCCTCCTGCTGCTTTTCGTGATCGACCGCGAAACCGATAGTGGGTGTATGAGAGACAGCGAGTCCACCAATGATGCGTGCCATGAATTGTTCCTTTACCTAAAAAAGCTACTGGGCCACTGTGGCGTGGTTAAGTCGACGACGGGCATGACCGTTGGCCAGGATTGCGATAGCTGCGACGAATGCCGGTACGCTCAACAATGCGAACAGCACTGGAACGCCGAAGCCCATGCTCAATACTGTGCCTCCAATGAGCGAGCCGAAGATCGCACCAAAGCGTCCGATACCAAGCATCCAGCTGACCCCCGTGGCGCGAAAATCTGTCGGGTAGTAACCCGGCGCAAATGCGTTAAGGCCTGTCTGTGCTCCGCTCATGAAGAACCCAGCGGCGGTTACTCCAACGGCTAGGAGGCTCGACTCCAGGCTGAAGGCGCCCAACAGAAGGATGCACATACCACCCAGTACGTAAGCGCCAGCAATCACGCGGTTAGGATTGCGCCGATCCATTGCCCAGCCCACTGCAATTGCGCCGACGGTGCCGCCAATCTGGAACAAGCCAGTGATGGTGGCTGCTCGCTCAATCGACAAGCCACTGTCACGCAAGAGCGTTGGCATCCAGCCCATGGTCAGGTAGATCACCAGCAAGCCCATGAAATAGGTGCCCCAGAGTGCAAGAGTGCCAAACCGGAATTGACCGGCGAAGAGCATCCGTACGGGTGCCTTCTGATTCAATTGAGGCTCGCTGACGATGAATCTCGTGGCTGCGGTGAACGCACCACCCAGCCTATTTAATACCTTAGCGATCTCTGCCGCAGGTGCATTACGAGCAGCAAGAAATCGTGCCGACTCGGGTAACCACAGCCAAAGAAGCGGTAACAGCGCCAACGGCATGATGCCGCCTGCAAGCAGTACTGCATGCCACCCATAAGCTGGGATCAGCCAAGCAGCTAGAAAGCCACCGAGGCCCGATCCCATGTTGAAGCCAGTGAACATGATGGTGATAAACAGTGCGCGATTGCGCTCGGGCAAGTACTCAGACAGCAATGTGGTGGTATTCGGCAGCGCGGCCCCCAACGCTATCCCTGTGAGCAAACGGAAGATACCCAGTTCATAGGGATTGCGAGCAAAAGCGCACGCTAAACTCAGCACACTGAATCCAGTCACTGCAATAAGCAGCACCCGCTTGCGACCCAAGCGGTCTGCGTAGGGGCCTGCCGTCAAAGCACCAATTGCTAGACCCACCATGCCGGCGCTCATGACGGGGCCGAAAGCAGCCCGGGTGAGGCCCCACTCTTGGATCAATGATGGTGCGACAAATCCCATCACTGCCACATCGAAACCATCGAACAGAACAACCAAAAAGCATAGGGCCATGATGAGCCACTGATACCCGGCTATTGCCCGGTCGTCGATCCACGCCTTGATATCGACCGCTTCGTTACTCATGCTTCCACCTTCTTATTTTTGTAGGGACTAGGCCGAATCGGTGGCATACCGCTCGGTAGAGTCATCTGACTTATGGACGAAGGTGACTGTAAGGCGGACGATCCCTTCCCGCCTCCATGAAATCCTTAAGCGGGTATCGATTTTTCTTATTGACGGGTTAGGTGCCCGACCCATGCGCTAAGCGAACAGCTCACCTGGCAGCTAACGAGATGTAGCAGGTTGGTTCGGGGGTATCAGTAGCTCTGGCGCGTTGATAAGCTGATCAACAACGCAGGCATTCCCCCCAAAAACCACGGCAAACTGCATCCTTTAATGCCAGGTGGAGGCTGAATGTTGACGTTGATGCCGAATTGCCCGATGTGCCGACGCCCGATTAACCTCCTCCAGATCGGCAAAAAACCAGCCCGGGAAGGTGTAAGCGTTTGAGCATCTGATCGAAAGTCCCCTGATTTCGCTAGCCGCGAAACCGTTGATACACCGTTGACCATGGGCAGAAGCGCTCCGGCATATCTCGCGACGCAGCGCCCGAGCAGAGCATCCAGAACACGCCATCGAGCATCAGGCGGTCGCTCAGGCGCGGCCGCCTTTGGCTATGAGTTTCGATGAAAAGATCGGAGACAACATCCCAGGCCTCGTCCGAGAGTTCGTAACGCTTTGCCATCACAGAATTCCTTTCCATAGATGGCCGGAAACCCTAGAGAGTTTCAGCTTCTGAGGGGCGTTGATTCAGTTTTTCGGGATTTCGTACAGAGCCTAATGCGCAAGGAGCATCCGCTCATGCAACGGCTTTAACCATGTCCTCTACGACCTTTTTAGCATCACCGAACACCATCATGGTCTTGTCCAGGTAGAACAGTTCGTTGTCCAGGCCGGCATAGCCGCTGGCCATGGAGCGTTTGTTGACGATGATGGTCTTGGCCTTGAACGCCTCGAGGATCGGCATGCCGGCGATCGGCGACTTCGGATCGTTTTTCGCCGCCGGGTTGACCACGTCGTTGGCGCCCAGTACCAGCACCACGTCGGCCTGGCCGAACTCGGCGTTGATGTCTTCCATCTCGAACACCTGGTCGTACGGCACTTCGGCTTCGGCCAGCAGCACGTTCATGTGCCCGGGCATGCGCCCTGCCACCGGGTGGATCGCGTACTTCACGGTCACACCGTTGTGGGTCAGCTTTTCGGTCAGCTCCTTCAGCGCGTGCTGGGCACGGGCCACCGCCAGGCCGTAGCCCGGGACGATGATCACGGTGTCGGCGTTGCTCAGCAGGAAGGTGGCGTCGTCGGCCGAACCGGACTTCACCGGGCGTTGTTCTTTCGAACCTTGGGCCGCGCCGACATCGACATCGCCGCCAAAGCCACCGAGGATGACGTTGAAGAACGAACGGTTCATCGCCTTGCACATGATGTACGAGAGGATCGCACCGGAGGAGCCGACCAGAGAGCCGGCGATGATCAGCATCGAGTTGTTCAGCGAGAAGCCGATACCGGCCGCTGCCCAGCCCGAATAGCTGTTAAGCATCGACACCACCACCGGCATGTCGGCACCACCGATCGGAATAATGATCAGCACGCCCATGATGAAGGCTAGGACCAGCATCAGGGTGAAGGCACTGTAGTGGCCGGTGAAGGTGAACAGCAGGCCCAGGGCGATGGTGGTCAGGCCCAGGATCAGGTTCAGCTTGTGCTGGCCGGCGAACTGTACCGGTGCGCCTTGGAACAGGCGGAACTTGTACTTGCCCGACAGTTTGCCGAAGGCGATCACCGAACCGGAGAAGGTAATGGCACCGATGGCCGCGCCAAGGAACAGTTCCAGGCGGTTGCCGGTAGGGATCGGGTCGCTGATAGCGGCAACGATGCCCATCGACTGTGGCTCCAGCACGGCAGCGATGGCGATGAACACCGCGGCCAGGCCGATCATGCTGTGCATGAAGGCGACCAGTTCCGGCATCTTGGTCATCTCGACGCGCTTGGCCATGATCGAACCGGCGGTGCCGCCGACCAGCAGGCCGACGATGACGTAGCCGATACCGGCGGTGGCACCGCCGTTACCAACGGAGAGCGCGCCGAGCTTATATATGAGGCCAACTGTGGTGAGGATCGCGAGCCCCATGCCGATCATGCCGAACAGGTTGCCGCGCCGCGAGGTGGTCGGGTGCGACAGGCCCTTGAGCGCCTGGATGAAGCACACCGAGGCGACGAGGTAGAGGAGCGTTACCAGATTCATGCTCATGCTTACTTCTGCGCCTCGTTCTTGGTTTTCTTCTTGAACATCTCAAGCATGCGGCGGGTGACCAGGAAGCCACCGAACACGTTGACCGCCGCCAGGGCTACCGCCAGGGTGCCCATCAGCTTGCCGGCCGGGGTCACGGTCAGCGCTGCCGCCAGCATGGCGCCGACGATGACGATTGCCGAAATGGCGTTGGTAACCGCCATCAGCGGGGTGTGCAGCGCCGGTGTGACGTTCCACACCACGTGGTAACCCACATAGATGGCCAGCACGAAGATGATCAGGTTGTAGATGCCATGGGAAATCAGCATGTCTTCCATTGTCGTGCTCCTTTAGTCGTTCTTGCGCACGATTTGGCCGTCGCGGCACATCAGGCACGCGGCGACGATGTCGTCTTCGAGGTTGATGACCAGCGCGCCGTCCTTGTCGAACAGCAGCGTCATGAAGTCCAGCAGGTTGCGCGCATACAGCGCCGAGGCGTCAGCGCCCAGTTGAGCCGGCAGGTTGGTCGGGCCGACGATGATCACGCCGTTTTGCCGCACCACCTGGTCGGCGACGGTCAGTGGGCAGTTGCCGCCCTGGGCTGCCGCCAGGTCGATGACCACCGAGCCAGGCTTCATCTGCGCCACGGTTTCGGCGCTGAGCAAGGTCGGTGCCTTGCGGCCAGGGATCAATGCGGTGGTGATGACGATGTCCGCCTGCCTGGCGCGTTCGTGTACCGCCTCAGCCTGGCGTTGCATCCAGCTGGCCGGCATCGGCCGGGCATAGCCGCCGACGCCTTCGGCGCATTCACGCTCCTCATCGGTCTCGTAGGGCACGTCGATGAACTTGGCGCCCAGCGACTCGATCTGCTCCTTTACCGCCGGGCGTACGTCGGACGCCTCGATCACTGCACCCAGGCGCTTGGCCGTGGCAATGGCCTGCAGGCCGGCAACGCCGGCCCCGAGGATCAGCACGCGCGCGGCTTTGACGGTACCGGCGGCGGTCATCAGCATGGGCATGAAGCGTGGGTAGTGGTGGGCGGCCAGCAACACGGCCTTGTAACCGGCAATGTTGGCCTGCGACGACAGCACATCCAGGCTTTGTGCCCGTGAGGTGCGGGGCGTGGCTTCCAGGGCGAAAGCGGTAACCCCGCGTTCGGCCATCTTGCCGATCAGTTCGCTGTCGAATGGATTAAGCATGCCTAGCAGAATACTGCCCGGATTGATCAACTTGAGCTCATCGTCACTGGGCGCATTCACCTTCAAAATGATCTCAGCTCCAAAAGCGTCCGAGATAGTACCCAGAGAAGCTCCTGCGGCACTTAACGAGCTATCGTGGATAGCGGCTCGTATACCGGCTCCGGCTTCGACGATGACCTGATGCCCCTGCGATATATATCGCTTAATAGTCTCAATTGAGGCGGCAACGCGGGCTTCACCGACACAGGTTTCTTTTGGAATACCTATCAACAAGGCAAAATCCTCACATGACATGCTCAACACTCGGCCAAGTGACCCAATAGCGCATTATTATTGCAAAAGGTCAACCCACCACATAAACCTAAAGCGTCACCTACCCATTCTAACCCGGTCAAAATGCAAAATCTGAGCAGAACTACGAAAAGTTGTGTCACCTTCAATAAAAACATCCACTTGAGAAAGTCTCAAATGATGCTCCGGCTCCACGTCACAAATCCAGTTAATCGGCCCATTCAACACCACTTCTCCCGTGTAGGGGCGAATCATGAAATTTTCAATCCGCAGGTCAAAATCACAAGACGAGCTTGTCACATACTTCAACATAAGCTTGCGCAACGCCTGAACACATCGCGCCGTTCTGGCATATATAGGCGTTCGATTCAGGTTAGAAAGCAGTTCACACTTACCGGTAAACGTCGAATATATCTTACCTTCTGGTCTACCGGTAAGGCACCGCAAGACATCTTGAACCTCGTGGTGCGCTGCTGGCGAGCTGACTAATGGATTCAACACCTCCAGCTCTGCCAGCCAAAGATAATCCGGGTAGAACGGATCATGTTGATAAATTGCAATGGCTCCGAAGTCCCTGAAAATTTTTCTAACACCATCTATTGAATAGCGCTTGGCTTTCATCGAAAAATCGTGACCTGCGTTATCGAGTGCCAGATGGTAAATAGAGGCTGGAGTACTACCCTCAAACACCAAGCTAAAAGTACCGTTAGCCAGCAGTGATTTGTCTTTCAACAAGGACGAGCTTCGTACTTTTTCGAATATCTCACCCGAAAATATTTGTTGCTCCATAGAATGCATATCATCCTCCGAATCAAGCACAACCCGCAGTTTCAATTGCCCGCCCGTTAACCATCTTGGCCGAGAAGTGCCTTCGCATGATGCCGCAGATGATCGTCAATGAAAGAAGCCACAAAATAATAGCTATGATCGTAACCATGATGAACGCGAATATTGGCCGCGTGACCGGACTGCGCTGCCGCCGTAGAGAGGTTCCCCGGCTTCAACTGATTATGAATAAATTCATCATCAGCGCCTTGATCCACTAAGAGAGGTAGACGCTCAGTCAATGTAGACATGAGTTCACAGGCATCCCAGTCACGCCACTTTTGTGTGTTGTCACCGAGCATCAAGCCGAATGCTTTTTGCCCCCAGGGGCTCATCATCGGATTGGTAATAGGGGAAAATGCAGAGACAGACACGTATCGTCCTGGGTTGCGAAAAGCACAGACCAGTGCACCGTGCCCCCCCATTGAGTGACCGCTGATTGCACGCCTTTCCGTTACCATGAAGTTTTCTGCGATGATAGCTGGAAGCTCGTCAGCGATATAATCATGCATCTGATAGTTGTGCGACCAAGGCTCCTGCGTAGCGTTGATGTAGAATCCTGCACCGAGCCCGAAGTCCCAAGCTTTTTGAGCATCGTCAGGAACATGCTCACCACGTGGACTTGTATCAGGTGCAACGATCATAATGCCCAATTCCGCGGCAAGCCGATGCGCACCCGCTTTTTGCATGAAATTCTCGTCGGTACACGTCAAGCCTGACAACCAGTACAGCACCGGTACTCCACCCTTGCTTTCAATATTCGGTGGGAGATAGACGCCAAACGTCATTTCGCACCCAAGTGTTTCAGAGTTATGCTTGAAGCGTTTGTAATATCCGTCAAAACTGCGCTGCGATGAAATCTGGATAACACTCATTGATATGACCCACCTTTAAAATTGATGGAAAATCCCATAAGGTGCGAGGTAAATTCCAGGCACCCCGAATCGAGACTTAAGCGCTTACGCGCTGCGCAGTGTTTTCGAAAGCTGCAGAAGTGGGGAATACGCCAGACATGACAGTGAAACCGGGCAAGCGCTTCACTCGATCTACCCAGCGGCGAACTGCTGGGTAGTCTTCAAGCGACACACCTCCCTCGTCGGCCAAGGCAATATAGGGGAAGCATGCGATGTCTGCGATGGTTGGGTGCAGAGAGTTGCAAATGTACTGTAACCCTTTCAGGTCCCTGAACCAGAGGTGTTCGTCCAAAATCCTCAGCAGATCGCGCGCCCTCAGACGGCACGCCTGGACATCAAACTCGAAGAAGAAAAGATCATGTAGCCGGGCAGCAGAAATCGTGCTGGTCAAGCTATCGGCGAAGGCCATCCACATCTGAACGTCTGCCATCAGATCTGGCCGAGCAGTGGGATACCAGTAGCCAGTCTTGTCGTACTGAGTAGCGAGGTAGACCAGAATGGCCTGAGCATCGCGCAAGATCAGTTCACCATCCTTCAACGCCGGCAGTTGCCCCAGCGGGTTGATTTTTAGGAAATCTTCAGACTTATGTTCGCGCGACGGGTAAAACTCCACAGGCTCAGTTTGATATTCCAGCTTCAAGATCGACAAGAACAGTCTCACCTTGTAGCAGTTTCCGGAAAGCTCATAATCATAGAGTTTAATCACGGTATAGCCCTCACAGGTCGAGAACAATTTTTGGGGATTTGCAGCGTGATACACACGGCATAATCCACTTCCCACTCTCCCTCTCTTTTTTGGAAAGGTAGGTATCGTGGTGTTCAATATCGCCGGAAATCACCGCCGTTATACAGGTGCCGCAAACGCCCTGTTCACATGAGGCTTCAATTTGAACATTATTGTCCAAGCACGCCTGCAAAAGCGTTGAACCAGACGGCACGAAGAAGCTCTGACCCGTTTTACTGAGCTCGACTTCATATGTTTCGCCGGAAACAGGCGCATCATTTTTCTTGCTGAAGAACTCGAAACGAATTGAATCTTCAGAAACACCGCTCGCCAATGCAACCGCAGAGACTGTTTCGATCATCGGCTGAGGGCCACAGGTATAGATGTCAACACTCCCTGGCTCATGCTCGACGAGAATCTCGGACAATTTTGCCTTGGTTTCTTCAGGCCCAAGGCCAAAATGGAGATTCAGACTTTCACCCAGCGCGGTCAAACGATCCTGGAACGGAACGTGTTCTGCACCACGTGCGAAGTAGTGAATCTCGAAAGGCGTACCTTGCTGACTCAGCGCTTGAGCCATACACAAGATTGGTGTGATGCCGATACCGCCAGCTACCAGGATCGGGCGCTTACCCGTCTGCACGAATGGGAAGCCATTTCGCGGCAGCGTCACTTTCAGCTGCGTGCCGACCTTGACTTGTTCATGCATCGACTTGGAGCCGCCACGAGATTGCAGCTCATTCTTCACACCGATGATGAAGGACTCTTGCTCACCAGGCGCGTTCACCAACGAGTATTGCCGGATGCAGCCTTCTGGCGTGGTGATGCTGATGTGCATACCTGCCGCAAATGCTGGCATAGGGTGACCGATAGGCTTGAGCCAATACGAATTGATGTCACCGGTTTCTTGTGTACGGGTCACCACTTCACAGATGTATTGCGAAGGAGGCGCTTTGGTCAAATTCTCCATGACGGCTTCAACCTCCTCGGTGGTGTGGTCGCTGATGTCCTTTATGCTAATGAGCTGAGACGCTTCCGACTCTGCCGACCGGCGAATCGAGTTCATGGCAAATGCAAAGTTTTTCTGCAGCTCATAACCTATACGGCCAGAGGTGAGCGCTTGCGCATGGAAGAGAGTCTTGGTGACTGTAGCGCGCTGAAGATACAGGTGAATTGCTAATGAACCAGTCCTGGATACCAGGATGGCGCGATCTTGCTGCATGGTTTTGAGATGCAAGTCGTCAACGTGATCGACCCCGAAGACATCAACGAATGCAGAAAGGTTTGCTCGCAGGACGCTAATTACACAATCGACATCCGAAGCGATCACAGTGCTGTGAAGGTTGGTTTTGACTGCATTGACCAGTTGAGCGTCATCGAGGATGGAGATTGGCTCACCCTCCGGCTGGCCAAGCGATGTCCAAATCAGGCCATGCTTCTCACGTGCGGGGAATGTGTTCACGCGAGCCTTACTTGGTTCGGTCGCATCACGGTGTGCCGGTACAAACGTGCATCCGCCCGTCCCGGTCTCATAAGTCCAGCCATGGTATTGGCAGCGAAGCTCACTACCGGTATTGGCACCCAAGGTCAAACGCAGGCCACGGTGAGGGCAGCGGTTCTCCCAAACATTCACCACCCCATTGTCATCACGCCAAATTGCCAACTCCTGGGCCATCAAGGTGGCATGAAATACGTGGCGCTTGGGCAGATCTTCTGGCGTAGCGATGGGATACCACTGATTCAAATCAACTTTGTTCACGGCACATACCTCTTATAAGTTCTTTTTATTCAGTCCCGCAGGGTTCCGTACTGCACACCCTTTTCACGCATCCAGCGGCGATAGGCGGTCGCCAGTACATCGGCCCGAACAGGGCTCTCACGGCTGGCAGCCAGTGGGAGGCGCTTAGGCACCTGATTGATCAAGATCATCAAGTCCTGACCGAAGATGGTCTGTTGGAAGTGTCGAAGCTGTTGATCAGAGTTCACTTCGTCCACGTAACACATGATGGTGTGCGCGATGCACCAGTCCTCATCCACCGGCTGGATGAATAAACCCAAAGCATCCCAGCGCTCCGGTTGTGGCGGGCAGGTTTTGTACAGAATCGCGGAGTAAGGACGCGTAATGCGATAGATGTATTGCATGTCGATCGGCTCAACTGCAGTTGCAGCGCCTTTCGGTTGAGGGAATCGGCACTCGGTTGCGAAAATCTCATCCTTCTCTTCGTCGAAGTGAACATTGTACGGCTCGACCTCAGTCAGGGGTTCCGCGCCGAGAATGTCGGTGTGCACGAACGGGAAGTGCGCCATATCAAGGAAATTTTCGATGGCGCGCAGACCGGATACGTTCACACGAACTGAACCTGCACTGACAATCCGGCGATCCGGTTCGTTAAATTCAGGGATCTCAAAAATGGCTGGAGGATTCTGGGCGAAGGACAGCCACAGCACGCCATAGATTTCTTGAGCGCTGATGTGGGAAACCTCCTCCTGGCCCTGCTCCCAAAGCGCCGTTACCCCTTTTTCACTTTTCACATAACTTACGGTGCGACCGAGCAGTCGGCAGCGGTAGCGCGTGTCCAGACCTACATCGTCCAGCGCGGCGACAGGGTGCCAATCATTGAAAATCACTTCATCAGCAGACATTCTGATTACCTCTGGTTTCTCACATTACCCATCTGGTATACCAGATGGGGCTTGAGAATTGCATCAGGCCCGCACCACCCAACGCCGCACAATTCTCAAGCTTAACGATTAAGGGGGTCACTTACGCCTTAGTGGAACACTAAGGCATAGGTAACTCATACCTTGTTGCGATACTGACCTACAAACTCAGCGCCCTGTTCCTTCTTAGCCAAATGAACAGCCATGCGTTCGGCGTAAAGCTCACGAACAAATTGAGCGACCAGGCAACTGTCAGCAAACATGTCGTACTTCCAGCCGGTGCCATAGGCGGCAAGGTTGATGTTGTCGATCGTCATCAAACGAAGGCTGGAGTTCTCTTCCGTGATATAACTGTCAATAACTTTGCGAATCAGTTCTTTGGTTGGAGCCAGCTTGTGAGCGTGCCAAAAATCGGTGTGCCACTCACCGGCTTCTGGATTACTGAATGGGTACTGGATGGAGCGACCAGGACGGTCGTAACCCAGCCCATCCCATGGGCCAGTTTCGCCGGCCCACCAGTTGCGCGGCCCATTTGGAGCAGCCGGTCGAACCTGCGCCCAATGCACCGTGTTACGAGAAAGCCACTCGTCTGCATAGCTGTCGTCGTTGAAAGGGTCAAGGCGACGGGTGCCGTCAGCATCACCTCGTAGCTGAGCTACCGCGATCTCAACCTCATTCTCCACTTTGAAAATGCAGTGGCTGTAATCCATACAGATATTGAATGGTATACCGTGGCGTTCGACTATATTAGCAACCTTGGAGACGCGACGAGGATCCTCAGACCACATGTCTACATGGTTTTCGTACGTAATGATAACGCCCCGCTTCTCCGCGTACTCAAACGCATTGAGGTACGAGACAGCAACCTCTTCATCGGTAATGTAGTGCCCATCTGCGTGTTTAGCCCACACCATCAAGTTATGGTATTTGGCTCCGACGGCAAGGGTTTGATCAATATTTTCTCGTATGCGCTTCTCATCCGCACCTAACGTGTACGTCCAACTCCCGCTATAAACCGGCAACGAATACGTCTGACTAGCCTTGATATACTCCTCGAGCTCTACGGTGCCCACTGGAATACGATCGACAAAATCCCATATCCCCGATTCTTTCTGCAGACGAAATTGCTCCATGACCGGCAGTTCCAGATCAGAGACTGGTTTGTTGATGGATGACGGTTGAACGCCACGACCGGCACATCCTAGCAAAAACATTTTTTTCATTATTTTTCGCTCTTGTTGGTTAAACCTGCGATCAGACTTCGGCCTCTTTAGCTGCGACCAGGAGCGACGCTTTCGCTTCTTTCTCGCTGCCAAATCCGTTGAAGAAAATATTTAGCACAACCGCACAGATTGCCGTCAATAGCACTGGACTCTCGAGTACTGGGGCTAAATCTTTAGGCAATCTTGAAAAAAACTGGGGAGACACAACAGGGATCATTCCAACTGCAAGACTAATCGCCACAACATACAAATTTTTGTTGTCAGTAAAACTAACCTTCGACAATACCTTGATACCACTGGCTGCCACCATCCCGAACATCACAAGACCAGCACCGCCCAGCACATAGGGAGGGATAGAAGCAATAACCATTGCCACTTTAGGAAACAGGGCTAGCAGCATAAGGAAACCACCCGCGAGCGCACACACCCAGCGGCTCTTGACACCGGTAATACTGATCAAGCCAATGTTCTGTGCGTAGGACGTGTATGGAAACGTGTTGAAAATCCCACCCAGAGCGGTGCCCACACCGTCTGCCCGGAAACCACGTACCAAGTCCTTTTCTTTTACTTCCTGGTCAATGACTTCTCCCAATGCTAGAAACATTCCCGTGGATTCAATGAAGGTGACCAACATCACGATGCACATGGCAACGATAGGCCACAAACTAAACTGTGGAATACCAAAGTGAAACGGGACGACCACGCCGATCCACGGTGCAGCTCCTACATCTTTGAAGTCAACCTGGCCCGCACCAAATGCGAGCAGAAAGCCAAACATGAGCCCAAGCAAAATTGAGATATTGGACAGAAATCCTCTCGCAAAGCGCACGATAATCAAGATGGCTACCAGCACCGCAGTGGCAATCGCTATGTAGAGCGGGTTCCCAAAATCGGGATTGCCATAGCCACCGGCCGACCAACTGGCTGCTACAACCATCAGCGATAGGCCAACCGCCAGGATCTCAGTGCCGGTGACCACCGGTGGGAAGAATCTTATGATCTTCCCGATAAATGGGGCGACAAGAAAACCAAATATACCTGCAGCGATTGTGGCGCCAAAGATCTGCAGCAACCCCGCCTCTGGATCCGTACCAATGGCGATCAGTGGGCCAATAGCTGTAAACGTTACCCCCATCATCACTGGCAACCGGATACCCACATTAGCGAAGCCTACGCACTGAATAAGGGTCGCAATACCACATGCAAAGAGATCAGCATTGATGAGAAAAGCGATCTGATCTTTCGGCAGCTTCAGTGCTGCGCCCAGGATGAGCGGAACAGCTACAGCACCCGCGTACATCACCAGAACGTGTTGCCATCCCATGAACAACATCTTAACAACGTTAGTTTTCTTCTGCAGGGCTAATGGTTGCATGAGTAGATACCCAGGCTAATAATTATAGTTGACCGAGTCACCGCTCAGGCGACTCACATTGTAAGTGCCGCCTATTTGAAGACGGCACAGATCAATGCATCCTTGCTTACTGCTCTTCCTCCAGTACCGTGGTGAGAACCGACTCGCGGAAGGCGTCACGACCTTCAACCGCAGCCAAAGACAATTCTTTATGCCATTTCCTGAACTGGATCGACACCTTGTCAGTTGCAACTGATACTTCGGAAGTCTGGATCTCTAATGGCCACTGAGATTCGATGACGGGTTGATCCTCATCAAGAACGCGCTTTTGGAATGCCAGATGCATATGATCAGGCTGATTGTCCTTTTCACGAACGATGATCATAAAGTTACGGCACGTCTTGTCATCCACCGGACTAGCGGTCGTCCATAAGATGAAACGAGAATCGTCTTTCCAGAGTTTGATCTCCAGATTGACAGAATAAGGCATGGTGCATCGATAGTTGAAATCACCCATCGGAGCTTCTGGCGGGATGCCCTTCATCTCACGCGGCGGAGCCAGTTTGAACTGCATCTCACCATCCACGCGATTCACATAGACCGTTGGGTGGCTCGCAAAAAATGGGTCGTACAAAGTGCCTGGATGCACGAAGGCAAAATGAGAAAAGTCAGTAAAGTTTTCCCAACGCCTTTCAGCGACCGTATGCCAAATATAGGAATCTGCAACGATGACTTGCATCTGCGGATTATCGTAGTCGCTCAGATAAGGAATTTGGGTGCAATCGAAGCTGTTGTCCAAACGCACCCAAACGATGTCGTACTTCACCTCACAGTCGTAAGCCTGGATCTTTGCGCGAGGAGAAATGCCCTTATCAGGGCAGGCCGGAACAAGCTTGCAAGCGCCCGCCTCATCATAGCGCCAGCCATGGTAAGGGCATTCCAAATAGTCGTTTCCTGCATGGTTGCATACGCGGCCTATTGAAAGCTGCGCAGAACGATGTGCGCAACGGTCAGCAGCGGCAACGATTTTTGAGTTAAGCCGGGCTAACACCAGTTTCTCTCCAAGGAGCGTGACCCCCATTGGGCCGTGGCCACTCGCATTGGCGCGCTCAAATTCGTTCAGCGTACACACGGGGTGCCAGAAATGACGAAGGTAGGTCTTGTCGTCTAGCAAAGGCTTGCGTTGGTCGTTCACGTATCAGTCCTCAGGGCTAAGGATGGCTGGTTATTGTTCTGTACCAAAAGCACCTATCTGGATCACCAGAATGCCAATCTGGTATACCAGTCTAGCTGATTTTCTGTCCAAGCAAGCTTTTCGCCTACCTGGTTTCAAGATTTCTATGAGACTGATTTCATAGCAGTTTCTATGCCAAAGTCGATTGCTGGCTCTAGGCTGGTAGACCTATATCACTGTAATATATGGTTTTTTTCCATAAGATTGCATGCCACCCCTAGGTCGCTATGTATACAATTCTATAGCGTTTTGTGCACCATTATGTTTCTTACGGTGACATCGTTGGAGCCGTGTTACATTTTGGTGCTATGTTCGCTCACTTCGCTCAATCACAGAGCAGTAAGGCGCCACAGGTACTTCAATGCTGACTCAAACCATTGTTACGGCCATATCCGATGCCATCTACCACCGCCGCCTTCCCCCTGGAACCAAGCTGAACGAGCGAGAAATCGCTGAGTTGTTCAGCGTGAGCCGAACGGTGGTACGACAGGCGTTGATTCGCTTGTCACAGGACAAGCTGGTGGAAATTTCTCCCAAGCGGTCAACGAGCGTTTGGTGTCCAACCTTCGACGATGCTTTCGAGCTCTATCAGATGCTTTTGGTATTGGAAAGCGGGGTTATCGATCAATTAATCCAATGCATCAGTCCTCAGCAGCTTGCCGAACTCCGCACTCACACGGACAAGGAGCACACTGCCCACAGATGTGGACTTGAAGACGAGGGCGATAAACTTGGACGCGGATTTCACTCGTTACTTATTTCATTCCTTGGCAACCGTACGATTGACCAGATCCATTCCCAACTACGCAGGCGCGAGGCACTTATAAACGCACTCTACCGAGTGGGATTTGACTATTGCAAACTTCGAAACGAACATGCCGAGCTAGTGAAATGCCTAGAAAGCAAAGACGCAGATGCAGCCAAGAAACTGCTTGCATCGCACTACAACCTGGTCATCAAGGGCTATAAATTCGACACAGCGAGTACGCCTGACGTCAACTTAAAATTTGCGCTCAGAATTTAAGGTTGGGGGCCTAGCCCCCACCCATCAAAAATTATACTTGATCATTGCACTCGTAACGCTTTGATTTGTGTTGTAACCCCTGGTATTTTCAATACCATACTTGTTCGACCAATAATCATATTCAATACCAACATATAATTTCTTTGACACACCCCATGCAATTTTCCCTACGTCATATTTGACCTGGGGATTGAAATGAAAATTGTGCACAAGCCCATATTTATCCCCTATCACCCAATCTATATATCCGTCTACAAGCACGTCGCTTCGACCTACAGGAATGGTATATGACCAGACCGGAGTGACTTGCCACCCCCCCATTCCTTCGCCGCCTTCCGGCTTCCGATAGTAAAAATTCAACATGAAGTAATCAAAGCCTGGCAAGGCGAGATCAAAGCCTGGGCCAATCAGATAGTTGACCTGATCATCACGGCCTTTGCTTCGATTATTATCCCACTCTACAGTGGTTGCTACCAAGACGTCTTTAATTAACCCTAACTCGAATTTTCTGTCGAAAATCTTAGAAAGCGAGAAGCGTGGCGCGTACTCCGAGTAGATGCCGTGATGGCCGTCATATGCCGTTTGATCTCCGGGATACCAGTAATTGTCGATGAAGAAGAAAAAATCACCCCATGTCCACCCGCTCATATGTTCAAACGTAATAATCTGCATACGCCGAGGGTCGATCTTAAAATCCTTACCGTACTGATAGCTTATGCTTTCCTGGTGCCACATGAGCATGTCGCCTGCAAGGGCCGCCCCCGAGACGGATGTTGCACAGGCAGCACACAGCACATTTTTCATTAATTTCACGCGTTCGCTCCTCATCACCTGACCAACGGGTCAGGTTTCGGCGAGCAAATTCCAAGCCATAATAACCAAGCAACATATTGTTAGGGAAGCAACTGAAATTGTATCCATTCGATCTGCAATCAGCAGGCCGCTTATACCTGGAGAAAACACGGTAACCGTGAGGATTTTCGTAACACCGATTGTTACGCAAAGTTGTAGACTGTCTTTACGCCCCGCACATTCTCTATCGTAAAAATTTCCACGCTGAGCCCACGCTAATTTAATCAAGTCTCATTCAACTGAGCCGCACAGCCGCGTGTCATTGAGTGATCACCGGCAGTAACATTTTACGGCTGAGCGGCTTGCAGCAATGTTTCTTTTATGCACCAAACTCGCCCACCTAATGCACTAAATCGAACCATTAAAAACTTAGCTAATACTCTAAAATCTATTGGATTTGACCACTTACATTTTTAACCGTCCAGAGCCTATCCGAAGGTTGACACGCGGGTCAGAAATGGCCTATTTTTTTCTTGTGTACCAGATGATAAATCTGATGTACCAGCCGTATGATTGGCGTAAATACACCATTACCAAGTGTTTACCCTTTCTATGAGTAGAGGTAGGAGACAGGGCACTCAGCTGAGTTGAGTGTTCATACATAACAACGTCATCCACAAAGGCTACATACATGGAACAGGCAATCAATAACAACGATCGCGAGTACCTTCGGCACTTTTGGCATCCCGTCTGTACAGTGACAGAACTGGAAAAGGCCCACCCCTCCAGCCTAGGCCCAATAGGGGTGAAGCTTCTAAATGAGCAATTGGTTGTTGCTAAACTTAGTGGCCAATACGTCGCAATGCATGATCGCTGCGCACATCGGTCGGCAAAGCTCTCGCTGGGCACCATCGCTAATGATCGACTGCAATGCCCTTATCATGGGTGGCAGTACGACACGGAAGGTGCATGTAAACTAGTGCCGGCGTGCCCCAACAGCCCCATTCCTAATCGAGCTAAAGTTCAGCGATTCGATTGTGAAGAGCGGTACGGTCTGATTTGGGTAAGGCTGGACTCAAGTTATGCTTGCACTGAGATCCCATACTTCAGTGCAGCAAGCGATCCGAAACTTCGAGTCGTGATCCAAGAACCCTATTGGTGGAACGCAACAGCAGAGCGACGTTGGGAAAACTTTACAGACTTTTCCCATTTTGCGTTTATCCACCCTGGCACGCTGTTTGATCCTAACAACGCGGAACCGCCGATCGTACCGATGGATCGTTTTAATGGCCAATTCCGTTTCGTTTACGATACCCCGGAAGATATGGCCGTTCCAGATCAAGCCCCAATTGGGTCGTTCTCTTATACCTGCAGCATGCCCTTCGCTATCAATCTGGAAGTCGCTAAGTACTCAAGCAATTCATTACATGTGCTTTTCAACGTGTCATGCCCAGTTGACGATAGCACTACCAAGAACTTCTTGCTGTTCGCAAGGGAGCAGGCTGACGATTCAGATTATCTTCACATTGCATTTAATGATTTAGTCTTTGCTGAAGATAAGCCTGTGATCGAGTCTCAATGGCCGAAGGATGCTCCGGCTGATGAAGTTTCGGTTGTCGCGGATAAAGTCTCGATCCAGTATAGAAAATGGCTGCGGGAACTGAAAGAGGCCCATCAAGACGGTGCTCAGGCTTTCCGTAGTGCGTTGCTGGACTCCGTGATCGAGAGCGATCGAAGCTACACCTAACATTGGCGTATGAGGTGGCGCACTGCGCCACCTTTTTTAGGGTCAAAAAAAGACGGCCTCCTAGGAGGCCGTAAACTCGCTACGTCCAACTCGTATTAGGGCTTCTTGAATGAATAGACAGCCAATTTGTTCCCGTCGAGATCGCGCACATATGCTGCGTAGGCGTTCTCAGCCCAGCCCCGCTCGCCAGGTGAACCTTCGTTTTTTCCACCAGCTCGCAGCGCACTAGCATGGAAAGCATCAATCGCTGCTCGATTCGGCGCCTCAAAACTGACGGTGACGCCGTTGCCTACCGTCGCTGGCTGGCCATCTGCCGGGGTGAGTACAAAAAACGACGGTTTGTCTTCTCCCCAAATAGAACCGTTTTCACCCAAGTCAGCGATCCGTTCGAGGCCGATTTCTGCCAAGACTTGGTCGTAGAAAGCCCTGGCTTTCACAAGATCATTTGTACCTACAGTAACATGTGTATAAACAGACATAGTTACCTCTTTGAATACAGGTTAGAAGTGAATTACGGTGCGAATGCTCTTGCCTTCATGCATGAGGTCGAACGCGTCATTGATTTTTTCGAGCCCCATCGTATGTGTGATGAATTTATCGAGCGGGATATCGCCAGACTGCGATTTGCTGACATAGCTCGGGAGCTCGCTTCTACCTTTGACACCACCAAAGGCCGAGCCGCGCCAGACGCGTCCGGTGACAAGCTGGAATGGGCGGGTCGAAATTTCGGCGCCGGCTGGTGCAACGCCAATAATCACCGATTCACCCCAACCTTTATGACAGCACTCGAGTGCCGCACGCATCAGGCTTACATTGCCGATGCACTCGAAGGAGTAATCAACACCGCCATCAGTGAGCTGAACAATAACCTCCTGAACCGGAATGTCATATTCTTTGGGGTTGATGAAGTCAGTAGCTCCAAGTTCTTTGGCAATATCAAATTTCGCAGGGTTGATATCGATCGCGATGATGCGACCCGCGCCTGCCATCTTGGCCCCGATGATCGCGGCCAGACCAATCCCACCCAGCCCAAATATTGCAACAGAAGCGCCCTTCTCAACCTTGGCAGTGTTCAGAACAGCTCCAATTCCCGTCGTCACGCCACAACCAAGCAGGCACACCTTCTCGAGTGGCGCGTCTTCGGGGATCCTCGCAAGGCTAATTTCGGGAAGGACGGTGTATTCAGAGAACGTCGAGCACCCCATGTAGTGATAGATAGGCTGCCCTTTGTAACTGAAGCGAGTCGTGCCATCCGGCATAAGACCTTTGCCTTGGGTTGCACGTACCGCCTGACACAAGTTGGTTTTACCGGACTTGCAGAACTTGCAGTCACCACACTCTGCGGTATAGAGAGGAATTACATGATCCCCTACCTTCAAGCTCGTAACCCCCTCCCCAACCGCCTCAACGATACCTCCCCCCTCGTGCCCCAGGATGCACGGGAAAATACCTTCCGAGTCTTGGCCCGAAAGGGTGTACGCATCGGTATGGCATACGCCGGTCGCGATAACCCGCACCAGCACCTCACCGGCCTTCGGCGGCTGTACGTCCACCTCAACAATTTCCAGAGGTTGATTAGGCCCAAATGCTACAGCTGCACGTGATTTTATCATTGTATTGACCCATGGTTCTGAACGAGATTGAGACATCAGCTTACGCGTCGGCTTTCGACTGTGGCGCGCCAACGACCGTCGCTGGAAGCCAAACTGACGTCGTTTCAAGACACCGGAGACCCAACAATGCTTTTGAATGACTATCAGATGAGATCGGTTGAGCTCCTCATCTATCCAGGCTTCAAATCCTTCGAAGCCATTGGCCCTATGACCGTTTTCACATACGCGAACCGTATCCTCAAATCCATGGGATGCCCTGAAGCCTATGAAATAGGTATACGTTCAACCCTGATTGGCGCAGTAGCATCGGATACCGCGATGTCGCTCCATGCAGCCCGAGATTTATCAACGAGCTGTCGCAGTCATTCCGTCCTAGTGGTTGGCGCTCACGAAATTAATGAGGCGATTAAACTCAATCCAAGTATCATAGAATGGATTAAGCAATGCGCACCAAGCACCGAGCGCTTCGCAGCCCTATGCTCCGGGGCTTTCTTTCTGGCATCTACTGGCCTACTTAACGGACAGCGCGCAACCACACACTGGCGTATGAGGGATGCTTTTGCAAAGCAGTTTCCCGAGGTAAATCTGGAGATCGACTCTATTTACGTACGCGAGGGTAAATATTGGACATCAGCGGGCGTCAGTGCGTCCATTGACCTAGCACTTGCATTCATCGAGGAGGATCTCGGATACCAATTAGCTCTTGCAGTCGCCCAAGATTTAGTGATTTTCCTGAAAAGGCCAGGTGGACAGTCTCAATTCAGCTCTAATCTGGCATCTCAAAAAACTCAGAATTCCACGATACGCAAAATTCAAGAGTGGGTTCTAGCTAACATGGATCAAAAGGTGTCAGTAGCAGTTATGGCTGAACGCGCCGCCATGAGCAGTCGGCACTTTACACGAGTATTTACTAAAGAAGCAGGGATGTGCCCTTCAGAGTTTTTAGACCAAGCTCGTATTGATCACGCCCGTCGGCTACTGAGCGACGGTATGCTTCCTATGAAAACCGTCTCATACATGAGCGGATTTACGAGCTCTGACCATATGCGCCTTGCCTTTAAAAAAAACCTGTCGATCACGCCACGCGAATACCGAGAACGTTTCAATAAAACACAACCATTTACAATTCAATCCTAGTTAAAACACCACCAATTACAACATACCACTTCACCCCATTCTTAATTAGTCATTAACCTCTAAAATAATGGCACCC
>NZ_JBICKL010000059.1:0-88805 GCF_043104195.1 Pseudomonas sp. xss_2
GAAGGGCGAAATCGGCGGCGACCGCAAAGAGACGGTGCTGATCACCACCCAGACCGTCACTGGCCATGACAACACCCGCAAGACGCTCACCCATGAGCATTCGCTGAACCATGGCCAGCCCTTGCTCAGCGAGGACGACAACGGGGTGCAGATCCGCTATGAGTACGATGCGCTGCAGCGGGTCACCAAAGAGATCGTGGCGCCGAACCTGGAGGCCTTCAGGGCCGAGCGCGAGTACAGTTATGCCTTGTGTGCCACCGACCAAGATCAGGCCGGGCAAACACGTATTGATGTTCAGGGTGTAGAGACCTACACCAGCTTCGATGGCCTGAATCGGGTTGTGGATGAGAAGCGCCAGGACAAAGACTTCTCGGCTGGCACCGTGCGACAGCTCTATACCGCGCTCTACGATGTACTCGGTCAGTTGCAGGAGCAAGTCCAGACTGACTGGTGCTCTGCGAAGACCGCCGAAGACCTGACCATGACGACCAAATATGAGTACGACGATTGGGGCTCTCAACGTGTGACGGTGAGCCCTGATGGCGTGCGTATGGTGAGCGAAACCGATCCGATTGGAACCGCCCGTCATAGGGGCGTCATCGTGACCCAATGGAGCGAGCCACGCACTGGCAGCCTCAAGACCGGTAGAACCATCGTTGACCAGGACCTGTTTGGCAATCCGGTGCAGATCGAACGCAAAAGAAGCGACAACACCACCCGCGAGAGCGTGCAGGTGAACATGCATGATGGTCTCGGCCGTCTGGTCAAGAAAACACTGGGCAGTGGCTCGCAGCAGGCGCGAATCAGTGAATACGAGTACGACGCCTTCGGCCGTGTGGTGAAAGAGGTGCTGCCTGACAAGTCCGAGGTCATGCGCGAGTATGCGGCACACAGCCGCGAGGATCTGCCCACGAGTATCAAGGTCAAGGATGTGCGCACTGGCTCGACATTCGAGCTCGGTACGCAAACGTTCGATGGTCTGGGGCGGATGTCGGAAAGCGTCACGGGCGGGCGCAATCAGGTCTTCAGCTACCAGCCTGGGATGCGTAAACCCCAGACCGTCACTGTGAACAGTGGCGAAGTGATCAATTATGAATACGAGCCTCGTCACACTGACCAGCCTGTTTCGCGTTCATTGGGCGGGGATGGCAAACGGCAGGCGCAAAGTGCCAGTTATCAGTACCACGGCCAGACTGCACGCTTGTCCTCCTGCAAGGTTGGCGATCAAGAGCTGCTCAAGCGTGAGTACTACACCAATGGCAAGATCAAGAGCGAGGCACGGCCTCAATCCGGACTACCCGCTGCAGCGTACGGATACAGCCACCTCGGGCTGTTGACGAGTTTCACCACGGTGCTCGGCCAGGTTCAGACCTATGAGTACGACCTCACCTCTGGGCAGTTGAAAAAGACCACGATAGGTAGCCTGGCAACGACCTTCCTTTATGATCTGCTTGGACGTCTGCTTTCGTTCACGACAGTCGAAGGTGGCCAATCACTAAGAACGGCCCTGACGTACGATGATTTTGGGCGTGAGCTCACCCGTACGTTCACCTACGAGGGGGGCACCCAGGTGCTGACCCAGGCGTATAACGATGACGATGCCCTCAGTTCCCGGGAGCTAAAGCAAGGTACCACCTCATTGCGCAGAGAGACCTTTGTCTATGACCGGCGCCAGCGCTTGATCGATTACACCTGCATCGGCAGCGAACGCCCGCAGGATCAATACGGCAATCCGATGAAAAGCCAGAAGTTCGAGTTCGACGGCCTGGACAACGTGCGCAAGGTCACCACCGTTCATGACACCGGTACGAACGTGGCCGACTATGCATTCGCCGCTGATGATGGCAAGCAAGGGGACCCTGTACAGCTTGTGAATATCACCAACAGCACTTATCCGGACGCGTCGATTTCGCTCGAATACGACGCCAATGGCAACCTGATCCGCGACGAACAGGGCCGGGTGCTCGAATATGATGGACTCAATCGGCTGCTCAGCGTCAGCGACCCATCGGCCAAGCAGCTTTTGGCCCGCTATAGGTACGATCCGCTGGATATCCTCAGCGCCACGGAGCATGAGGCAGGCACTGAGCAGCGCTTCTATCAGGGCAACGAGCTGATCAACATGGTGGAGGGCGCCAGCAAGCGGACCTTCTTCAAGGCGGGTGGGCAGGTGCTTGGCGAGCAAGAGGATCAGTAGCGCGCAGGAGGCAAGCTGCGGCCTGTGCCATGCCGGCCGCAGCCCCCTTGTCAATGATGGGTGTCAGGTGCGCCGACGCTCAGCAGTTGCTTCTCCTGATGCCAGTCGAATGGCTCGTCATTCTGCTCGGCTTCAAAGCGGCGTTCTTCCAACTGCTGGTACATCGCCAGCTCTTCGTCGGGCATGAAATGCAGGCAGTCACCGGCGAAGAACCACAGCAGGTCGCGCGGCACCAGGTGTGCGATCTGTGGGTAGCGCTGGATCACCTGGCAGATCAGGTCCTGGCCTAGGTACTGGCTTTCCAGCGGGTCCTGCGGTAGCAGGGTCAGCAGTTCGTCGAAGCGGTCGAGGAACAGGGCGTGGCTTTCCTCCGGCACCTGCTCGGCTTCACCCAGGGCGACCAGGATGGTGCGCAAGTGGTTGAGCAGTTGCAGGTGGTATTCCAGGTGGGGGTTGGCCATGGTGGCGGTCCTCGATGAAGTTGAAACGGGCGCGGAGTATACGCGGTATCAGCGCACCTTGCCTTGCTCGGGGAGCAGTTGCTCCTTGTCGAAGGCATCTACATCGATCACGGCTCGCCGTACCTTTTCTGCCTCATGCAGCCGTTGGCCTTCACCTGGCTGCAGCACGCCGATCTCGACTGCCGCATCGATTGCCGACTGCCCGGGCGCTGGTTGCACCTTGCCGTCCTTGATGGTTTGGTGCAGCGCCTTGTGTAGCGGCACTGCTTCGTCCAGCAAATCGCTGGCCCGTTGCAGCGCCGCTACTGGGTCGCCTTCGGCCTGAGGCCTGAAGCAGCCTGCAAGCAATTCTTCCAGCGCTGGGTCGCCCTTGCTGCGGCCGATCAGCTGCGCCACCTCGGCATCCAGTTCGTCGCTCGGCCCGGTGTGGCGGCGGCCGAAGGGGAATACCAGCACCCGCAGGGCACAGCCGACGAAGCGATTGGGGAAGTTGTCGAGCAGGCGGTCCAGGGCGTTTTCCGCCTGGCCCAGGCTCTCTTCCATGGCCCAGCGCAACAACGGCTGCATGTGCTCCGGCGACCCCAGGTCGTGGTAACGCTTGAGCGCGGCCGAGGACAAGTACAGGTAACTCAGCACATCCCCCAGGCGCGCGCTGAGGCGTTCACGCCGTTTCAGTGCGCCGCCCAGCAGCATCATCGACAGGTCTGCCAATAAGGCGAAAGCCGCGGCCTGGCGGTTCAATGAGCGGAAGTAACCTTGACTCAAAGCATCGCCCGGCACCCGTTCGAAGTGGCCCAGGCCCAAGCCCAGTACCAGGGTGCTGGCGGCGTTACCAGCGGCGAACATGATGTGCTTGAGCAGCAGCTCGTCAAACTCCTTGAGTGCCTGATCGCGGTCTTCGCGCCCGGCCAGGGCCATTTCCTTGAGCACGAAGGGGTGGCAGCGGATCGCGCCCTGGCCGAAGATCATCAGGTTGCGCGACAGGATGTTTGCACCCTCGACAGTGATGAAGATCGGCGCCCCTTGCCAGTTGCGGCCCAGGTAGTTGTTCGGCCCCATGATGATGCCCTTGCCGCCATGCACGTCCATGGCGTGTTGGATGCACTCGCGGCCCCGTTCGGTCAGGTGGTACTTGAGAATCGCCGACAGTACCGAAGGTTTTTCGCCCAGGTCCACGGCCTTGGCAGTCAACAGGCGGGCGCTGTCCATCAGCCAGGCGTTGCCGCCGATGCGCGCGAGCGACTCTTGAATGCCCTCGAACGCGGCCAGCGGTACGTTGAACTGTTCGCGGATATTGGCGTATTGGCCAGTCACCAGGCTTGTGTACTTGGCCGCCCCCGTGCCGACTGCCGGCAGGGAGATCGAGCGACCCACCGACAGGCAGTTCATCAGCATCATCCAGCCCTTGCCGAGCATTTCCTGGCCGCCAATCAGGAAGCTCAGCGGCACGAACACGTCCTTGCCACTGTTGGGGCCGTTCATGAACGCCGCGCCCAGCGGTAAGTGCCGTTTGCCGATCTCGACCCCAGGTGTGTCGGTGGGGATCAGCGCCAGGCTGATGCCCAGCTCTTCTTGTTCGCCCAGCAGGTGCTCGGGGTCGTAGGCCTTGAACGCCAAGCCCAGCAGGGTGGCGATGGGGCCTAGGGTGATGTAACGCTTCTCCCAGTTCAGGCGCAGGCCGATCACCTCTTCGCCTTGCCATTGGCCTTTGCAGATGATGCCGGTGTCGGGCATGGCACCCGCGTCGGAGCCGGCCAGCGGACCGGTGAGGGCGAAGCAGGGAATCTCATCGCCACGGGCCAGGCGCGGCAGGTAATGGTTGCGCTGCTCATCGGTGCCGTAGTGCAGGAGCAGCTCGGCCGGGCCCAGGGAGTTGGGCACCATGACCGTGGAGGCCAGGTCGCCGCTGCGGGTGGCCAGCTTCATCGCCACCTGGGAGTGGGCGTAGGCGGAGAAGCCTTTGCCGCCGTATTCCTTGGGGATGATCAGGGCGAAGAAGCCGTGCTCTTTGATGAACTGCCAGGCCTCTGCGGGCAGGTCCAGGTCCTGGCCGATCTGCCAGTCGCTGACCATGGCGCACAGTTGCTCGGTGGGGCCGTCGATGAACGCTTGTTCTTCGTCAGTGAGCTTGGGCGCGGGGTAGTCGAGCAGGGTGTTCCAGGCGGGGCGGCCGCTGAACAGCTCGCCATCCCACCACACGGTGCCGGCCTCGATCGCCTCGCGTTCGGTCTGTGACATCGGTGGCAAGGTGCGCTGAAACCATTTGAAGATTGGGCCGGTGAAGACTTTGCGGCGCCAGTCGGGCAGCACCAGCAGCGCGGTCTTGGCGGCCAGTACCAGCCAGATCAGCGTCAGCAGCCAGCCCGGGGCGCTGCTGAAAATGCCCATCAGCAGCGTGTAGGCGCCGACGATGCCAAGTATCTGCAAGGGCGGCAGGCGCCGATGGGTGAGATACGCCGCGCCGATCACCAGAACCACCAACCACAACAGCAACATAATCCTTCCTCCTTGGAACCTTAGGCGTGGGCCGACCCCACAGAGCTTAGACGGCATCCGGCGAACGGCCTTGTCAGATCAGTGACAGGGTGTGGCGGCAGGAGTTCGCTGGGGGTTGTCAGGGTATGTGTCTGGATTGCCAGGGCTGGCCCTGCGATCAGGCCGGTACAGACGATCGGGCTCTGGAGTAAACTGCCGAATTCGCGCATTCATAAGGACGTTGTCATGCTGAAGATCTGGGGTCGCAAGAATTCGAGCAATGTACGCAAGGCGTTGTGGATCGCCCACGAGCTGGGCCTGGACTTCGAGTCGATCAACGCCGGCGGCGCCTTCGGTGTGGTCAACGACCCCGAGTACCGCTCGCGCAACCCCAATGGCCTGGTGCCGATGCTCGAAGATGGCGACCTGGTGCTGTGGGAGTCGAACGCCATCGTGCGCTACCTCTGCGCCGAGTACGGCCGCGAGCAGGGCTGGTATCTGGGCGACCCTCGCCAGCGCGCCCTGGCCGATAAGTGGATGGACTGGACCACTTCATCCTTCGCCACGCCTTTCCGCCCGCTGTTCTGGGGCCTGCTCCGCACCCCCGAGCAGCAGCGCGACTGGGTCGCGATCAATGCCGCGCAAAAGGCCTGCGCCGAGCTGCTGTCGATTGCCGACCAGACCTTGGCCAGGCAACCCTACCTTTCCGGTGAGCAGATCGGCATGGGTGACATTCCGCTGGGCAGCTTCGTCTACGCCTGGTTCGAAATGCCCATCGAGCGTCCGCACATGCACCACCTGCAGGCCTGGTACCAGCGTTTGCAAGAGCGCCCGGCGTACCAGGCGGCAGTGATGACTGCGCTGACCTGATCGAACACCTGCACTATTTCGATAGTCACTATCAATACACATGACTGTACTTGTGCGGCCAGGCCTTGCACCATGGCCGCACTCACTGCGCCAGTGACCTGATCTGGCGTGTCCTGAACCTCTTCGCATGGTACGTGACCCGCTATGAGTTCTGCCCTGTCCATAAGACAGCTGACCAAGACCTACGGCAATGGCTTCCAGGCCCTCAAGGGCATCGATCTGGATGTCGCCGAAGGTGACTTCTTCGCCTTGCTCGGCCCCAATGGCGCCGGCAAATCCACCACCATCGGCATTCTCTCGACCCTGGTCAACAAGACCAGCGGTACGGTGAATGTGTTTGGCCATGACCTGGACCGCGAGCCAGCCGCGCTCAAGCGCTGCCTGGGCGTGGTGCCGCAGGAATTCAACTTCAATCAGTTCGAGAAGACCTTCGACATCGTCGTCACCCAGGCGGGCTACTACGGCATCCCGCCCAAGCTTGCCAAGGAGCGCGCCGAGCAGTACCTGACCCAGTTGGGGCTGTGGGACAAGCGTGATGTGCAGTCACGTTCGCTGTCCGGTGGCATGAAGCGCCGCTTGATGATCGCCCGCGCGCTGATCCACGAGCCGCGCTTGCTGATTCTCGATGAGCCAACCGCAGGGGTGGACATCGAGCTGCGCCGCTCGATGTGGAGCTTTCTGACCGAGCTGAACCAGAAAGGCATCACCATCATCCTCACCACCCACTACCTCGAAGAAGCCGAGCAGCTGTGCCGCCATATCGGCATCATCGACCACGGCACCATCGTCGAGAACACCAGCATGCGCAAGCTGCTGAGCAAATTGCATGTGGAAACCTTCGTGCTCGACCTCAAGCAGGATCTGGCCGTTGCCCCCACCTTGCAGGGCTACCCGTGCCGGCTGATCACGCCACATACCCTGGAGGTGCAGGTGGATAAGGATATTGGCATCACCGCGCTGTTCGGCCAATTGGCCCTGCAGAACATCGAGGTGCAGAGCCTGCGCAACAAGACCAACCGACTTGAGGAGCTGTTCGTGTCCCTGGTGGAGAAGAACTTGTCGAAGGTGGCGGTATGAATGTGGAGCTGCGCACCAACTGGGTGGCCCTCAATACCATCGTCTACCGCGAAGTCCGGCGCTTCTTGCGCATCTGGCCGCAGACCTTGCTGCCGCCGGCGATCACCATGGTCTTGTACTTTGTGATCTTCGGTAACTTGATCGGCCGGCAGATTGGCGATATGGGTGGCTTCACCTACATGGAGTACATCGTCCCCGGGCTGATCATGATGTCGGTGATCACCAACTCCTATGGCAACGTGGTGTCGAGCTTTTTCGGCAGCAAGTTCCAGCGTTCGATCGAGGAGTTGATGGTTTCGCCGGTGTCGCCGCACACCATCCTCGTCGGTTATGTGCTGGGTGGGGTGTTGCGTGGCCTGGCAGTGGGGGTGATCGTGACCATCCTGTCGCTGTTCTTCACCCACCTGCAAGTGCATCACCTGGGCGTTACCGTGGTGGTGGTCTTGCTCACGGCAACCATCTTCTCGCTGCTGGGCTTCGTCAACGCGGTGTTCGCGCGCAACTTCGATGACATCTCGATCATCCCGACCTTCGTGCTGACGCCGCTGACCTACCTGGGCGGGGTGTTCTATTCGATCAACCTGCTGCCGCCCTTCTGGCAGACCGTGTCGTTGGCCAACCCGGTGCTGCACATGGTCAACTCGTTCCGCTACGGCATTCTAGGGGTGTCGGATATCAGCATTGGTACGGCGATCACCTTCATGCTGGTTGCTACCGCAGTGCTGTATACCCTGTGCATCCGCTTGCTGGTCAGCGGCCGCGGCATGCGTGCATGAAGCCTTGAGTTTGCGCCGGCGCCACTGCCGGCCAACCCACCAGCGCCAATAGAACATGGTGATGAAGTAGGCGGCGATACCGAGTACCACGCCGCAGACCACCGAACCGAGCAGAAACGGCTGCCACAAGGTCGACAGCTGATCGGTGATCCATTCGAAGGTCAGGTCGTCGGGCAGGGTGCGCGGTGGCGTCTGCAACAGCCAGGCGCCGGTCATGTAGGTGACGAAGAACACCGGTGGCATGGTCAGCGGATTGGTCAGCCAGACTAGGCTGACCGCGATTGGCAAGTTGCCGCGCAGCGGAATGGCCAGGCTGGCGGCCAGCAGCATTTGCATCGGGATAGGGATCAACGCCGCGAACAGGCCTACACCCATGGCCCGCGCCACTGAATGGCGGTTCAGGTGCCAGAGGTTGGGATCGTGCAGCAGTTTTCCGAAGAAGCGTAAGGATTTGTGTTCCCGAATGCTGGTCGGATCCGGCATGTACCGTTTGAAGAGGCGGCGCGGCATGTAGGCTCCCCGGGTTTGAAGGGGGTCAGTATGCCTTGATTCCCTGACCGGCTTGTTCAGAGTTTGTGACAATTGTTGAGCAAGATTAGGCGCCAATTGCGCTATTGCTGTGCAGGCTTATCGGCTTGCGGAGCTCTACCTCATGCGCACAGGGATGTTTGCGCTCGCCGCGGGGTTGTTGGCCCTGCGTTTTCTTCCGGTTCTGCCATCGGTCGGATGGCTGCTGACCCTACTTTTGCTAGGGCTGGGCTGCTTGTGTACGCGCGTTTGGCCGCTGGGTTGGCTGCTGCTGGGCTTTTGCTGGGCGTGTTGGTCGGCACAGCAAGCGCTGGATGACCGTCTGGCGGCCACTCTGGATGGCCGTACCTTGTGGCTGGAGGGCAGGGTGGCGGGGCTGCCAGCACAGACTGGCCGAGGCGTACGCTTTGAGCTGGATGAGGCAGCGTCGCGCCGCGCTGATTTGCCCAAGCGCCTGCAATTGAGCTGGTTTGCCGGGCCGCACGTGCAGGCCGGCGAGCGTTGGCGCCTGGCCGTTACACTCAAGCGCCCGCATGGCCTGCTCAACCCCCATGGGCCAGACCGCGAAGCGACGCTTTTGGCTCGCAGGATCGGTGCGACCGGCACAGTCAAGGCCGGGCAACTGCTGACGCCAGTCTCCGGCGGCTGGCGCGACAGTCTGCGCCAGCGCTTGCTGGCTGTGGATGGCCAGGGCCGCGAAGCCGCTTTGGTCGCACTGGTACTCGGTGATGGCTCGGGGCTGGCGCGCGAAGACTGGCAGGCCCTGCAGGCCAGCGGCACAGTGCACTTGCTGGTGATTTCCGGGCAGCACATCGGCCTGGCTGCGGGGCTGATGTATGGGCTGGTGGCGTTCATGGCCCGTTGCGGCGCCTGGCCGCACCGCTGGCCGTGGCTGCCCTGGGCCTGTGGCCTGGCCATGGCGGCAGCATTGGCGTATGGCTGGCTGGCGGGTTTTGCGGTGCCGGTGCAGCGCGCTTGCCTGATGCTCGCGGTAGTGCTGGCCTGGCGCTTGCGTTTTCGTCATCTGGGCACCGGCTTGCCGCTATTGCTGGCGTTGTGCGGCGTGTTGCTGATCGAGCCGGTGGCCAGCCTGTTGCCAGGGTTTTGGCTGTCGTTTGCGGCTGTGGCGGTGCTGGTCTACTGCTTCGCCCACCGGCTCGGTGGTTGGCGACCTTGGCAGGCCTGGACCCGGGCGCAGTGGGTGATCGCTGTCGGCCTGCTCCCGGTGTTGCTGGCGGTGGGGCTGCCGATCAGTGTCAGCGCACCTGTGGCCAATTTGCTGGCTGTGCCCTGGATCAGTCTGCTGGTCCTGCCTTTGGCGTTGCTTGGCACTGTTCTGCTGCCTGTGGCGGGGGTAGGCGAGTCGCTGTTGTGGTTGGCGGGCGGGGCGCTGGATTGGCTGTTTCGCGCGCTCGGCCACCTGGCCCACTGGCAGCCCGCCTGGATACCTCGACCCCTGCCGCTAATCGCTTGGCTGCTGGTCGCCAGCGGCGCCTGGCTGGTGCTGCTGCCTCGTGGCTTGCCGCTGCGAGGCTTGGGGGCAGTGATGTTGCTGGCGTTGTGGGCGCCGAGGGAATCCGTGCCGCATGGCCAGGTGCAGGTGCTGCAACTGGATGTCGGGCAAGGGCTGGCGATACTGCTGCGTACCCGCCAGCACACCCTGCTCTACGACGCAGGTCCCGCGCAAGGCGACAGCGATCTGGGGCAGACGGTAGTGCTGCCCACCCTGCGCAAGCTGGGGGTGGATCAGCTGGACGTCATGCTGATTAGCCATGCCCATGCCGATCATGCTGGGGGGGCGTTGGCTGTTCACCGCGGTCTAGCGATTGCCCAGGTGCTGGCCGGGGAGGCCGCTGAGCTGCCAGCGGTATTGCAGGCCAACACGTGCCTGACGGGCGAGAGCTGGGAGTGGGACGGGGTGAGTTTTTCACTCTGGCATTGGCCCGAGGGGCCGGGGAGCAACGAGCGTTCCTGCGTGCTACTGGTCGAGGCCAATGGCGAGCGGCTGCTATTGGCCGGGGATATCGAAGCCGGCGCCGAACGGGCCTGGCTGGCGGCCAATGGCCAGACGCGGGTCGACTGGCTGCAATCGCCGCATCATGGTAGTCGCAGTTCTTCCACTGAACTGTTCATCCGCGCCACGGCGCCGCGTGGGGTATTGATTTCGCGGGGGCGGTACAACGGTTTTGGGCATCCGCATGCGCAGGTGATCGAGCGTTATCAGCGACATGGGGTGGTGATTCACGACACGGCGGTCGAAGGGGCCTTGAGTTTACGCCTGGGTAGCTTTGGCGGTGTAGAGGGGCAGCGGGGACAGCGGCGGTTCTGGCGTACTGGGGATTGAGTAGAGCATAGGCTGGGCCGACCTCTTCGCGGGGCAAGCCCGCTCCCACGGTGCCTGTGGTTGGTTAGCGTCGAGGGAGGGGATGCCCTGCTGCGCATTGCGACCTCCGGCAGATGAGGCGACCTGCGTCCTATGTTAGAGTGGCGGCCTTTTTCCGAGGGGATGCTTACTGTGTGGGAATTGGTCAAGTCCGGTGGTTGGATGATGCTGCCGATCATTCTGAGCTCCATCGCCGCCATGGCGATCGTCGCCGAACGCCTGTGGACCCTGCGCGCCAGTCGCGTGACCCCGCCGCACCTGCTCGGCCAGGTGTGGATGTGGATCAAGGACAAGCAGCTCACCAGTGACAAGCTCAAGGCCCTGCGCGCCGATTCGCCACTGGGCGAGATCCTTGCCGCAGGCCTGGCCAACTCGCGCCATGGCCGCGAGATCATGAAAGAGTGCATCGAAGAGGCCGCCTCGCGCGTCATTCATGAGCTGGAGCGCTACATCAGCACCCTGGGCACCATTGCTGCGATGGCGCCGCTGCTCGGCCTGCTCGGCACGGTGCTGGGCATGATCGATATCTTCAGCGCCTTCATGGGCTCGCAGATGACGGCCAACGCCTCGGTGCTCGCCGGCGGTATCTCCAAGGCCCTGGTCACCACGGCCGCAGGCCTGATGGTCGGTATCCCGGCGGTATTCTTCCACCGTTTCCTGCTGCGTCGTATCGATGAGCTGGTGGTGGGTATGGAGCAAGAGGCGATCAAGCTGGTCGAGGTCGTGCAGGGCGACCGCGAAGTGGAAGTGGCTGGAGGCAAGGCGTGAAGTTTCGGCGCAATCGCCAGCGCGAGAACGTCGACATCAACCTGGCGTCGTTGATCGACGTGGTGTTCGTGCTGCTGCTGTTTTTCGTCGTCACCACCACCTTCACCCGCGAGAACCAGCTGCGCGTCGAGCTGCCGGAGGCCACCACGGCCGCGCCGCCTAGCGCCGACGAGGGTAAGCGGGTGGACATCACCATCAGCGCCGACGGCGTGTATTCGGTGAACAACCACCTGCTGCCCAAGAGCGACCTGGCGACCCTGACCGAGGCGCTGCAGCAGGAGTCCGGTGGCGACACCCAGTTGCCGCTGTCGATCAGTGCTGATGGCAAGACGCCGCACCAGGCTGTGGTTACCGCAATGGATGCTGCCGGCAAGCTCGGTTTCAGCCAACTGCGCATAACCACCGTCGAGGCGGCGCCGGGGACGCCCTGATGGCTTTCGCCGATCGTCTGCTGGAGGCCTGGTATGCCGGGCATCCGGCCTTGGCCCTGTTGCGCCCGCTGGAGGCGCTGTACCGGCGCGTAGTGCTGCGCAAGCGTGCGCGCTTTCTCAGCGGCGAGAGTGCCAGCTACCGCGCCCCCGTACCGGTGATCGTGGTGGGCAATATCACTGTTGGCGGTACCGGCAAGACGCCGATGATCCTCTGGCTGATCGAGCACTGCCGCCGTCAGGGGCTGCGGGTGGGCGTGGTCAGTCGCGGTTATGGCGCCAAGCCTGCGCAGTTGCCCTGGCGGGTCGAGGCGACTCACAGTGCAGAGCAGGCAGGCGACGAGCCGTTGCTGATCGTCCAGCGCACCGGCGTGCCGCTGATGATCGACCCTGACCGCTCCCGCGCCGTGCAGGCGCTGTTGGCCAGCGAGCCGCTGGACCTGATCTTGTGTGACGACGGCATGCAGCATTATCGCCTGGCCCGCGACCTTGAGCTGGTGCTGATCGATGCTGCGCGTGGCCTGGGCAATGGCCGCTGCCTGCCGGCAGGCCCGCTGCGTGAGCCGGTCGAGCGTCTCCAAGACGCGGATGCCGTTCTGTACAACGGCGCGAGCGGCGACCGTGATGGCGGTTTTGCCTTCCAGTTGCAGCCCTCAGCGCTGATCAACCTGCGCAGCGGCGAGCGCCATTCGCTTGAGCATTTTCCTCCTGGCCAGGCCCTGCACGCGGTGGCTGGTATCGGTAACCCACAACGTTTCTTCAACACCCTGCTGGGGCTAAACTGGCAGCCTGTGCCGCATCCTTTCGCCGACCATGCGCAGTTCTCTGCCCAGGCGCTGACGTTCAGCCCGGCTTTGCCGCTGGTAATGACTGAAAAAGATGCGGTGAAGTGCCGGGCGTTCGCCGCTGATGACTGGTGGTACCTGGCGGTCGAAGCGCAGCCTTCGCCAGCCTTCGTCGGTTGGTTCGACGCTCAGCTCGACCGGTTGCTGCCTGCGCGCCGTCAGCCCTGAGCCTTATTCATTTTTCCGGCCACTGGCCTCAAGGAAGCTTCCATGGACACCAAACTGCTCGACATCCTGGCCTGCCCGATCACTAAAGGCCCGCTCAAGCTCAGCGCCGACAAGACCGAGCTGATCAGCAAAGGCGCAGGCCTGGCTTATCCAGTGCGTGACGGCATCCCGGTCATGCTGGAAAGCGAAGCGCGCACCCTGACTGACGACGAGCGTCTGGACAAATGAGCCTGAATTTCACCGTGGTGATCCCCGCTCGCCTGCGCTCGACGCGCTTGCCGGGCAAGCCATTGCTGCTGATCGCCGGCAAGCCGATGGTCCAGCACGTGTGGGAGCAGGCGCGTAAGAGCGGTGCCAGCCGCGTGGTCATCGCCACTGACGATGCCAGCATCGTCGAGGTGTGCCAGGCGTTCGGCGCCCAAGTGCTGCTGACGCGCGCCGATCATGAATCCGGCACCGACCGTTTGGCCGAAGTCGCCGCGCACCTGGGGCTGCCCAGCGATGCCATCGTGGTCAACGTGCAAGGTGACGAGCCGCTGATTCCGCCAGTGATCATCGATCAGGTGGCGGCCAACCTGGCGGCGCACCCTGAGGCGGGCATCGCCACCCTGGCCGAGCCGATCCATGAGCCGCAGACGGTATTCAACCCCAACGCGGTCAAAGTCGTCAGCGACAAGCATGGCCTGGCCTTGACGTTCAGCCGCGCGCCGCTGCCCTGGGCGCGTGACGCCTTCGCCAAGGATCGTGAGCAGCTGCCTGAGGCAGTGCCTTATCGTCGCCACATCGGCATGTACGCCTACCGCGTGGGCTTCCTGCAAGACTTCGTCAGCTGGGGCCCGTGCTGGCTCGAGCAAACCGAGGCGCTGGAGCAGCTGCGGGCGCTGTGGCATGGCGTGCGCATTCATGTCGAGGACGCCATCGAGGCGCCTGCCGTGGGTGTCGATACCCCTGAAGACCTGGAGCGCGTTCGGCGCTTGCTGGAGGCTTGATGCGCGTCTTGTTCGTCTGCCTGGGCAATATCTGCCGTTCGCCAACGGCCGAGGGCGTGTTACGCCATCAATTGCAGGTTGCCGGCCTGGCTGACCAGGTCCACGTAGCGTCTGCCGGGACGGGCGACTGGCACGTGGGCAAGGCGCCCGACGCGCGTACCTGCCGTGCAGCGCTAAGCCGCGGCTACGACCTGTCGGCGCAGCGTGCCCAGCAGGTCAGTGCACGCCATTTCGCCGAGTACGATTTGGTGCTGGCGATGGACAAGAGCAACCTTGCCCATTTGCAGGCGTTGCGCCCGCACGCGGCAAGCGCTGAGCTCGATCTGTTCCTGCGCCGCTATGGCGCGGCGCTGGATGAAGTACCCGACCCGTATTACGGCGGCGCCGACGGCTTCGAGCAGGTCCTGGACCTGATCGAGGCGGCCTGCCAGGCGCTGGTCGTGGAAATCAAGGGGCAGCTATGACGGCGCAGTGGCAGGAGCGGGTCTCGCTCAAGCCGTTCAACACCTTCGGCATCGACGTCAAGGCGCGCTATTTCACTCAAGCGCGCAATGACGATGACGTGCGTGCGGCGCTGGCCGATGCGGCGCAGCGGCACGTTGCCGTGCTGGTGATTGGTGGTGGCAGCAACCTGTTGCTCACCCATGACATCGACGCCCTGGTGCTGCATATGGCCAGCCGTGGTCGCCGAGTGCTGAGCGAGCAGGGCGATCGGGTGGTGGTCGAGGCCGAGGCCGGCGAGCCCTGGCATGCCTTCGTCCAGTGGAGCCTGGAGCAAGGCCTGAGCGGCCTGGAAAATCTCAGCCTGATCCCTGGCACCGTAGGCGCTGCGCCGATGCAGAACGTCGGTGCCTATGGAGTGGAGATCAAGGATGTGTTCGCAGGGCTGACGGCGCTGGATCGCCAGACCGGCGAGCTGCGTGATTTCGGCCTTGAAGAATGCGCATTCGGCTATCGCGACAGCTTGTTCAAGCGCGAGCCGGGGCGTTGGCTGATCCTGCGGGTACGCTTTGCCCTCGATCGCACGCTGCGGGCGCACCTGGACTACGGGCCGGTGCGTCAGCGTCTGAGTGAGCAGGGCATCGAACAGCCCACTGCCCAGGCGATCAGTGATGCGATCTGCAGTATTCGTCGCGAGAAGCTGCCGGATCCGCTCGAACTGGGTAATGCCGGCAGTTTCTTCAAGAATCCGGTGGTCAGTGCTGCCCTGACTGCACAGATCCGTGCGCGCTATCCGAGTGTGGTGGCTTATCCCCAGGCCAATGGCCAGGTGAAGCTGGCTGCGGGCTGGTTGATCGAGCAGGCGGGTTGGAAGGGGCATCGTGAGGGTGATGCGGGCGTGCATCGTTTGCAGTCGCTGGTGCTGGTCAATTATGGCCACGCGACCGGGGTTCAGCTGCATGAGCTGGCGCGCAAGATCCAGGCGGATATTCTCGAGCGGTTTGGGGTTGAGCTGGAGATGGAGCCAAATCTGTATTGATGGCCTGCCTGTGATGGCCTCATCGCGGGGCAAGCCCGCTCCCACGCAAATCATTCGATTGCGAGGGGTGCGTGGGAGCGGGCTTGCCCCGCGATAAGGCCGGTACAGGCCACACATTACCAAAAGCCATGAAAAAGCCCCGCCAGTTCACACTGGCGGGGCTTTTTCATTCAGCCGTTGCAATCAACCGTGATGAGGCTTCTGCTCTTCGGTTGTTTCCAGGGCTTCAGGTTGCGCAGCTTCAGCAGCCTGTGCTGCGGCAGCGGCAGCAGCGGCGGCCTCGGCTTCACGCTTGCGGCGACGCACTTCACGTGGGTCGTTTGGCGCGCGGCCGTTAGGCAGCATTACCGGTGCAGGTTCGGCGGCAACCGGTGCTGGCTCGACAACCTCAGGCTTGGCTTCGACAGCCGGAGCAGGCTGCTCAGCTACTGGCGCCTCGACCGGTGCGACCGGTGCAGCTTCGGCAACTTCCGGCGCTTTCTCGGCTTCACCCGATTCAACCGCTGGAGTTTCGATCGCTACAGTCTCGACAGCAACTTGTGGCTCAGCAGCTTCAGCGACAGGCGCTTCAACCACAGCTTGCGGCACCACTTCGACAACTGGCTCGGCGCTCGGCTCGACCACAGCTACCGGCTCGCTGAACGGCTGCTCGACCACAGGTGCGGCGGCAACGGTTTGTTCTACCTGGGCGTTAGGCTCAGATGGCAGGGCGATGACTTCGCCTGTCGCAGCCTCTGGGGCCTCGGCAGTGGCGATTTCAGCCTGTTGATTGGCCTGGGCCTCAGCTTCAGCGCTGATGTTGCTGGTGGCAACGGCAGCGGTGACGGCCAGGCCAGCTGCCAGTTCGGCACCCAGTTCGGTCGCTTGGTGCTGCTGTGGCTGCTGCTCATCAGTGGCTTCTTCATCGCCATCGATCAGCTCGCCATTGGCATTGCGCTGACGTTCGCGACGGTTGCTGCGACGACGCTGGCCACGGGAGCGGCGACGTGGACGCTCGCCATCGGCGCCTTCCAGTTGATCGTCCTGCAGCAGCTCTTCGTTTGGCAGTTGCTCGTCGGCGATTTCCGCTGCCTGCTCGGCGGCTTGTTCGGCAGCGCGCGGCTGGCGTTCTTCACGAGGAGCGCGTTCTTCACGCGGTGCACGCTCTTCACGAGGAGCACGTTCTTCGCGCGGTGCACGCTCTTCACGAGGAGCACGTTCTTCGCGCGGTGCACGCTCTTCACGAGGAGCACGTTCTTCGCGCGGTGCGCGCTCTTCACGAGGGGCGCGTTCTTCGCGTGGTGCGCGCTCTTCACGAGGGGCGCGTTCTTCGCGTGGTGCGCGCTCTTCACGAGGGGCGCGTTCTTCGCGTGGTGCGCGCTCCTCACGAGGTGCACGCTCTTCACGAGGAGCGCGTTCTTCGCGGGCAGCCGGTGCGGCGTCCAGAGGTTCGCGCAGTTCGCGAACTGGGCGTTCCTCACGGTTACCGCGGCGGTCCTGGCGTGGAGCGCGTTCTTCGCGAGGTGCTCGCTCTTCACGTGGGGCGCGTTCCTCACGCGGTTGACGCTCTTCGCGCGGGGCGCGCTCGGCACGTTCTTCGCGCGGCTTGCGGTCTTCATCGCGGCGGCCGTTGCGGTTGCGGCTCTGCTGGCGACCGTTGCGCCGCTCTTCGTTGCGCTGTGGGCGCTCGGTAGCAGGCTTCTCGGTGGTGGCAGCGGGTGCAGCGACAGGCTCGTCCTTGCCGGCGAACAGGCTGACCAGCGACTTGACCAGGCCTTTGAACAGGCTTGGCTCAGGCGCATTGGCAGCTGCTGCGGCAGGGGCGGCGGGCTGTTCTGATGCGGCGGCAGGAACCGGAGCGTTGGTGCGGGCCGGGGCCGTCTTGACCGCTGCTTCCTGGCGAACCAGGGTGCGAGTGGCGGCGGTCGGTTGCGGCGCTTCCTCGGTTTCGGTGGCAGCGATTTCGTAGCTGGACTGGTTGGTCAGCACGTCCGGATTGTCGTCGCGCAGGCGCTGGACTTCGAAGTGCGGGGTTTCCAGGTGATCGTTCGGCAGGATGATGATCCGTGCGCGCGTGCGCAGTTCGATCTTGGTGATCGAGTTGCGTTTCTCGTTGAGCAAGAACGCGGCCACCGGGATTGGCACTTGGGCACGCACTTCAGCAGTGCGGTCTTTCAGGGCTTCTTCTTCGATCAGGCGCAGGATTGCCAGCGACAGCGACTCGACGTCACGGATGATACCGGTGCCCGAGCAGCGTGGGCAGACGATGCCGCTGCTCTCGCCCAGCGATGGGCGCAGGCGCTGACGGGACATTTCCAGCAGGCCGAAGCGCGAAATGCGGCCAACCTGGACGCGGGCGCGGTCAGCTTCAAGGCACTCGCGCACACGCTCTTCGACGGCGCGCTGGTTCTTGGCTGGGGTCATGTCGATGAAGTCGATGACGATCAGGCCGCCGATATCACGCAGACGCAATTGACGGGCGATTTCCTCGGCCGCTTCCAGGTTGGTCTGCAGAGCGGTTTCTTCGATGTCGCTGCCTTTGGTGGCGCGCGCCGAGTTGATGTCGATGGACACCAGGGCTTCGGTCGGATCGATCACGATCGAACCGCCGGAAGGCAGGTCGACCACGCGCTGGAAGGCGGTCTCGATCTGGCTTTCGATCTGGAAACGGTTGAACAGCGGTACGCTGTCTTCGTACAGCTTGACCTTGCTGGCGTACTGCGGCATCACCTGGCGGATGAAGGTCAGGGCTTCTTCCTGGGCATCGATGCTGTCGATCAGCACTTCGCCGATGTCCTGGCGCAGGTAGTCGCGGATCGCGCGGATGATGACGTTGCTTTCCTGGTAGATCAGGAACGGCGCAGTGCGGTCCAGCGAGGCTTCTTTAATTGCGGTCCACAGTTGCAGCAGGTAGTCCAGGTCCCACTGCATTTCTTCGCTGCTGCGACCAAGGCCGGCAGTGCGCACGATCAGGCCCATGTCGCCCGGCACGGTCAGGCCATTGAGGGCTTCGCGCAGTTCGTTGCGCTCTTCGCCTTCGATGCGACGGGAAATACCGCCTGCGCGGGGGTTGTTCGGCATCAGTACCAGGTAGCGGCCAGCCAGGCTGATGAAGGTGGTCAGGGCGGCGCCTTTGTTGCCGCGCTCTTCCTTCTCGACCTGGACGATGACTTCCTGGCCTTCGCTGAGCACTTCCTTGATGTTGACGCGGCCTTCAGGGGCCTTTTTGAAGTACTCGCGGGAGATTTCCTTCAGCGGCAGGAAGCCGTGACGGTCGGAGCCGAAGTCGACGAAGGCGGCTTCGAGGCTGGGCTCGATCCGGGTGATCTTGCCTTTGTAGATGTTGGCCTTTTTCTGCTCACGGGCGCCGGATTCGATATCCAGGTCGTAGAGGCGTTGGCCATCCACCAGGGCTACACGCAACTCTTCGGGTTGAGTTGCGTTAATCAGCATTCTTTTCATGTTGTACCGTCGGTTTCCGGGCTGCCGGAAACGGCGTTCGGCACACACGACTTCTCATGGTCGGTGCCAAGGTGCGCAAAGGGTAGCGAGCCACCCCCGTGTCGGCGACATTCGGCACCAGCCGGTTGCCCAGCCTGCCGTGGTCGCGACGACGCGTCCTGTTGCTGCGGTGCCAAGTGCACTCAGTCAGGAGGAGGAATCAGCCAGTGAATCGTGGACGCCCGTAGGCATCTGGAGAACATCGAGGCTCGCTCGCCGGGCCATTACAGAGGGCCGGTGGCCGAACGCCGTGCTACACGATCCGGGAGGCTGTACATCTCCACCCTGCACGTATCCCTGAAAATTCGGGTGCTGCCGCGCGCTGAATCCGCAACGGGTTGCATTTTTCGCCAGCTTCGATTCAGAAGCTGACGCCATTCATGTCCAAGGCAGGTATTTCCGAAGCATTCGCCGGGTGTGACGCGGAAGCGACGGTGGCGGGGCAGAGGTCCAGCGAAAAGAAGCGGGAAAGCAGGTGAAACACCGCGCTTGTCGTTTTTTTTCGGTCTTCTCTACTCGGCGCTGGTGGCGATTCCAGGCATTTCGGTAAACTGGCGAAAACCCCGTAGGACGGCCTCGCGTCCTCGAGAATTGCGATGGTCAGGGCCCGGCGTAGAGCCAGGTGCCGCTGGCCTGCCGCTTTTGGCGGCGTTCGCGACTATAGCAGTAATGATTAAGTGCTTCAATTCCATAAAAAATTGTTATGATCGAGCAATGACGACCAATACCCCTCCGACTTCCGGCGTTCAGCTGATCGAAGTCGCGCCGGAGCTTGCCGGCCAACGTATCGACAATTTCCTTATCACGGCCCTCAAGGGCGTGCCCAAGACCCTGGTCTACCGCATCCTGCGCAAGGGTGAGGTGCGGGTCAACAAGGGGCGAGTCAAGCCTGAGTACAAGATCCAGGCCGGCGACATCGTGCGGGTACCGCCCGTCCGACTGCCTGAGCGCGACGAGCCGGTACCGGTCGCCCAGGCGCTGTTGCAGCGCCTGGAGGCAGCGATTGTCTATGAAGACAAGGCGCTGATCGTGCTCAACAAGCCAGCCGGTATCGCCGTGCATGGCGGCAGCGGCCTGAGCTTTGGGGTGATCGAGGCGCTGCGTCAGCTGCGCCCGGATGCCAAGGAGCTGGAGCTGGTTCACCGCCTGGATCGCGACACTTCCGGCCTGTTGATGATCGCCAAGAAACGTAGCATGTTGCGCCACCTGCATGCCGCCCTGCGCGGTGATGGTGTCGACAAGCGTTACATGGCGCTGGTGCGCGGTCACTGGCCGACCTCGAAGAAGCAGGTCAATGCGCCGCTGCAAAAGAGCAACCTGCGCTCGGGCGAGCGCATGGTCGAAATCAATGACGAAGGCAAGGACGCGCTGACCCTGTTCCGCGTGCTGCGCCGCTTTGGTGAGTTCGCCACCATGGTCGAGGCGCGGCCGATTACCGGCCGTACGCACCAGATCCGCGTACACACCCTGCATGCCGGGCACATGATCGCCGGCGACAGCAAGTACGGTGACGAGGACTTCACTCGCGAGATCCGTGAGCTGGGGGGCAAGCGCCTGTTCCTGCATGCCTATGCCCTGACCGTGCCGCTGCCCGATGGCGGCGAGCTGAAGATCGAGGCGCCGGTCGATGAGATGTGGGCCAAGACCGTGGAGCGCTTGAGTGCGAGCTGATTGTCGATGAGTAAACGCTACGAGCTGTTGATCTTCGATTGGGATGGCACGTTGGCCGACTCGATCGGGCGGATTGTCCTGGCCATGAACCTGGCGGCCGAGCGTGCAGGCGAGGCGCCAAGCGCCGAAGATGCGGTAAAGGGCATCATTGGCCTGGCGTTGAGCGAGGCGATCTCGGTGCTCTATCCCCATCTTCAGCCGGTCCAGGTCGAGGTGTTCCGTCAGCACTACGCTGACGTCTACATGGCGCTCGATCAGCAGCCTTCGCCGCTGTTCGAAGGCGTGCTGGAGTCGCTGGATGCCTTTCGTGCCGAGGGCTATCGTCTGGCGGTGGCAACCGGCAAGGCGCGTCGCGGCCTGGATCGGGTGCTCAAGGCCAATGGCTGGGAGCAATTTTTCGACATCACCCGGGCGGCCGACGAAACCCGTGGCAAGCCTCATCCGCTGATGCTTGAAGAAATTCTCGCGCATTGCCAGGTCGAACCTGGGCAGGCGCTGATGGTCGGAGATTCGGCGTTCGATCTGCAGATGGCCAGCAATGCCGGGATGCATTCGGTGGCGGTGGGCTACGGCGCGATGTCGCTGCAGGCGCTGGCTGAATTCGGTCCGCAGGTCTGTATTGATCATTTTTCCCAGTTGCGCCAGTGGTTGAGCGGTTCGGCGCAACTTCAATTCCAAGGTAGGTGAGCATGGCTGACGAGTGGAAAGCGCCCAAGACCGAGGTGGTCGAGGACGAAGATCGCAAGAGCTGGAAGCTGCTGGAAAAGACCCTGCTGGCCGGTGTGCAAGAGCAGCGCCGAGCGCGGCGGTGGGGCATCTTCTTCAAGCTGCTGACGTTCCTCTATCTGTTCGGCATCCTGTTCCTGTTCTCGCCGCTGATGAGCATGGATAGCACTGCCTCGCGCAGCGACAGCCATACGGCGTTGGTCGAAGTGCGTGGCATCATTGCTGACCAGGAGGCCGCCAGCGCCGACAATATCGTCAAGAGCCTGCGTGAGGCGTTCAAGGACGCCAAGACCAAGGCCGTGGTGATGCGCATCAACAGCCCGGGCGGCAGCCCGGTGCAGTCCGGTTATGTGTATGACGAGATCCGTCGCCTGCGTGCCGAGTACCCGCAGATCAAGTTGTATGCGGTGATCGCCGATCTGGGGGCTTCGGGTGCGTATTACATCGCCAGTGCGGCGGACGAGATCTACGCCGACAAGGCGAGCCTGGTCGGTTCGATCGGCGTGACCGCAGCGGGCTATGGCTTTGTCGGCACTATGGACAAGCTCGGGGTGGAGCGTCGTACCTACACCGCCGGTGAGCACAAGGCGTTTCTTGATCCGTTCTCGCCAGCCAAGCCTGAAGAGACCGAGTTCTGGCAAGGTGTGCTCAACACGACCCATCAGCAGTTCATTGCCATGGTCAAGCAGGGTCGCGGCGAGCGCCTGAAGGACAAAGAGCATCCAGAGCTGTTCAGCGGCCTGATCTGGTCGGGTGAGCAGGCCAAGGCGCTTGGGTTGGTGGATGGTCTGGGTAGTGCCAGCTATGTGGCACGGGATATTGTCGGTGAGAAGAACCTGGTCGATTTCACTGTCCAGGAATCGCCGTTCGATCGTTTCTCCAAGCGCATTGGCGCCAGCGTGGCTGAGCATTTGGCCATGTGGATGGGGTTCCAGGGGCCGACCCTGCGTTAAGGTTGAACGAGTCTGGGGGCAAAGCGCCCCCAAAATTCTCAAGGAATCTGCACGCCCTCCTTAAGCAGCATATCCACCAGCCGAATCAGTGGCAGCCCGATCAGGCTGGTCGCATCGCAGCCATGGGTGCTCTGAAACAGGCTCACGCCCAACCCTTCCGCTTTAAAGCTGCCAGCACAGTCAAACGGCTGCTCGGTCCTCAGGTAGCGCTCAACGCGCCCCCGGTCCAGTTCACGCATCGCAACGGTAAATGGCACGCAGTCGACCTGGCACTGGCCTGTCTGGCTGTTGTATAGCGCCAGGCCGGTGAGGAAGGTAACGTGCTGTCCGCTCGCCGCAAGCAGCTGCTCGCACGCCCGATCGAAGGTATGCGGCTTGCCAAGGATCTGTTCGCCCAGCACGGCAACCTGGTCAGAGCCAATGATCAGATGATCAGGGTGGCTGTGCGCGAGTGCCTCGGCTTTCTGTTGGGCCAGGCGTCGAACCAGTTCGACAGCCGGCTCGTCATCCAGGCGCTGCTCGTCTATATCGGGGCTTGCCCAGGTAAAGGGCAGGCGCAGGCGCTCGAGCAGTTCGCGCCGGTAAGGGGAGCTGGAAGCCAGTAACAGGGGAAGCATGGTAGACTCCTGGGCAGATCATCCGATTCTAACATGTCAGATGCCGCCGAATTTCCTTTGACAGGGGCGGGGGGCATCCCTAGAATGCTGCGCCTATGTTGAATGACCCGATTCCACCTCACGTTGACCCGCGCAAATTAGCCGATCGTGGCGTAACCCTCCAAGGTTCGCTGCAACTCGCTGATTTGGAAAGACTCTGCGACCCGCTTTCCGACAATGTCGGTACGGTGCAGGCGAAGTTCGATTTTGAACGAGACGAACAGAACGCTGTGGTTATCCACAGTGAGCTCGACGTCGAAGTCAAAATGGTTTGCCAGCGTTGTCTTGAGCTGGTCACCCTGCCGATTCACAGCGAGTGTTCCTACGCTGTGGTGAAGGAGGGTGCGAATACCCAGTCGTTGCCGAAAGGCTATGACGTGCTGGAACTGGGCGAAGATCCTTTGGATCTGCAGGCGCTGATCGAGGAAGAGCTTTTGCTCGCCTTGCCCATCGTGCCTGCTCATCATCCGGAAGAATGCCAGCAGCCGGCGGGCGCAGACGAGCCCGAATCGAGCAAGGACGAGGTAACGCGGTCCAACCCGTTCAGTGTCTTGGCGCAGTTAAAGCGTGACCCAAACGTTTAGGAGTTAATCAATTATGGCTGTTCAGCAGAACAAAAAATCCCGCTCTGCCCGTGACATGCGCCGTTCGCACGACGCCTTGTCGGAAAACGCGCTGTCGGTAGAGAAAAGCACCGGTGAAGTACACCTGCGCCACCACGTATCGCCAGAAGGCGTATACCGTGGTCGCAAAGTGATCGACAAGGGCGCTGACGAGTAAATCTTGTCCGCTCAGATCATCGCGATCGACGCAATGGGCGGGGACTTCGGTCCCCGCAGCATTGTCCAGGCAAGTATCGCTTGCCTCTCGGCTACTCCCTCGCTACACCTGACCCTCGTCGGTCAACCCTCCCTTCTTGAAGATCTTGTCAGTGGCCTCTCGGCTGCGGATCGCGCGCGCCTGCAAATCGTGGCCGCCAGCGAAGTGGTGGGCATGGACGAGCGGCCTTCTCAGGCATTGCGCGGTAAGCCTGACTCGTCGATGCGCGTCGCCCTCGAATTAGTGCGTGATGGCAAGGCGCAGGCCTGCGTGAGTGCCGGCAATACCGGTGCGCTGATGGCCTTGTCGCGTTTCGTGCTCAAGACCCTGCCGGGTATCGACCGGCCGGCGATGGTGGCGGCGATTCCGACCCAGTCAGGCTTCTGCCAGTTGCTCGACCTGGGCGCTAATGTCGATTGCAGCGCCGAGAACCTCTTCCAGTTCGCGGTGATGGGCTCGGTCGCGGCCCAGGCGCTGGGCATTCATCGCCCGCGCGTGGCGTTGCTCAATATTGGCACCGAAGACATCAAGGGCAACCAGCAGGTCAAGCTGGCTGCCACGCTGTTGCAGAATGCCCGCGGCCTTAACTACATAGGTTTCGTCGAAGGTGACGGCCTGTACCGGGGTGAGGCTGACGTGGTGGTGTGCGACGGTTTTGTCGGCAATATTCTGCTCAAGTCCAGCGAAGGCCTGGCGACCATGATCAGTGCGCGCATCGAGGCGCTGTTCAAGGGTGGCGTGTTCGCCCGAGCTGTCGGCGCCATGGCCTTGCCGCTGCTCAAGCGTCTGCAGGCCGATTTGGCTCCAGCGCGGCACAATGGCGCGAGCTTTCTCGGCTTGCAGGGTATCGTCATCAAAAGCCATGGCTCGGCGGGCGTCGAGGGCTTGCAGAGCGCAATCCAGCGCGCGCTGATCGAGATCCAGGAAAACCTGCCGCAGCGCTTGCATGGTCGCCTGGAGGACTTGCTGCCTTAGGCATAATCGCCATGAAGTGGTTAAATGTGACCGCTTGGTTTTCGTTTTCATCCAAGTTTTCAGATTGCGCGTCCAGCCTTAGGCTCGGCGCACCCTATCCGACGACAAGATCATAAGGGCTTGTTCAATGTCTGCATCCCTCGCATTCGTCTTTCCCGGCCAAGGTTCCCAGTCGCTGGGCATGCTTGCTGAACTCGGCGCCGAAAAGCCGGTGATCATCGAGACCTTCAAGGAGGCCTCCGAGGCTCTGGGTTACGACCTGTGGAAGCTGGTTCAGGAAGGCCCGGAAGAACAACTCAATCAAACCGACAAGACCCAGCCGGCGATCCTCACCGCGTCCATCGCCTTGTGGCGCTTGTGGCTGGAAGAGGGCGGCGCACAACCTGCCTTCGTCGCAGGTCACAGCCTGGGCGAGTACAGCGCGCTGGTCGCCGCTGGCAGCCTGTCGCTGAAAGACGCCGTTCGCCTGGTCGAGCGTCGCGGTCAGTTGATGCAGGAAGCCGTGCCGTCCGGTCACGGTGCCATGGCCGCGATCCTTGGCCTGGACGATGCCGTGGTAGTCGAGATCTGCGCCAAGGCGGCTGAAGATGAAGTGGTCAGCGCGGTGAACTTCAACTCGCCGGGCCAGGTTGTGATTGCCGGCAACAAGGCTGCGGTCGATCGTGCCATGGAGCTGTGCAAAGAGGCCGGTGCCAAGCGCGCCCTGCCACTGGCGGTCAGCGTACCGTCGCACTGTGCCCTGATGAAGCCGGCCGCCGAGCGTTTCGCCGAGCACGTCAACGCCATCGACTGGAAAGCCCCGCAGATCCCGGTAGTACAGAACGTTACCGCTGGCATCGCCGCTGATCTCGATGCGCTCAAGCGCGACCTGCTCGAGCAGCTGTACAAGCCAGTGCGCTGGGTCGAGTGTGTGCAGACCCTGGCTGCCAACGGCGCGGTCAACCTGGTCGAGTGCGGCCCGGGCAAGGTCCTGGCTGGCCTGAACAAGCGTTGCGCTGACGGCGTGACCACCTACAACCTCAATACCCCTGACGCCGTCGCCGCCACCCGTGCGGCGCTGGCCTGAATTTGGAGAAGCTTGCATGAGCCTGCAAGGTAAAGTTGCACTGGTCACCGGCGCGAGCCGAGGCATCGGCCAGGCTATCGCCCTCGAACTGGGCCGCCAGGGCGCGACCGTGATCGGTACCGCGACCTCGGCCTCGGGCGCAGAGCGCATCGCCGCCACCCTCAAGGAGCACGGCATCACCGGTACCGGCATGGAGCTGAACGTGACCAGCGAAGAGTCGGTCACCGCCGTTCTTGCGGCCATTCAGGAGCAGTTCGGCGCTACCGCGATCCTGGTCAACAACGCCGGCATCACCCGCGACAACCTGATGCTGCGGATGAAAGACGACGAGTGGTTCGACGTGGTCGACACCAACCTCAACAGCTTGTACCGCTTGTCCAAGGGCGTGCTGCGTGGCATGACCAAGGCGCGCTGGGGTCGTATCATCAGCATCGGTTCGGTTGTGGGTGCCATGGGCAACGTCGGTCAGGTAAACTACGCCGCCGCCAAGGCAGGCCTGGAAGGCTTCAGCCGCGCCCTGGCGCGTGAAGTGGGTTCGCGCAATATCACCGTCAACTCGGTCACTCCTGGCTTCATCGATACCGACATGACCCGTGAATTGCCCGAAGCGCAGCGTGAAGCGCTGCAAACCCAGATTCCGCTGGGCCGCCTGGGTCAGGCTGATGAAATCGCCAAAGTGGTGGCCTTCCTGGCATCCGACGGCGCAGCCTACGTCACTGGCGCTACCGTGCCGGTGAACGGCGGGATGTACATGTAACACCGCAACTCAATGTGACGGATTGGTTCAAAAAAGAGTCATACTCCGAGCCTAAAATCCGTTATAAAGCTGCAACCAGATTCCGGACAGAGGGTTGGGTGACTATTCAATGGGGTATGGCAGGGCGCGTTCCGCTTGAAAAGCAAACGTCTTGCTATAAACTTGGTCACCGGCCAGCTGCCTGACATATGTCCATTAGGAGTGAAAACTAGGTATGAGCACCATCGAAGAACGCGTCAAGAAAATCGTCGCCGAGCAACTGGGCGTCAAGGAAGAGGAAGTGACCAACGAGAAGTCCTTCGTCGATGACCTGGGTGCCGATTCGCTTGACACCGTTGAGCTGGTGATGGCTCTGGAAGAGGAATTCGAGACCGAAATCCCTGACGAAGAAGCCGAGAAGATCACTACCGTTCAAGCTGCCATCGACTACGTCAACAGCCACAAGGCCTAAGACGTTTGTAGTCGACGCTTCTTGTCGGGAAAAACCGCACTGCCTTTGCTGGCGTGCGGTTTTTTCTTTGCGAGAACCGTGAATCAAGAGTTTGTTGCCATTGCATTCCGAGTCCTGGATGCAATGGCAAGAGACTCTGTTATTAGAAAATGAGGAGAGTACTGTGTCGCGTAGACGCGTCGTGGTCACCGGTATGGGTATGCTGTCGCCACTGGGTACCGATGTACCGAGCACCTGGCAGGGCATTCTGGCTGGCCGCAGTGGCATCGGTCCGATCGAACACACGGACCTGACCGCTTACTCAACCCGTTTTGGCGGCTCGGTCAAGGGCTTCGAAGTCGAGCAGTACCTGTCGGCCAAGGAAGCACGCAAGCTTGACCTGTTCATTCAGTACGGCTTGGCAGCGGGCTTTCAGGCAGTGCGCAACGCCGGGCTGGACATCACCGATGCCAACCGCGAGCGCATTGGCGTGGCCATGGGCTCGGGCATTGGCGGTCTGACCAATATCGAAGAAACCAGCCGGACCCTGCACGAGCAGGGCCCGCGGCGCATTTCGCCGTTCTTCGTGCCAGGTTCGATCATCAATATGATTTCCGGCTTCCTGTCGATCCATCTGGGTCTGCAAGGGCTGAACTACGCCATTGCCACGGCTTGTACCACCGGCACCCATTGCATCGGCATGGCCGCGCGCAACATTGCCTACGGCGAAGCTGACGTGATGATCGCCGGCGGTGCCGAGATGGCCGCGTGTGGCCTGGGCATGGGTGGCTTTGGCGCCTCGCGTGCGCTGTCGACGCGCAATGACGAGCCGACCCGGGCCAGCCGTCCGTGGGACAAGGGTCGGGATGGCTTCGTACTCTCCGACGGTGCCGGTGCGCTGGTGCTCGAAGAGCTCGAGCACGCCAAGGCGCGTGGTGCGACCATTTATGCCGAGCTGGTTGGTTTCGGCATGAGCGGTGACGCCTACCACATGACCTCGCCACCTGATTCGGGTGAAGGCGCTGCCCGCTGCATGGCCAACGCCTTGCGCGATGCCGGCATCCAGCCTGAGCAGGTCAGCTACATCAACGCCCACGGCACCTCGACCCCTGCCGGCGACATCGCTGAAGTGGCCGCGATCAAGCGCGTATTCGGCGAGCACGCCTACAAGCTGGCAGTCAGCTCGACCAAGTCGATGACCGGCCACTTGCTCGGTGCGGCGGGTGCGGTGGAGGCGATCTTCAGCGTCCTGGCGATCAACAGCCAGATGGCGCCGCCGACCATCAACCTGGATGAGCCGGACGAAGGTTGCGACCTGGACTTCGTGCCGCATCAAGCTCGCAGCATGCCGATCGATGTGGTGCTGTCCAACTCGTTCGGCTTTGGTGGAACCAACGGTTCGCTGGTATTCCGCCGGTTCGCCGACTGATGCACAGCTGGATCGACGGTCAGCCTGCGACTGCGGTGAATCTGCACAATCGTGGACTGGCCTACGGCGATGGTCTGTTCGAGACCATTGCCGTGCACTCCGGTAGGCCGAGCTTGCTGGAGCTGCATCTCGAACGCCTGGCGTTGGGTTGCCAGCGCCTGGCGATCGAAGCCGATTTCCCCCTGATTCGCGATGAACTGACGCGTTACGCCAGCCAGCTTGGCGATGGCGTGGCCAAGCTTATCCTCACCCGCGGCGACGGCCTGCGCGGCTATGGGCCTGCTGCCGGATCACCGGCGCGACGCATTGTGCAAGGCAGCCCGCTGCCAGCTTATCCCGCCGCCAATGCCGAGCGAGGCGTGCGCCTGTTCGCCTGTCAGACGCGTCTGGCGGAACAACCGCTGTTGGCCGGGCTCAAACATCTCAATCGCCTTGAGCAGGTGCTGGCCCGTGCCGAATGGCAGGACGCCGAGCATGCCGAAGGGCTGATGCGTGATACCCAAGGGCGGCTGATCGAAGGCGTCTACAGCAATCTGTTTCTGGTTCGCGATGGCGTCTTGCTGACTGCCGACCTGAGTCGTTGCGGCGTGGCTGGAGTGATGCGCGCAGCGTTGCTGCAGCAGGCGTCAGTGCTGGGTATCCCGTTTGAGGTGCGAGACCTTGAGCTGGCGGACCTGGAGCAGGCCGACGAAGTCTTCGTTTGCAACAGCGTGTATGGAATTTGGCCCGTGCGTGAGTGCCCTGCACACACGCTCGACTGGCCGCCGGGGCCGCTCACCCGTAAACTGCAGGCCGTTGCCCGTACGCTACTGGATACCTGATTCGTGAGACGCAAATTCCTGCTGCTGCTGGAAATGGGCCTTATCCTTGCCGGCCTGGCATTGGGCTGGTCGGCCTGGAAGGTCCATTCGGTCCTGGAGCAGCCGCTGCACGTTGAGCAAGAACGCATGCTCGACGTACCCAACGGCACCACGCCCAACCGTATGTTCTATCGCATGCAAAGCGAAGGGCTGCTGGACGACGCGGTCTGGCTGCGCCTGTATTGGCGCTTCAATATGGCCGGCACGCCGCTGCATACCGGTGAATACCGCCTGACCCCAGGCATGACCGTGGAACAGCTGTTCGACGCTTGGCGTCGGGGTGATGTGGTGCAGTACAATCTGACCCTGGTCGAGGGCTGGACCTTCCGCCAGGTCCGCGCCGCCGTGGCCAAGCACGAAAAGATCAAGCACACCCTCGAAGGGTTGTCCGACGCTGAGGTGATGGACAAGCTTGGCCATACCGGCGTGTTCCCCGAGGGGCGCTTCTTCCCTGACACCTATCGCTTCGTGCGCGGCATGAGCGATGTCGAATTGCTCCAGCAGGCCTACATGCGCCTGGAAGAGGTGCTGGCCAAAGAGTGGGCTGAGCGGGTCAGCGACCTACCGTACCGCGACCCTTACCAGGCGCTGATCATGGCCTCGCTGGTGGAAAAGGAAACCGGCATACCGCAGGAACGTGGGCAGATCGCCGGGGTATTCGTGCGCCGTCTGCGCCTGGGCATGATGCTGCAGACCGATCCGACGGTGATCTACGGCATGGGTGAGCGTTACAACGGCAGGATTACCCGTGCCGACCTGCGTGAGCCGACGCCCTACAACACCTACACCATCAGCGGCCTGCCGCCGACGCCGATCGCCATGGTCGGGCGTGAGGCGATCCATGCCGCGTTGAATCCGTCCAATGGCACCAGCCTGTACTTCGTCGCCCGTGGCGACGGCAGCCATGTGTTCTCCGACGACCTCGACGATCACAACACCGCAGTGCGCGAGTACCAACTCAAGCGCCGCGCCGACTACCGCTCCAGCCCCGCGCCACAGGCCCAGCCAGGGGTAGAAGGGGGCGTAGCGCCAAGCCAGGCGCCTGCTGAGAACGGTGAAGCGCCGGCCGACGCCAACCAAGCGCCAGGCGATAACCCGGCGCCCGAGGCCGACGCCCCTGCTACCGACCCTGTGCCAGCCGATGCGCCGGTACCTGACGAACAACATTAAGGACTGCCCGTGAGCGGCTTGTTTATTACCCTGGAAGGCCCCGAAGGCGCGGGCAAGAGCACCAACCGCGAATACCTGGCGCAGCGTCTGCGCGAGCAGGGGCTGGACGTGGTGCTGACCCGTGAGCCTGGTGGTACGCCCGTGGCCGAGCAGATCCGCGAGCTACTGCTGGCGCCCAGTGACGAGTGCATGGCGGCTGATACTGAGCTGCTGCTGATGTTCGCTGCCCGTGCCCAGCACCTGGCCCAGGTGATCCGGCCGGCCCTGGCGCGCGGCGCGGTGGTGTTGTGCGATCGCTTCACCGATGCCACCTACGCCTACCAAGGCGGTGGGCGTGGCCTGCCGGTGGAGCGCATCGCCATTCTGGAAAACTTCGTTCAGGGCGAGCTACGTCCGGACCTGACCCTGGTCTTCGATCTGCCGATTGAGGTCGGCTTGGCACGGGCTGCTGCGCGCGGTCGCCTGGACCGCTTCGAGCAAGAGGGCCAAGCGTTCTTCGAAGCGGTGCGTCAGGCCTATCTTGAGCGCGCCAAAGGTGAGCCACAGCGTTACAGCATTGTCGATGCTGGCCAGTCCCTGGACGCTGTGCAGCGGGCCATCGACGGTTTGCTGCCGGGCATCCTGGAGCGTTGCCGTGGCTGAGGCCTACCCCTGGCAGCAGTCGATCTGGCAGCAGTTGGCCGGTCGTAGCCAGCACGCCCATGCCTATCTGCTGCATGGGCCGCAAGGTATTGGCAAACGCGCCCTGGCCGAGCGGCTGATGGCGCGTTTGCTGTGCCAGCAACCGCAGGGGCTTGATGCCTGTGGCCAGTGCAAGTCGTGCCTACTGCTCAAGGCCGGTAGCCACCCGGACAACTTCATCCTCGAGCCGGAAGAGGCCGATAAGCCGATCAAGGTTGATCAGGTCCGTGAGTTGGTGGCGTTCGTCGTGCAAACGGCGCAGTTGGGCGGGCGCAAGGTGATCTTGATCGAGCCGGTGGAGGCGATGAATATCAACGCCTCCAACGCTTTGCTGAAAAGCCTGGAAGAGCCCTCTGGCGATACCGTGTTGCTGCTGGTCAGCCACCAACCCAGTCGCTTGTTGCCAACCATCAAGAGCCGCTGCCAGCAGGTCACCTGCCCGCAACCAAGCCTGGCCCAGAGCCAGGCCTGGCTGGCCAGCGCTTTGCCCGACAGTGACGAGACCGAGCGCGAAGAGCTGCTGACCCTGGCGGCCGGTTCACCGCTGATGGCGGTCAGCCTACAAGCGCAGGGTGTACGCGATCAGCGTGCACTGGTCACTGATGGGGTAAAGAAGCTGCTCAAGCAGCAACAGTCCCCCAGCCAGCTGGCCGAGGCGTGGAACACCGTGCCGCTGCTGCAACTGTTCGACTGGTTCTTCGATTGGTCGCAGTTGATCCTGCGTTATCAATTGACCCAGGACGAGGAGGGGTTAGGCTTGGCTGATATGCGCAAGGTGGTGCAGTACCTGGCGCAGAAGAGCCGGCAGGGCAAGGTCCTGGAGGTCCAGGCGTGGATCCTTGAACAGCGCCAGAAGGTGCTGGGCAAGGCCAACCTCAATCGTGTGCTGTTGCTGGAAGCCTTGCTGGCCCATTGGGTCCAATTGCCCGGCGCCCGGTAATTTTTCTTAGATTTCTTTTTGTGTGTCGTGCTCCCATGCTCGTAGATTCCCATTGCCACCTCGACCGTCTTGACCTCAGCGCCCATCAGGGCTCGCTCGATGCCGCCCTGCAAGCTGCCCGTGAGCGCGGCGTGGGCCACTTTCTGTGCATTGGTGTCAGCGCTGATAACGCTGGGGCAGTGAAGGCGCTCAGTGAGCAATATGCCGACGTCGATTGTTCGGTGGGAATCCATCCGCTCGATCTGGCGCCGGGCGAGACGCCTGCGCTTGACTGGTTGCTCAAGGAGCTGGCGCACCCGCACGTAGTGGCGATCGGCGAAACTGGCCTGGATTATCACTACGAGCCTGAGGCCGCTGAGTTGCAGCAGGCGTCTTTCCGCCTGCACCTGGAAGCGTCGCGCCAGACCGGCAAGCCGGTGATCGTCCACACCCGCGCGGCACGGGCTGACACCTTGGCATTGCTGCGCGAGGTCAATCTGCCGCAAGCCGGCGTGCTGCACTGCTTCACCGAAGACTGGGAGATGGCCAAGGCCGCGTTGGACCTGGGTTACTACATCTCGTTGTCCGGCATCGTCACCTTCCGCAATGCCGATGCCCTGCGTGAGGTGGCTCGCCAGGTGCCGGCTGATCGTCTGCTGGTGGAAACCGATTCGCCCTATCTGGCGCCGATTCCCCACCGCGGCAAGCCGAATCTGCCGCAGTACGTGCGTGAAGTGGCTGAGTACATCGCCTCGCTGCGCGGTGTCAGCTATGAGCAGTTGGCTGAGCAGACCACGGGCAACTTCAAGCGGTTGTTCCCGTTAGCCCGGGTTGCGTGATTCCTGCAGCCGTTATCGCGGGTCGAACGGTTATCGCTAACCCTGTAGGAGCGGGCTTGCCCGCGATGAGGCCAGACCAAACACTTCACAGCAGCACCTGCCCATCCTCCCTTTAAACAGCCCAAAAAAAACCCGGGTTCTGGGGGGGGAATCCGGGTTAAGACCATTAGGAGTAAAACAAAGGTACGCGGTCCCTGAGCACCTTTATCGGCGCGCCACTTGGGGGGATGCGCCGCGCCAACACTTCAAGTATTGGTCAGGTTTGGCGCAGTGCCAGCGACAGCTGGTCGTTTTTTAAACAGATTTGGAATACGTGCGGGATCCATAGCGCATTCAGTGCATGGCAATTCGCCGAATATGTCGAAGTGTTTCGTCGATGATCCACTCTGAGGTGTAGAAGTGCGGTGATAAGCGCACACCGCCGCCGCGTTTTGCACAGATCACGCGTTGCTCGCTCATCTGCTGGAAAACCCAGCCACTGTCATGCCCGTCAATAGCGAACGTCACGATGCCGCCCCGGCGTTCTGGCTCACGCGGGCTAAGCAACATTACCCCTGGGATAGCCGAAAGCCCCTCGAGCAATTGCTCGACGCGCCGCTGTAGCTGCTGTGCAACGCTGTCCATGCCCACTTCCTCAAGCAGCGACAGGCTAGCGTCCAGCGCACAGGCACCGAGCATGTTCGGGCTGCCGCACTCGAACCGACGTGCGCTGCGGGCAATTTGCCAGTGTTCACGCTCGAAATCGCCTAGATGTTCCAGCATGTGCCAGCCATAGGCGTGCAGCTTGAGGCGTGGTCGCAGCGCCGCGCGGCAGTAGAACACCCCGAGCCCCTCAGGCCCGAGCATCCATTTATGGCCATCAGCCATGGCAAAGTCGCATTGATAATGCTGTACATCGAAGGGCAGGGCGCCGATCTGCTGGATGGCATCGACGCAGAACAGCACGCCACGTAGCTGGCAAGCCTGGCCCAGGCGGGCCAAGTCCAGGCGCAAGCCGCTGGCGAACTGTACCGCGCTGACCGCCAGCAGGCGGGTGTGCTCAGTGCAAGCGGCCAGCAGCGCCGTTTCTGGCTCGTCGCCAGCGAGGCTTACCTGAATCACCTGCACGCCCTGATCGGCCAGGGCTTGCCAGACGATTCGGTTGGAAGGGAACTCTTCGTCGCTGATCACCACCTGATCGCCCACCTGCCAGTCGAGGCCGAATGCCACCAGCGAGAGCGCCTCGGAAGTATTCTTCACCAGCGCGATATCGCCTGAGCTTGGGGCATTGATCATCCGCGCCAGGCGCTGGCGCAAGCGCCGCTCGGTAGCCAGCCACTGCGGGTACTCGCTGGCCCCTAGGCAAACGTTGTCGCGGGCGAAGCGCGCCACCGCATCGGCACTGCGTCTAGGCCACGGCGCCACGGCAGCATGGTTCAGATAGCACAGGCCCGGGGCCTGCTCGAACTCATCGTGAAACATAGACATGGTTGGATGATCCGTGCAATTTCCTGCAAGTTAGGCATAATAATCGGCTTCGATTGTCAACCAGTCCTTCCTATGCAGAAAGAACCTCGTAAGGTCCGTGAGTTTCGCCGCCGCGAACAAGAGATCCTCGATACCGCCCTCAGGCTGTTCCTCGAACAGGGTGAAGACAGCGTCACCGTCGAGATGATCGCCGACGCCGTGGGTATCGGCAAAGGCACGATCTACAAGCACTTCAAATCCAAGGCAGAGATCTACCTGCGCCTGATGCTCGATTACGAGCGCGATTTGAACGGCTTGTTGCATTCGGCCGATGTCGACCGCGACAAAGAGGCCCTGTCGCGTGCCTATTTCGAGTTTCGCATGCGTGATCCGCAGCGCTACCGTTTGTTCGACCGTCTGGAAGAAAAGGTGGTCAAGGGCAACCAGGTGCCGGAAATGGTCGAGGAGTTGCACCGCATCCGCGCGTCCAACTTCGACCGCCTGACCCAGCTGATCAAGGGCCGCATCAGCGAAGGCAAGCTTGAAGACGTACCGCCGTACTTCCATTACTGCGCCGCCTGGGCCTTGGTCCACGGCGCCGTGGCGCTGTATCACTCGCCGTTCTGGAGCAATGTCCTGGAAGATCAGGAAGGCTTCTTCCAGTTCCTGATGGACATCGGTGTGCGGATGGGCAACAAGCGTAAGCGCGACCCAGAACCGGCCAGCTGAAGGCCTTTGCCGGCATCCGTCCGGCGCGCTCCGATAGGGAGGCTTGCAAAAACCTGATTTATGAGTCAGGTTTTGCACGCCCCATTCTTCCATGTCGGAGTCATCCATGATCGTCGATCGTCAAGGCAGGCGCTTTCGCAACCTGCGGGTCAGTCTTACGGCTGCCTGCAATTACGCCTGTACCTATTGTGTGCCCGACGGCAAGCGCCTGGTGGCGGCGCAGGATGAACTTAGCGGCCAAGCACTGGCCCGCGGCGTGGCCTATCTGGTGGAGGCGGCAGGCATCGAGCGGCTGCGCATCACCGGCGGTGAGCCGCTGATCAGCCCCAGGCTGGACGCCTTCCTGGATTCACTGGCCGGGCTGGGCCTGCAGGATGTCTCGCTGACCACCAATGGTCAGCTGCTTACGCGCAAGTTGCCGCTGCTGCGCGCGGCGGGTATCCGCCGCTTGAACGTCTCCCTCGACACCTTGGATGCTGGCGCTTTCCGCCAGATTGCCCGTGGTGGTGATCTGGCCAGTGTTCTCGATGGCATGGCCCAGGCGCGTGCGGCGGGCATGAGCATCAAGGTCAACATGGTGCCCATGCGCGGGCAGAACCTGGATCAGGTGCTGCCGTTGCTCGAATACTGCCTGGCTCAGGGTTACGAGCTGCGTTTCATCGAGCTGATGCGCATGGGGCACCTGGCGCGTGACGGCAATGCCTTCTTGCAGCAATTTGTCAGTCTGGAGCAGCTGCTGGCGCTGATTGGCCAGGCGTATGACTACCAGCAGGCCAGTGCCGCCCTGGATGCCACTGCCTTGCGCTACCAGATCCCGGGCAGGGGCCATTTTGGAGTGATCGCCAACGAGAGCGTGCCGTTCTGCCGTACCTGCTCGCGCCTGCGCTTGTCCTCCACTGGCTGGCTGCATGGCTGTCTGTCCTCGGGCAATCGTCATTTCATCGGCGATCTGCTCGACAAGCCGCGCCATCAAGCGCTGCCGGCGCTGCAGCGCTTGCTGGTCAAGGCCCTGGCAGACAAGCAGGACATGGCGTTTTCCGGGGGTGTGACGGTGATGAAGGTGATCGGCGGCTGACTCTGGCGCAAAAGCTGCATCTGGCGGCTATTCGCCGGTTTTTCGTCACCGGTTTCTGGAGGAAAGATGCGTAGCCTGGTCTTGCTGCTGGCGCTGATGGCGTTGGGCGGCTGCATGAATGTCAGCGATATGGGCGAGGGTGTCCGTTATCACATGAGCGATGCGGGGTTGCTCGACCACAGTGATACCCAGCGTAACCTGTCGATTCGTTTGCAGCCCGACTCATTCATCTTCATTGGCCAGGGCGCATTCGTGCCACCCGGCAAGGGCCCAGTGCCAGGGCAGAATGTGGTGGCCGAAGAGGCCTTCAAGAGCTTCGTCGAATACTTCCCGCTGGTGCGTCGCGCCCAAGGCCCACTTGGCTTGGAAGAGGCGATTGCCGAGGCGCGCTCGGTGGGCGCGCACTATGTGTTGTACACCCGCTTCGCTCGCACCGATGACCGCATCGGCAATGGCGATCAATGGTATGACGAGCAGGCAGTGGATCGCCTTGGTTGGGATACCGGCGTGGTCCAGCTGATGTTGATCGAGACCAGCACTCGCTATCTGGTCGACACTGCCCGCATCAAGAGCCGTGGCGGTTTGTTGACGTTCCACGACAACGCCCCGCAGGATTTGCTCGCTGCCCCCATGCGCGAGTACGCTCGTAGCCTGTTAGGCATGAGCCGCTGATAGGAGAGGGTGATGACCGATTCCGCCAAGGCCAATGATCTGCTGGCGCAGATCCCCAAGGCGAAAGGGCCGGCGCCGGTGCATCTGTGGAATCCGGATTTCTGCGGCGACATCGACATGCGCATCGTCCGTGATGGCACCTGGTACTACCAAGGCACGCCGATCGGCCGCAAACCCATGGTGCGCCTGTTCTCCACCATCATTCGCCGCGATGGCGACGCTTACTTCCTGGTAACTCCAGTGGAGAAAGTGGGCATCCAGGTGGATGACGTGCCGTTCGTTGCGGTGACGCTGGAGGTGCTGGGCAGTGGCGAGCAGCAGGTCCTGCGCTTTACCAGCAATGTCGACGACCAGGCCGAGGCGGGTGTCGATCATCCGCTGCGGGTGCAGGTCGATCCTGCGACCCAGGAGCCATCGCCCTACATTCTCATGCGCACCAACCTCGAAGCGCTGATTCACCGCAATGTGTTCTATCAGTTGGTGGAGCTGGCGGTGCCGCGTGGAATCGATGGCCAAGAGTGGCTTGGGGTATGGAGCCACGGCCAGTTTTACCCGATTGGGCGTGTTGACTGATATCGAACTGTTTCACTGGCGGCCTCCCGTTTTTTCTCTGAATTGGCCATTTGTCGCTGCACTCCCTGGGCATAACCTGCAGGCAGTTGCCCACTCAGGAGATGCCCCGATGAAACCCGCGCACCCGTCGCTCGCCTTGCTCATGGCTATAGGCCTGGTTACCTCGCAACCTGCCGCCTGGGCTCATGGCGAGCGCCATGACCAGGTCAAGGTCCTGCAAGAACAACTGCCGACAAACGCCCCTGGTAAGAAAGCGGTGATGCTTACCGTCAGCTACGCCCCAGGCGAGGCCTCGCCTGCGCACCAGCATCCGGGCGCAGTCATGGCCTACGTGTTGGAGGGCGCGGTGGTGTCCAAGCTGAACGATGAGCAGGAAAAAACCTACAAGGCGGGGCAATACTGGTACGAAGCGCCAGGGACCGTGCACAGCGTTTCGCGCAATGCCAGTGCGAGCCAGCCGGCCAAGCTGCTGGTGTGGAGCCTGGTCGATCAAGGCAAGCCCGTCACCGAGCCGCTGAAGTAATCCAAGCTCGCGACAGAAATGAAAAAACCTCCAGTGCTTGCGCATCTGGAGGTTTTCAATATTTGGCTCCGCGACCTGGACTCGAACCAGGGACCCAATGATTAACAGTCATTTGCTCTACCGACTGAGCTATCGCGGAATCTGCGGCTATCTTACTGATTGAAAAGGGGAAGTCAAGCCTGATCCCCCTTAACAATCAAGCAGTTACAGCACTTCTACGATGGCCTTGGTGACCACGTGGATATTGCTTTGGTTCAGCGCTGCCACACAGATGCGGCCGGTATCCAAAGCATAGATGCCGAACTGATCCTTCAGGCGCGCTACCTGCTCGGCGGTCAGGCCCGAGTAGGAGAACATGCCGCGCTGGCGACCGACGAAGCTGAAGTCGGTTTTCGCGCCGTACTGGCTCAGCAACTCGACCATCTGCTTGCGCATGCCGTGGATGCGCTCGCGCATTTCGCCCAGCTCCGCTTCCCACATCTGACGCAGCTCAGGGCTGTTCAGCACGGTGGCAACGATGGTTGCGCCGTGGGTTGGCGGGTTGGAGTAGGTGGTGCGAATCACCCGCTTGACCTGCGACAGCACGCGGCTGCTTTCGTCTTTCGACGCGGTGACGATCGACAGCGCACCGACGCGCTCGCCATACAGCGAGAACGACTTGGAGAACGAGCTGGAAACGAAGAAGTCCAGGCCGGATTCGGCGAACAGGCGCACGGCGAAGGCGTCTTCGGCGATGCCGTCACCAAAGCCCTGGTAGGCCATGTCGAGGAATGGCACGTGACCTTTGGCCTTGACCACTTCCAGGACGTTTTTCCAGTCGTCCAGGCTCAGGTCGACGCCGGTCGGGTTATGGCAGCACGCGTGCAGGACGATGATCGAGCCCGCTGGCAGGTTGTTCAGGTCTTCGAGCATGCCGGAACGGTTGACGTCGTGGCTTGGCGCATCGTAGTAGCGGTAGTTCTGCACTGGGAAGCCAGCGGTCTCGAACAGCGCGCGATGGTTCTCCCAGCTTGGATCGCTGATGGCGACGACGGCGTTGGGTGACAGGCGCTTGAGGAAGTCGGCGCCAATCTTCAGAGCACCGGTACCGCCTACTGCCTGCACGGTCACTACACGGCCTGCGGCCAGCAGCGGCGACTCGGCGCCGAATAGCAGTTTCTGCACGGCCTGGTCGTAGGTGGCGATACCGTCGATCGGCAAGTAGCCGCGCGAGGCATGCTGGGCGGCACGCTGGGTTTCGGCTTCGATTACCGCGCGCAGCAGCGGGATACGGCCTTCCTCATTGCTGTAAACGCCCACACCCAGGTTGACCTTGTCGGTACGTGGGTCGGTGTTGAAAGCTTCGTTGAGGCCCAGGATAGGGTCGCGGGGTGCCAGCTCGACAGCGGAAAACAGGCTCATTGTTACCTTGGCTCTGAATGGAGTGTGATAGGACGCGCACGCTCCAGCCGAATGCACTGAAGCGGTGCACAAACGGGGAGTCAGTATAGTGATACCCATCGGTCACTGCGACAGTCTGGCGCAGCTTTTCCGGCGTTTTTGCCGAATTTTTTTCAACCATTGGTCGAATTGCCAGGTCCACTGACACATACACTCACTCAGCTAACCTGAAAGCGATCCTGAAAGGGCTCATTTCGGTATAGACTACTGGCTATATTTACAGTTGCTCGAGGTCAGACATGTCCGAGTTCCAGCTCGTCACCCGTTTCCAGCCGGCCGGCGACCAGCCCGAGGCCATTCGCCTGATGGTCGAGGGCATCGAGGCCGGGCTATCGCACCAGACCCTGCTGGGTGTGACCGGCTCGGGCAAGACCTTCAGCGTGGCCAACGTCATTGCGCAGGTGCAGCGCCCGACCCTGGTGCTGGCGCCGAACAAGACCCTGGCCGCCCAGTTGTATGGCGAGTTCAAGGCGTTTTTCCCGAATAACGCAGTCGAGTACTTCGTCTCCTATTACGACTACTACCAGCCCGAAGCCTACGTACCGTCGTCGGATACCTTCATCGAGAAGGACGCCTCGATCAACGACCACATCGAGCAGATGCGCCTGTCGGCGACCAAGGCGCTGCTCGAGCGGCGTGACGCGATTATCGTTACCACCGTGTCCTGCATCTATGGTTTGGGTAGCCCCGAGACCTACCTGAAAATGGTCCTGCACATCGATCGCGGCGACAAGCTCGACCAGCGTGCGCTGCTGCGCCGCCTGGCTGACCTGCAATACACCCGCAACGAAATGGACTTTGCCCGGGCCACTTTCCGCGTGCGTGGCGATGTGATCGACGTATTCCCGGCCGAATCCGACCTGGAGGCGATCCGCATCGAGTTGTTCGATGACGAGGTAGAGAACATTGCCGCCTTCGATCCATTGACCGGCGAGGTGATCCGCAAGCTGCCGCGTTTCACCTTCTACCCCAAGAGCCACTACGTCACCCCGCGCGAAACCCTGCTCGAGGCGGTCGAGGGCATCAAGGAGGAGCTCAAGGAGCGCCTTGAGTACCTGCACAAGGCCAACAAGCTGGTCGAAGCCCAGCGCCTGGAGCAGCGCACCCGTTTCGACCTGGAGATGATCCTTGAGCTGGGCTACTGCAACGGCATCGAGAACTACTCGCGCTACCTGTCCGGACGTCCGGCCGGCGCGCCGCCGCCGACCCTGTATGACTACCTGCCCGCTGACGCCTTGCTGGTGATCGACGAGTCCCACGTCAGCGTTCCCCAGGTCGGCGCGATGTACAAGGGTGACCGCTCGCGCAAGGAAACCCTGGTGGAATATGGCTTTCGCCTGCCGTCGGCGCTGGATAACCGGCCGATGCGTTTCGATGAGTGGGAATCGGTCAGTCCGCAGACCATCTTCGTCTCGGCCACCCCAGGCCCGTACGAGGCCGAACACGCCGGCCGGGTAGTCGAGCAGGTGGTGCGCCCGACTGGCCTGGTCGATCCACTGGTCGAGGTGCGTCCGGCGCTGACCCAGGTCGATGACCTGCTGTCGGAAATCGGCAAGCGGGTCGCGGCGGGTGAGCGCGTGCTGGCCACCACACTGACCAAGCGCATGGCCGAGGACTTGAGCGATTACCTGGCCGATCACGACGTGCGCGTGCGCTACCTGCACTCGGATATCGACACGGTCGAGCGGGTCGAGATTATCCGCGACCTGCGCTTGGGCACCTTCGATGTTCTGGTGGGGATCAACCTGCTGCGTGAAGGCCTGGACATGCCGGAAGTGTCGCTGGTGGCCATCCTCGATGCCGACAAGGAAGGCTTCCTGCGCTCCGAGCGTTCGCTGATCCAGACTATTGGCCGCGCCGCACGTAATCTCAACGGCAAGGCGATCCTGTATGCCGACAACATGACCGGTTCGATGCAGCGTGCCATCGACGAGACCGAGCGCCGCCGGGCCAAGCAGATCGCCTTCAACGAAGCCAACGGCATCGTGCCCAAAGGCGTGGTCAAGGATGTCGCCGACATCATGGAGGGCGCCAACATCCCGGGTGGGCGCAGCAAGAAGCGCAAAGGCATGGCCAAGGCGGCCGAGGAGAGCGCCCGCTACGAGGCCGAACTGCGTACCCCTGGCGAGATCACCAAGCGTATCAAGCAGCTGGAAGAGAAGATGTTCCAGCTTGCCCGCGACCTGGAGTTCGAGGCCGCCGCGCAATTGCGCGACGAGATCACCCAGCTGCGCGAGCGCTTGATTACCAGCTGATCGGCAAGCGACACGCTCCTGTAGGCGCGCATTCGTGCCGTGATAGCGCCTACCTGGGCGTCGCGGTTGTCAGCAATGACGCTATCGCGGGGCAAGTCCGGTCCTGCACGATTAATAGCACCTGGCGGTCGGATCACACGTGACGATCGCGCCATTGCTGGAGCCAGGTGCCTGCTCCCTGCTAACATCCTGCCTTTGTTTCATCTTTCGTTCGAGACTCTCCATGACCACCGTTCGCACGCGTATCGCGCCATCGCCCACCGGCGACCCCCATGTCGGCACCGCCTACATCGCCCTGTTCAACTACTGCTTTGCCAAGCAGCACGGCGGCGAGTTCATCCTGCGCATCGAAGACACCGACCAGCTGCGCTCGACCCGTGAGTCGGAACAGCAGATCTTCGACGCCCTGCGCTGGCTGGGCATCGAGTGGAACGAAGGCCCGGACGTCGGCGGCCCGCACGGCCCTTACCGGCAGAGCGAGCGTGGCGAGATCTACGCCAAGTACGCCAAGGAGCTGGTCGACGCCGGTCACGCCTTCTACTGCTTCTGCACTGCCGAAGAGCTCGACCAGATGCGCGCCGAACAAATGGCCCGTGGCGAAACCCCGCGTTATGACGGCCGCGCGCTGAAACTGAGCGCCGAGGAAGTGCAGCGCCGCCTGGCTGCGGGCGAGCCGCACGTGATCCGCATGAAGGTGCCGAGCGAAGGCATCTGCGTGGTGCCGGACATGCTGCGCGGCGATGTCGAGATCCCGTGGGACCGCATGGACATGCAGGTTCTGATGAAGAACGACGGCCTGCCGACCTACTTCCTGGCCAACGTGGTCGATGACCACCTGATGGGCATCACCCACGTGTTGCGTGGCGAAGAGTGGCTGCCCTCGGCGCCCAAGCTGATCAAGCTGTACGAGTACTTTGGCTGGGAGCAGCCCAAGCTGTGCTACATGCCGCTGCTGCGTAACCCGGACAAGAGCAAGCTGTCCAAGCGCAAGAACCCGACCTCGGTGACCTTCTACGAGCGCATGGGCTTCATGCCCGAAGCGATGCTCAACTACCTCGGCCGCATGGGCTGGTCGATGCCCGACGAGCGCGAGAAGTTCTCCCTGGCGGAAATGGTCGAACACTTCGACCTGTCGCGCATCTCCCTGGGGGGGCCGATCTTCGACATCGAGAAGCTGTCCTGGCTCAACGGCCAGTGGCTGCGTGATCTGCCCGTCGAAGAGTTCGCCGCACGCGTGCAGAAATGGGCCTTCAACAGCGACTACATGATGAAGATCGCCCCACACGTGCAGGGCCGGGTCGAAACCTTCAGCCAGATCGCCCCGCTGGGTGGTTTCTTCTTCGAAGGTGGGCTCAAGCTCGATGCCAAGCTGTTCGAGCACAAGAAGCTTTCGGCAGACCAGGTGCGCCAGGTCATCCAGCTGATCCTGTGGAAACTCGAAAGCCTGCGCCAGTGGGAAAAAGAGCGCATCACCGGTTGCATCCAAGCCGTGGTCGAAGCCCTGGAGCTGAAGTTGCGCGACGCCATGCCCTTGATGTTCGCTGCCATTACCGGCCAGGCGAGCTCGATCTCGGTGCTCGATGCCATGGAAATCCTCGGCCCTGACCTGACCCGCTTCCGTCTGCGCCAGGCGCTGGATCTGCTCGGCGGCGTGTCGAAGAAAGAAAACAAAGAGTGGGAAAAGCTGCTGGCGAACATCGCCTGAACCACCCAGTAGCATTTGCGTGGAAGCGGGCTTGCCCCGCTATTGCAATGGCAAATCCACCATCGCAATCGCGGAGCAGGCCCGCAACTGCACGATAAAACCCCAGCAGCGATGGGGCAGGGCGGTAAGTGATTGTTATCTGTGAAAAAACTTTTGATTAATTTCAAAAATTCGTTTGACAGCTCTGCAATCCGCTCTTAATATGCGCCCCGTCCACAGCGATGAACGAAACGAAGCGCCAGGCACCCAGCCGGCGATTCCAGTTCAAAGCGACATTCGTGGGGCTATAGCTCAGCTGGGAGAGCGCCTGCATGGCATGCAGGAGGTCAGCGGTTCGATCCCGCTTAGCTCCACCAAATTCCGATTCTCAGTCTGCCAAGGCGGCTGGGGATGAAATCCGGATTCAGCGCCGGGTTTCAAGGTAGAAGGTTCGTCCCCTTCGTCTAGTGGCCTAGGACACCGCCCTTTCACGGCGGTAACAGGGGTTCGAGTCCCCTAGGGGACGCCAGTTTTACACAAGCGATATTTCAGGATGTCGCTGGGCCGCGAGGCTAGAAATCTGGGGCTATAGCTCAGCTGGGAGAGCGCCTGCATGGCATGCAGGAGGTCAGCGGTTCGATCCCGCTTAGCTCCACCAATTTGCCAGGATTCGTGAAAACGGATCTCTACGAAGGTTGTAATGTCCCCTTCGTCTAGTGGCCTAGGACACCGCCCTTTCACGGCGGTAACAGGGGTTCGAGTCCCCTAGGGGACGCCATTTTTACCCGCGTTTTGCGGGGCTTTAAAGGCTCATTCGCATATTGGATGGGCCTTTTGTTTTCGGGGCTATAGCTCAGCTGGGAGAGCGCCTGCATGGCATGCAGGAGGTCAGCGGTTCGATCCCGCTTAGCTCCACCAATTTGCCAGGATTCGTGAAAGCGAATCTCTACGAAGGTTACATGTCCCCTTCGTCTAGTGGCCTAGGACACCGCCCTTTCACGGCGGTAACAGGGGTTCGAGTCCCCTAGGGGACGCCATTTTTACCCGCGTTTTGCGGGACTTCAAAGGCTCATTCGATTATTGAATGGGCCTTTTGTTTGTCTGTAATCCCACTTTTCTTGAGCGCCGACCAGAGGTCGAAGATTTCGCTTGCCTAAAAATATTATAGGGATAATATTTCAACCATAATATTTGTGAGGCCGCCCATGAGCGACAAGAAGAGCAAGACCCGCGAGCGCATTCTCGACGCGGCCTGCAGTGCGCTGATCCAGCAAGGCCCGGCTGACCCCAGTGTGAGTCAGGTGATGAGTGCGGCTGGGTTGACGGTGGGGGGGTTCTACGCGCATTTCGACAGCAAGGACGAGCTCATGCTGGAGGCTTTTCGCCAATTGCTCGGCGAGCGCCGGGGCTTGCTCGCCCAGGTCGATCCAGCACTGGATGGTGCCGGGCGTCGCGCCTTGGCCGCGGCTTTCTACCTTTCGCGCAAGCATCGTGACGCTCACGAGCACGCCTGCCCGCTACCTAACTCCCTGAGCGAAATGCAGCGTCTGCCTGAAGCGTTTCGCGAGGTGCTGGCCGAGCATATCGAGTTGATGACGGCGCAGATGGTCGATTGCCCGGAAGACATCGATAAAGCCTTTGCCGACCTGGCCCTGATGGTCGGTGGTTTGGCCCTGGCTCGCGCCTTGAGCGGCACCGAGTTATCCGACCGTATCCTGCGCGCCGCCAAGTCGGCGGTGATCTGAGCAACCTCAACCCTGGAGCAAGGCGATGACTACCCTGAGCTGGATTCGCGGCGTCAACGGAACGCTCGGTCGGCTGGCCCCCGAGCATGTTGCCGGGAAGATGCGACGGGCGTTCATGACGCCCCGCAACCTGCCACCCAGACCGTGGGAACTGCCGCTGCTGGCGCGTGCTGAACGGATCACCCTGCGCTTCGGACTGTCGGCCCTGCGGTGGGGTAATGGCCCCACCGTGTTGATGATGCATGGCTGGGAAGGGCGTCCGACGCAATTTGCGGCGCTGATCGAGGCATTGGTCGATGCGGGTCACACGGTGGTCTCCCTCGAAGGTCCCGCCCATGGCCGGTCGCCTGGTCAGCAGGCCAACGTGGTGCTGTTCGCCCGCGCGCTGCTTGAAGCCGCTGCAGAGTTACCACCATTGCGGGCGGTGATTGGCCATTCCATGGGCGGCGCCAGTGTCATGTTGGCCTTGCAATGGGGATTGCGCACCGAGGCCGCAGTGAGTATCGCCGCGCCTGCGCAGTTAATCGGCGTGTTGCGCGGCTTTGCTCAGCGTTTAGGGCTACCTGCGCGGGCCAGGGCAGCGTTCATTCGCCAGATCGAACACGATGTCGGCATGCAGATCGCCCGCCTGGACGTCAGTGGCTACCAGCTGGAGCTACCGGGCCTGGTGGTGCACGCGGCTGACGATCAGTTGGTCCCGGTCGGCGAGGCGCAGCTGATCCACAAGGCCTGGTTCGACAGCCGCCTGATGCTGCTGGAAGAGGGCGGCCACCAGCGAGTGCTGGCCGACCCGCGCCTGAGCGAAGCGGTGCTGGATTTGCTCGCGCGCACCCAGGAACCTACCCGGCAAAGCGCTTGAGCTTGGGTTACACTCCGCCCGTTCACTGACATTGGGAGCGGGCATGAGCTGGGATTTGGCATCGCCATTTATCATCGACCTTCGCGTCGGTGCCGACGACATCGATGGCCTCGGCCACGCCAACAACGCGGTCTACGTCACCTGGCTGGAGCGCTGCGCCTGGCGCCACTCGCAGCGCCTGGGTCTGGACCTGGCCGAATACCGCCGCCTGGACCGGGCCATGGCTGTGGTTCGCCACGAAATCGACTACCTGGCCGCTGCCTACGAAGACGACGAGCTGCAGCTGGCTACCTGGATCATCGACTGGGACCAGCGCCTGCGCATGACCCGGCGCTTTCAGCTCAAGCGCCCACGCGATGGTGCAATCTTGCTGCGGGCGCAGACCACCTTTGTCTGCATCGAACTGTCCACTGGCAAGCCCAAGCGTATGCCGACGGAATTTATCGAGGGTTACGGTCAGGCGCTGATCGGTGCCTGAACTGCTGTGATTGTTTGCTAGACTGCCGCCTTTTTCGCCGAGACCCCTTCATGCAAATTGCCCTGGCCCCGATGGAGGGGCTGGTCGACAACATTCTGCGCGACGTGCTTACCCGCGTCGGTGGCATCGACTGGTGCGTTACCGAGTTCATCCGCGTCTGCGACCGCCTGCTGCCGCCTTCGCAATTCGACAAGCTCGCCCCGGAGCTGCGCCTGGGCGCGCGCACGGCGGCGGGCGTGCCGATGCGCCTACAGCTGCTCGGCTCGGATCCGGTGTGCCTGGCGGAAAATGCCGTGCTGGCTTGCGAGCTTGGCGCGCCGGTGATCGACCTGAACTTCGGCTGCCCGGCCAAGACCGTGAACAAGTCGCGCGGTGGGGCGGTACTGCTCAAGGAGCCGGAGCTGTTGCATGCGATTGTCAGCCAGGTGCGGCGGGCGGTGCCGGCGCATATACCGGTGACGGCCAAGATGCGCCTGGGCTTCGACAGCCCTGACGGCGCACTGGACTGCGCCACGGCACTGGCCGAGGGTGGCGCTGCGCATCTGGTGGTGCATGCGCGCACCAAGGTCGAGGGCTACAAGCCGCCGGCACACTGGGAATGGGTGGCGCGCGTGCAGGATGTGGTCAAGGTGCCGGTGTTCGCCAACGGCGAAATCTGGACGGTGGATGACTGGCGGCGCTGCCGTGAGGTCAGCGGGGTAGAGGACATCATGCTCGGTCGCGGGCTGGTGTCACGGCCAGATTTGGCCCTGCAGATCGCTGCCGCGCGGGACGGGCGCGATTACCAGCCGTTGGATTGGCAAGCGTTGCTGCCGCTGCTGCGTGAGTTCTGGCGCCAGGCCCAGGCCAAGCTGTCGCCGCGCTATGCGCCGGGGCGCATGAAGCAGTGGATGGCGATGTTGACCCGCAGTTATCCCGAGGCAGTGGTGATGTTTGCTGAGCTGCGGCGGGTGGATGACTGTGAGCGGATCAGCCAGCTGCTGGGGGTGGATATGCGTGAGGCGCGGTGCGAGGCGGTCGCCTGATTGAACCTGTTGTGTGAGTGCGGGTGTTATCGCGGGGCAAGCCCGCTGCCACAAAGAGCTAGAAAAAATTTTGCAGTCCGCACTTGAAACCTTTTCCCTAGACCTTATCTCTTGAGTACGCGATGCCGAAGTCGGGTCGCGTAATGACTTACTTGCTGAATCTCAGGAGTTTATGACCATGACTACCGCTTTCTCTCTTGCACCACTGTTCCGCCATTCCGTTGGCTTCGACCGTTTCAATGACCTGTTCGAATCCGCGGCGCGTAACGAGGCGGGTAGCAGTTACCCACCCTACAACGTGGAAAAACATGGCGATGACCACTATCGCATCGTGGTTGCCGCAGCTGGCTTCCAGGAAGACGACCTCGACCTGCAGGTTGAAAAAGGCGTGCTGACCGTAAGCGGAGGCAAGCGCGACGCAGGCAACGCAGGCGCAGTGACCTATCTGCATCAGGGCATTGCCCAGCGGGCCTTCAAGTTGTCGTTCCGCCTGGCCGATCACATCGAAGTGAAGTCGGCAGGTCTGGCCAACGGTCTGCTCAGCGTCGATCTGCTGCGCGTCGTCCCGGAAGAGGCCAAGGCCAAACGCATCCCGATCAACAGCGACAAACCTGCGCTGAACTAAGCTTGTCGGGATGTACGAAAGGGCACCTTCGGGTGCCCTTTTTACGTGTCATGGATGTACATGTTATGGATGTACATAGCGTGGGAGCGGACTTGCCCCGCGATTTGCCAAGGCACAAGTGGCGAAGCCGGCCACGCGAACGAGAATCGCGTGGCAAGCCCGCTCCCACGCATTTCTTTCAGTAGTCAGCTGGCGCTTCCAGCAGCATCTGCCGGAACTCCTGCAGCGGCAGTGGCCGGCTGTGCAGGTACCCCTGGTACAGGTGACAGCCCAGCCGCTCAAGAAACTCTAGCTGCTCGGTCAATTCCACACCCTCGGCAATCACCGCGAGCTCAAGACTGCGGGCCATGGCCACGATGGCGCGGACGATCTCGGCATCATTGGGGTCGATCGGCGCGTCGCGGACAAAGGTCTGGTCGATCTTCAGCGCATCCACCGGCAGCCGTTTGAGGTAGGTCAGCGATGAGTAACCGGTGCCAAAATCATCCATGGCAAAACTTACGCCATAGCGCTTGAGCTCGCGCATCTTGGCAATGGTGTCCTCCAGGTTCTGGATGACGATGCCTTCGGTGATCTCCAGCTTGAGCATGTGCCGTGGCAGGCGGTAGTCGTCGAGGCTGCGCAGCACTCGCTCGACGAAATCGTTCTGGCGGAACTGCCGAGGGCTGATGTTCACGCACAGGCTGAAATCGTCGGCATCGATCAGGCCGTCCTGCAGCATATGGGCGCAGGCATCGCAGGCTTCGTCGAGGATCCAGCTGCCAACTTCAAGGATCAAGCCACTTTCTTCGAGTACCTGAATGAACTGGGCCGGTGGCTGCTGGCCCAATTGCGGATGGTGCCAGCGCAGCAGCACTTCGGCGCCAACGATGCGGTTATCGCGGGCATCCACCTGGGGCTGGAAGTGCAGCGCCAGTTCACCCCGGGCCAAGGCCAGGCGCAGGTCGTTCTCCATGCGCAGGCGCTCGCTGGCGGCCTTCTGCATGGTGGTGTGGAACAGCTGGGTGGTGTTGCGCCCGGAGTCCTTGGCCCGGTACAGGGCGATATCGGCGCGCTTGAGCAGGTCGGCGGGGGTGGCGCCATGGTCGGGGATCAATGCCACACCAATACTTGGGGTCACTTGCAGGCGCTGGCCATCCAGCGACATCGGCTCGGCGAGCAGCTCGCGCAGGGTGTCGGCCAGCTCGCGGACTTGGGTTTCCACCGCCTCGCGGCTGCCTTCAAGGCCGGTCAATAGCACCACGAACTCATCGCCGCCCAGGCGCGCCACGGTATCCTCAAGGCGCACGCTGGCTTCCAGGCGCGCAGTGATGATCTTCAGCACCGTGTCGCCGACTGGATGGCCGAGCGAGTCGTTGATGTGCTTGAAATGGTCGAGATCGAGGAACAGCAGCGCGCCGCGCAGGTTGTGGCGCTTGAGCAGGGCGATCTGCTGGCTGAGGCGATCCATCAGCAAGGCGCGGTTGGGCAGGTTGGTCAGCGGGTCGTGATAGGCCAGGTGGCGGATCTGCGCCTGGGCGTTCTTCAGTTGGCTGACGTCGCGCGCGGTCAGCAGCAGGCAATCGCTCTCGTTGAGGCTGATGGGTTCTACCGATACTTCGACGGTGAGAATATCGCCGCGCTTGTTGCGCCCGAGCATCTCCCGGTGATGCACCCGGCCGCGCTCCTTGAGCTCGTTGAGCAGGGCGCTGCGCTGTTTGTCATCGGCCCAGATGCCGATCTCATACACCGACTGCCCGACCACCTCGGCAGCGCTGTAGCCGGTCAGTCGGCAGAAGCCATCGTTGACCTCAAGGTAACGGCCGGTCTCACGCTCGGTGATGGTGATCGCGTCGGGGCTGGAATGGAAGGCCTTGGCGAACTTCTCCTCGCTGGCCTTGAGCGCCGCTTCGGCGCGTTGCTGCTGGGTGATGTCGCGCAGTGAGGTGACGCTGCAGGGTTGGTTGTCGACCGTGATCAGGCGGCTGGAAATCACGCAGGTCAGGGCTGCGCCGCTGCGGTGGTTGACCACCACCGCGACATTGCTCAAGTCCTGCTCGCGGATTACCCGCTCGATGCGGTGTGCGCGTTCGGCCGATTCGGCCCACAGGCCAATCTCCTCGGCGGTACGGCCAATCACCTGCTCGGCGTTCCAGCCGAAGGTCTGGGTGAATGCCGGATTGATCTCGATGAACTGGCCAGAATCCTGGCGGGTTACGCAGATCGGGTCGGGACTGACCTGGAACAGGCTGGCGAACTTCTCTTCCGACGCACTCAGGCGCAGCTCGCGCTCGACCTGGTCGGTGATGTCGAGCAAGGTGCCGGCCATGCGCAGCGGGTTGCCTTGTTCGTCGCGGTAAAGCCGGGCGCGGCTTTCGATGTAGCGCGAGGCGCCGTTTTCCAGCTCCACCCGGTAGGTGATCTGGTAATTGCCGGCCGGGCCTTCGCGCAAACTGCGATAGGCCTGGCGCATGACATTGCGCTCCTGTTCCGGCACGCCTTCGAAAAAGGCTTCGAACGACTCGTGAAAGGGTACTGGGTCTAGCCCATGCAGCTGTGCGGCGCGGGCCGAGCCATACAGCATGCCACTGGGGATGTGCCAGTCCCAGGTGCCCAGTTGCGCGGAATCCAGGGCAAGGTCCAGGCGCTCCTGGCTGTCCTTGAGTGCTTGTTCGGCGCGTTTGCGCTCACTGGTGTCGACGAAGGTACTGAGCAGGAACGTGACGCCTTCAAGCTCAATGCCCTGGGTGCAGAGGATGCCGTCGTGGATCTTGCCGCTGCTGGCGCGAAATTGCACTTCCATGGTCACCGGGCCGCTGGTGTTGCGGGTGGCTTCCAGCACCTGGTGACGCTGGTCGGGATTGACCCACAGGCCGAGCTCGATGCTGGTCTTGCCGACGATCTGCGCACCGGGCCAGCCGAACATGTCTTCGAAGTGCTGGTTGACCTCGAACAGCATGCCGTCGTTACGGCGGGTCAGCAGAATCGCGTTGGGACTCAGGTGGAAGAGGGTGGCGAAGCGTTTTTCCGAGTTGATCAGGGCGGTTTCGCGTTCGCGCTGGCGGGTGATCTCGCGGATCACCCCGATCATCTGCCGCCGGCCATGGCGGTCTTGGGTCAGGCTGCCGTTGATCTCCAGCCAGTGCATGCTGCCATCTGGCCAGCGGATACGATGGCGCATGGCCTGTTCGATCGGTTCGCCGTTGACCACCGCCTGAAAGGCCTGGCGGGTGCGCGCGCGGTCCTCTTCAGGCAGCAGGTCGAGGTAGTCGATGTCGCTGGGCAGCGGCCGCTGCGGGTCGAAGCCAAATAATGCCTGGGTGCCGCGCGACCAGCTGACCCGACCGCTCTCGATGTCCCACAGCCAGGCGCCCAGGCGTGCACCATTGAGGGCGGCCAATAGTTGTGGGGCATTCTGCCAAGCCTGTTCCGACGCCTGCGGGTCGGCCGCAGGGATGCGCGGCAGGCGCGCAAAGCGATTAACTGATTTGGGCATCGATACCAGACCTTTGGCGAATGACGCGTCCCTGAGAGTGAAATGCCGTGCTGACGACCGGTCAGGCGGGCCCTGCGTGGCTGTCGAGCAGGGCCATGAACGCCCTGGCTGCGTTCGACAGCGTTCGCTCGGTGTGCAGAATGTAGCCTAGCTGTCGCGACAGCTTTACGCCGGGTAAAGCGATGGGTGCAACTTGTTCATCGAGCATTGTGCGCGGTAGCACGCTCCAGGCCAGGCCAATCGACACCATCATCTTGATGGTTTCCAGGTAGTTGGTGCTCATGGCGATGTTCGGCGTCAGGCCCTGGCTTTCGAACAGGCGTTGGACAATGTGCCGGGTAAAGGTGTTGCCGCCCGGGAACACGGCCGGGTGGCCGGCGACGTCGGCCAGGCTGACTGCGCCGTTGCTGGTCAATGGATGTTCGGGCGAGGCGACGAAATCCAGTGGGTCGTCCCACACCGATACCGCCCGCACCAAGTGGTGCGGCTCGGGAGCCAGCGTAATAACGGCAATTTCGGCGCGGCCATGGAGAATTTCATCGTAGGCCGCTTCCGAATCGAGGAACTGAATATCTAACGCTACTTTCGGGTGCTCGCGGGTGAAAGCCCGTAAAAGCGGGGGTAGGCGGTGCAAACCAATATGGTGGCTTGTTGCCAGGGTCAGCCTACCGCTCACTTCCCCGGTCAAATTGGTCAGCGCACGTCGGGTATCATCCAACACGTTGAGGATTTGATACGCCCGCGGCAGCAATGCTCGCCCGGCTTCGGTCAAGGTCACCTCCCGGCCCAACCGGTCGAACAAGCGGACGTCCAGTTGCTGCTCAAGGCCAGCGATGCGTTTGCTGATTGCCGGCTGGGTCAAGTGCAGGCGTTCGCCAGCCCCGGAAAAGCTGCCGGTCTCGGCAATGGCGATAAATGCGCTTAGGTTGGCCAGGTCCACCTTTTGTATTCCTTAAGGTTATCCAAAGCATAAAAATTATGAATTTGAGTTATTCAATCTAACCCCATAGCATCGACCGTACAAGCCAAGGGGTTATTGGCATAGAAAGACGCTGATGAGGAACAGTCTGATGGCCGGCAAAACGCTCTACGACAAACTCTGGGATGCGCATGAAGTCAAGCGACGCGACGACGGCTCGTCCTTGATCTACATCGATCGCCACATCATTCACGAAGTGACTTCGCCTCAGGCCTTCGAAGGTCTGCGCCTGGCTAATCGCCAGCCATGGCGCATCGACGCCAACATCGCCACGCCCGACCACAACGTGCCAACCACCCCTGAGCGCAAGGGCGGCATCGAGGCCATCGCCGACCAGGTGTCGCGCCTTCAGGTGCAGACCCTCGACGAGAACTGTGACGAATATGGCATCGTCGAATTCAAGATGAACGACGAGCGCCAAGGCATCGTTCACGTCATCAGCCCAGAGCAGGGCGCGACCTTGCCAGGCATGACCGTGGTGTGCGGCGACTCGCACACCTCGACCCACGGCGCCTTTGGCGCATTGGCCCACGGCATCGGCACCTCCGAGGTCGAGCATGTGCTCGCGACCCAGTGCCTGGTGGCCAAGAAAATGAAAAACATGCTGGTGCGCGTCGAAGGCAAATTGCCTGAGGGCGTCACCGCCAAGGACATTGTCCTCGCCGTGATCGGCAAGATCGGCACCGCCGGTGGCAATGGCCACGCCATGGAGTTCGCCGGTAGCGCCATCCGCGATCTGTCGATGGAAGGCCGTATGACCATCTGCAACATGTCCATCGAGGCCGGTGCCCGGGTTGGCTTGGTGGCAGTGGATGACACCACTATCGATTACGTTGAAGGGCGTCCCTACGCGCCGACGCCTGCTCAGTGGAGCCAGGCAGTGGCCGCCTGGAAGGGCCTGGTCTCCGACACAGATGCGGTGTTCGACACCGTGGTCGAGCTGGACGCTGCGCAAATCAAGCCGCAGGTCAGTTGGGGCACTTCTCCAGAGATGGTGCTGGCGGTCGATCAGCGCGTGCCGGACCCTGCTGCAGAGCCGGACTTGATCAAGCGTGGTTCGATCGAACGTGCGCTCAAATACATGGGCTTGAGCGCCAATCAAGCGATCACTGATATCCGTCTGGATCGGGTGTTCATCGGTTCGTGCACCAACTCGCGGATCGAAGACTTGCGCGCGGCTGCCGACATCGCCAAAGGCCGCAAGGTCGCTGCCAACGTCAAGCAGGCGCTGGTGGTGCCGGGCTCGGGCCTGGTCAAGGCGCAAGCCGAACGTGAAGGGCTGGACAAGATCTTCATCGAAGCCGGTTTTGAATGGCGTGAACCCGGCTGCTCGATGTGCCTGGCGATGAACCCGGATCGCCTGGAAAGCGGCGAGCACTGCGCCTCGACCTCCAACCGTAACTTCGAAGGCCGCCAAGGCGCCGGTGGTCGTACCCACCTGGTGAGCCCGGCGATGGCCGCCGCCGCCGCGGTGACCGGTCACTTCATCGATGTCCGCGAGTTGATCCAAGGGAGCGCAGCATGAAAGCCTTTACCCAGCACACCGGCTTGGTCGCACCGTTGGATCGCGCCAACGTCGATACCGACCAGATCATTCCCAAGCAGTTTCTCAAGTCGATCAAGCGCACCGGCTTCGGCCCGAACCTGTTCGACGAGTGGCGCTACCTGGATGTGGGGCAGCCTTACCAAGACAACAGCAAGCGCCCGCTGAACAAAGAGTTCGTGCTCAACCACGAGCGTTACCAGGGCGCCAGCGTGCTGCTCGCCCGCGAGAACTTCGGTTGCGGCTCCAGCCGTGAGCACGCGCCTTGGGCGTTGGACGAGTACGGTTTCCGTAGCGTGATCGCGCCAAGCTTTGCCGACATCTTCTTCAACAACAGCTTCAAGAACGGCTTGCTGCCGATCATCCTCAGCGATGAGGAAGTCGATGAACTGTTCAAGCAGGTTGAAGCCAACCCTGGCTATCAGTTGACCGTGGACTTGCAAGCCCAGGCGGTGACTCGTCCAGATGGCAAGGTGCTGCATTTTGAGATCGACGCCTTCCGCAAGCATTGCTTGCTCAACGGCCTGGACGACATTGGCCTGACCTTGCAGGACGCCGATGCGATCAAGGCGTTCGAGGGCAAGCATCGCCAGAGCCAGCCGTGGTTGTTCCGCGATGCCTGAAGTGTGTAAGTGACTGTACCGGCCTCATCGCGGGGCAAGTCCGCTCCTGCAGGGGCAGCGCTCATCGTGTAGGAGCGGGCTTGCCCCGCGATAGCGCCGGCACAGGCAAAACCAGATAAGGACCGATGCATGACCAGTAGCCAACACACCGACGTCGTCCAGCGCCAGTTCGGCGAGCAGGCCAGTGCCTACCTGAGCAGCGCCGTGCACGCCCAAGGCAGCGAGTTTGCCCTGCTGCAGGCCGAGCTCGCCGGCCATGCCGACGCCCGGGTGCTGGACCTGGGCTGTGGTGCCGGTCATGTCAGTTTCCACGTCGCGCCATTGGTTGCCGAGGTCGTCGCCTATGACCTGTCGCACTCGATGCTCGACGTGGTCGCCAGCGCCGCGGCACAACGCGGCCTGGCCAATATCACTACCGAACGCGGTGCGGCGGAACGCTTGCCGTTTGCCGATGCCGCGTTCGATTTCGTCTTCAGTCGCTACTCCGCGCATCATTGGAGCGACCTGGGCCTGGCCTTGCGCGAAGTGCGCCGGGTGCTCAAGCCGGGTGGGGTGGCGGCGTTCGTCGATGTCATGTCGCCGGGCAGCCCGTTGCTCGATACCTACTTGCAGAGCGTCGAAGTGCTGCGTGACACCAGCCACGTGCGCGATTATTCGGCCGCCGAATGGCAGCGCCAGGTCAGCGAGGCAGGTTTGCATGTGCGCAGCCACAGCCGCCAGCGCCTGCGCCTTGAGTGGAACTCCTGGGTCGAGCGCATGCGCACCCCTGATGCGCTGCGCGTGGCCATTCGCCAATTGCAGCAAGCGATGGGCGAGGAAGTGCGGCAGTATTACCAGATCGAAGCCGATGGCTCGTTCAGCACCGACGTGCTGGTGTTGTGGGCTGAGCGCTAGTATTTTCCGGCGAAGCCGCTACCGGCGCGCCGTTTGAATGGATAGAGGAAAGCATGAGCAAGCAGATTCTGATTCTCCCAGGTGATGGCATTGGTCCGGAAATCATGGCCGAAGCGGTCAAGGTGCTGGAGCTGGCCAATGACAAGTTCCAGCTTGGCTTCGCCCTGGAGCACGACGTGATCGGTGGCGCGGCCATCGACAAACATGGCGTGCCGCTGGCTGATGAAACCCTGGAGCGTGCGCGCAAGGCTGACGCTGTACTGCTCGGCGCCGTTGGCGGGCCGAAGTGGGACAAGATCGAGCGCGACATCCGCCCGGAGCGCGGTCTGCTGAAAATCCGTGCGCAACTGGGCCTGTTCGCCAACCTGCGTCCGGCCATCCTCTATCCGCAACTGGCCGATGCCTCCTCGCTCAAGCCAGAAATCGTCGCCGGCCTGGACATCCTCATCGTCCGTGAGCTGACTGGCGGCATCTACTTCGGTGCCCCACGTGGCCAGCGCGAGCTGGAGAACGGCGAGCGCCAGGCCTACGACACCCTGCCGTACAGCGAAAGCGAGATCCGCCGGATTGCCCGTGTCGGTTTCGACATGGCCCGCGTGCGTGGCAACAAGCTGTGCTCGGTAGACAAAGCCAACGTGCTGGCGTCCAGCCAGCTGTGGCGTGAAGTGGTCGAAGACGTGGCCAAGGACTACCCGGGCGTCGAGCTGAGCCACATGTACGTCGATAACGCCGCCATGCAGCTGGTACGGGCGCCCAAGCAGTTCGACGTGGTGGTGACCGACAACATGTTCGGCGACATTCTGTCGGATGAAGCTTCCATGCTGACCGGTTCCATCGGCATGCTGCCTTCGGCGTCGCTGGATGCCAACAATAAGGGCATGTACGAGCCGTGCCACGGCTCGGCCCCGGACATCGCCGGGCAGGGCATTGCCAACCCGTTGGCGACCATCCTCTCGGTGTCGATGATGCTGCGTTACAGCTTCAACCAGCACGCCGCTGCCGAGGCGATCGAGCAGGCGGTCAGCCTGGTGCTGGACCAAGGGCTGCGCACTGGCGACATCTGGTCGGCCGGTTGCAGCAAAGTCGGTACGCAGGAAATGGGCGACGCAGTAGTCGCAGCGCTGCGGAATCTGTAATCTCTCTGGCCCGCCACCGTTCTGTCTCGGTGGCGGCCCACTTTTAGCAAAGGTGTAGTTGCGATGAAACGTGTAGGTCTGATCGGTTGGCGTGGAATGGTCGGTTCCGTGCTCATGCAGCGGATGCTCGAAGAGCAGGATTTCGACCTGATCGAGCCGGTGTTCTTCACCACCTCCAATGTGGGTGGCCAAGGTCCGAACGTGGGCAAGGATATTGCTCCGCTCAAGGACGCCTACAGCATTGAAGAGCTCAAGACCCTCGACGTCATTCTGACCTGCCAGGGCGGCGACTACACCAACGAAGTCTTCCCCAAGCTGCGCGAAGCCGGCTGGCAGGGTTACTGGATCGACGCCGCTTCCTCGCTGCGCATGCAGGATGACGCGGTGATCATCCTCGACCCGGTCAACCGCAAGGTGATCGACCAGCAGCTCGATGCCGGGACCAAGAACTACATCGGCGGCAACTGCACCGTCAGCTTGATGCTGATGGGCCTGGGTGGCCTGTTCGAAGCCGGTCTGGTCGAGTGGATGAGCGCCATGACCTACCAGGCTGCCTCCGGTGCTGGCGCGCAGAACATGCGCGAGCTGATCAAGCAGATGGGCGGCATCAATGCGGCGGTCACCGATGAGTTGGCCAACCCGGCCAGCGCCATCCTCGACATCGACCGCAAAGTGGCCGAGGCCATGCGTAGTGAAGCCTTCCCGACCGAGAACTTCGGCGTGCCGCTGGCCGGCAGCCTGATTCCGTGGATCGACAAGGAACTGCCGAACGGCCAGAGCCGCGAAGAGTGGAAGGCCCAGGCTGAAACCAACAAGATCCTGGGTCGCTTCAAGAGCCCGATCCCGGTCGACGGTATCTGCGTGCGCATCGGCGCCATGCGTTGCCACAGCCAGGCGCTGACCATCAAGCTGAACAAAGACGTGCCGTTGGCCGATATCGAAGGCATGATCAGCCAGCACAACCCATGGGTGAAGCTGGTGCCGAATCAGCGTGAGATCAGCATGCAGGAGCTGAGCCCGACCAAGGTCACCGGCACCTTGAATGTACCGGTTGGCCGTCTGCGCAAGCTCAACATGGGTTCGCAGTACCTGGGCGCCTTCACCGTTGGCGACCAGTTGCTGTGGGGCGCTGCAGAGCCGCTGCGGCGGATGCTGCGGATCTTGCTCGAGCGTTGATTGCGCCTGGCTTGACCGAAAACCCGTGCTCTCGCTGAGCGCGGGTTTTTTGCTTTTAGGGGGCTGTTAAGGCTCTATCGCGGGGCAAGCCCGCCCCCACGCAAGTTTCGCAGCCAAGGTCGGGGCTGGCGTGGGAGCGGGCTTGCCCCGCGATAGCAATAGCGCATCCGAGGCTATTCAAATGCCCTGAAGGTACCCCAAGCCCAATAATCCAAGTAAAGTGCCGCTCCCGCCGAACCCGCAGAGGATTTCCCATGAGCCAACCCCTAGACATCGCCGTCATCGGCGCCACCGGTAGCGTCGGTGAAACCCTCGTGCAGATCCTCGAAGAACTCAGCTTCCCGGTCAAAACCCTGCACCTGCTCGCCAGCATGGAATCTGCTGGCAGCAGCGTAATGTTCGCTGGCAAGAAAGTGCGTGTGCGCGAAGTTGACAGCTTCGACTTCAGCCAGGCCCAGCTGGCCTTCTTCGCCGCGGGCCCGGCCGTCAGCCGCTGTTTCGCAGCCAAGGCCCATGCCGCCGGCTGCACGGTCATCGACCTGTCAGGTGGCCTCGATCAGGCGCTGGCGCTGGTCCCGGAAGCCAATGCCGATCAGCTGGCCAAGCTGACCCTGCCGGCGCAAATCACCAGCCCAAGCGCCGCCGCCGTTGCGCTGGCGGTGGCCCTGGCGCCGCTTAAAGGTCTGCTGGATATCGAGCGCATTCAGGTCATGGCCAATCTGGCAGTGTCGGCCCAGGGCAAGGAAGCCGTCAGTGAGCTGGCGCGCCAGACCGCCGAGCTGCTCAATGCCCGTCCATTGGAGCCACGCTTCTTCGACCGGCAGATCGCTTTCAACCTGCTGGCCCAGGTCGGTGCCAGCGATGAGCAGGGCCACACCGCCGTAGAGCGGCGCTTGGTCAATGAGCTACGTGTGCTACTGGACATGCCTGCGCTGAAGATTTCCGTGACCTGCGTTCAAGTCCCGGTGTTTTTCGGCGATAGCTTGAGTGTGGCCGTACAAAGTCGTCGCCCGGTGGACTTGGCGGCGGTCAATCAGGCCCTGGACGCGGCCGACAGTATCGAGCTGGTCGAAGCGGACGATTATCCGACGCCGGTGGGTGACGCAGTGGGCCAAGACGTGGTCTATGTTGGTCGTGTACGCCATGGCATTGATGAAGAGCAACAGCTCAACCTCTGGCTGACCACCGACAATGTGCGCAAAGGCGCTGCGCTCAATGCCGTACAAATCGCTCAATTGTTGATAAAAGACAGGCTCTAAAAGATACTTCAGAGGGTTTGCACGAAAAGTCGCGCAGGCACTTTTTGTACAAAGCCAAGCAATTTTGTCCTATATCACATTTAGATTTTGGGACGATCCATACAAGGGAAGAGGTCATGCTTCGAATTCGCAAACTGGTTTTGGCCATGGCGGCAGCATCTGCGCTGTCGTCCGGCATGGCGAATGCCCTGGGGTTGGGTGAGCTGACCCTCAAGTCGGCACAGAACCAGCCGCTGGACGCCGAGATCGAATTGCTCGACGTGCGCGACCTCTCCGCTGCCGAAGTGGCGCCGAGCCTGGCGTCGCCGGAAGAATTCGCCAAGGCCGGGGTGGCCTACCCACCCTATGTCGAGGACCTGACCTTCACCACGGTGCTCAATCCCAATGGCAAGAGCGTGCTGCGGGTTACCTCCAGCCGGCCATTGAGCGAGCCCGTGGTCAAATTCCTGGTCCAGGTGATGTGGCCGCAGGGCCGTCTGCTGCGCGACTACAGCGTCCTGCTCGACCAGGCCAAGGCCCAGGGCGAGCAGCCTGCGGCGGCCAACATCAGCGCGCCGGTCAGCGGCGCTGGCAGCTACACCACCAAGCGCCGTGACACCCTTTGGCAGATTGCCGCGCGCAACAGCCAGGGCGGCTCGGTCCAGCAGACCATGCTGGCGATCCAGGCACTGAACCCGGATGCCTTCATTGGCAACAACATCAACCAGCTGAAGATCGGCCAGGTCTTGCGCCTGCCGGATCAGCAGCAGATTCAGAGCATTGCCCAAGGCGAAGCGAACCGAGAGGTCGCCGAGCAGTACGCCGCCTGGCGCGAAGGCCGCCGTTTGGGGCCGCGCGCGCGTCAACTCGACGCGACCCGTCGCGGCGCAGCCGAGGCGGCGCCATCGCGCATCGCCCAGGGCGACAACCTGCGTCTGGTCAGCCCTGGCAATCAAGCAGGGGCGGCTGGGGCGAAGGAGCTCAACGACAAATTGGCGGTCGCCCAGGAGAGCCTGGACACCAGCCGACGCGACAACGAAGAACTCAAGAGCCGCATGACCGACCTGCAGAGCCAGCTGGACAAGCTGCAGCGTCTGATCCAACTGAAAAATGACCAACTGGCGCGCCTCGAAGCCCAAGGCGCCGCCGGGCAAACGCCGCCAGTCGCTGCTCTGCCAGGTGAGCCTGCGCCGGCCCAGCCAGCCGTCAACGCCCAGCTGACGCCAGCGGAGCCTGTCGTCGAGCCAGCACCCGCAGCGGTCGATACCGCGCCGCAAGCCGCGCCGGGCGCTGAAGCCAAGACTGAGCAGAGCGCACTCGACGAGCTGCTCGGTAATCCATTGCTGTTGGGCCTGATTGCCGGCTCGGCGTTCCTTGTGCTGTTGTTGCTGCTGTTGTTGGCACGCAAGCGTAAGGCTCAGCAGGAAGCCGAGAAGCACCTGCGCATGGCCCGCGCCTTGTCGGAGGAGGGGGAGCGCAACCCTGATCTGGACCTGCCGCCAAGCAGCTTCGATGGGCTGGATGTGTCGGCGCCAAGCGTCACCCTGTCGCCTGCAGTGGTGGCGGCTTCTGCCGCAGCCGCTACGGCAGCGGAGAAGCCTGCGGTCGTCGCCCCGGTGATGGCGCCTGCGCCAGAGCCGCAAGAAGATCCGCTCGACAAACTGTTGGCCGAAGTCGAACTGAGCTTGCAGCGTGGTCGCCTCAATCACGCCGCCGACCTGCTCGAGACGGCTGTGGCCGCCGAGCCTGAGCGCAGCGACCTGCGCTTGAAGCTGATGGAGGTCTACGCACGTCAAGGCGACCAGAACGCCTTTGCCGATCAGGAGCGCAAGCTGGCGGGCAATGAGCAGAACAAGGCTGAGGTCGAATCGCTCAAGGAACGCTTCCCGGCCATGGTCGCCGTGGCGGCTGCTGGCCTTGGCGCGGCGGCCCTGGCGGCAGAGCTGGACGAGCAATACGTTCAAGAGCTGCTGCAAGACGAACAGGATATCCCGGCTACTGAGCCTGTGGTCGAGCCCGAGCCTGTGGTCGAGGAGCTGGCGTCCGAGCCTGTAGTCGAGCCTGAGCCGCAAGTACTTGCCGATGTGACACCTGTCGAAGAGAGCGATCTGGACAGTGCCTTCGATCTGAGTCTGGACGATGACCTGGCGCTGGATGATCAGTTGCAGTCGCCGATCCTGGATGAGATTGAGCCTGCTATTGAACCTGAGGCTCAGTTCGAGCAGGCCGAGGTGGTTGAGCCGGCAGTCGGTGAAACGGATGCCGATGACGACTTCGAAGCGCTGCTGGCCCAGGCCCAAGCTGAGGCCGAGCCGCAGAGCGTCGACGACCTGGCCGACTTCGATCTGGATGTCGGTGATTCGCCAGTTGCGGCTCCGGCCGAGGAAGCCCCGGTGGATGTGGCCGCTGAGCTGGCAGCGTTCGACGAGATTCCCGAGTTCGATCCGATCTCCGAACTGGAGCTGCCAGACGACTTCGACCTGTCGCTGTCGCTGGAAGACGACTCGCCCGCGGCAAAGAACTTTGCCTCGGAGCTGGACGACGTCAACGCCGAACTGGACAAGCTCTCGCAGAACCTCGAAACGCCGTCGCTGGAGGCGCAATTCACCGCTGCCGACGCCGCGCAGGAGCCCGAGCCGCTGGACGACCTGGACTTTGACTTCTTCTCCGGTGCCGACGAAGTGGCCACCAAGCTCGATCTGGCCCGTGCCTATATCGATATGGGTGATCACCAGGGCGCGCGCGACATCCTCGATGAAGTGGTCAAGGATGGTGATGACGGTCAGCGCAGTGAAGCCGAGGAGATGCTGTCTCGGTTGGTGTAAGGCTTCAGGTCGGTGGTGTTCTTTTCGCGGGCAAGCCCGCTCCCACAGGTACCGCATTGATCTTGAGGGTCGTGCGATCCCTGTATGAGCGGGCTTGCCCGCGAAGAGGGCGACGTGGCCCCTGATGCAAGCCCCGCAACGGCAGCCCAGAAGGCTGCCGTTGTCGTTATAATGCCGCCCTTCGTTCCATCCACAGGTTTCAGTTACTTGGACATCATCGATAACGACGCGGCCGAATCGGCGGCCGAAGGCTACTCGCGCATCGCCCTGGGCGTGGAATACAAAGGCGCTCGCTACCGCGGCTGGCAACGCCAGGCCAGCGGTGTGGCCAGTGTCCAGCAGGCCCTTGAGCAGGCGTTGTCGAAGGTGGCCAATGCGCCGATCTCGGTGGTCTGCGCCGGGCGCACCGACGCCGGCGTGCATGCCTGCGGGCAGATCGTGCACTTTGATACCAATGCCGTGCGCGATGAGCGCGCCTGGACCATGGGCACCAACTTCAACCTGCCGCGAGACATCAGCGTGGCCTGGGCGCAGCAGATGCCGGCGGATTTTCACGCGCGCTTCAAGGCCACCGCCCGGCGCTACCGCTACGTCATCTACAACGATCCGATCCGCCCGGCGCACCTGGCCGAGGAAGTCACCTGGAACCATCGCCCGCTGGACGTCGAGCGTATGGCCCAAGCGGCGCAATACCTGCTCGGTACCCATGACTTCAGCGCTTTTCGTGCCAGCCAATGCCAGGCCAAATCGCCGGTCAAGCACATGTACCACCTGCGCGTCACCCGCCATGGCCAGATGATCGTCCTGGACATCCGCGCCACAGCGTTCCTGCATCACATGGTGCGCAACATCGCTGGGGTGCTGATGAGCATTGGCAGCGGCGAGCGGCCGATCGAGTGGGCCCGCGAAGTGCTGCAAAGCCGCGATCGCCGCGAGGCCGGGGTGACCGCGCATCCGTATGGCCTGTACCTGGTGCAGGTGGAGTACCCTGAGCCGTTCGTCTTGCCCCAGCGTTACATTGGCCCACACTTTCTCACCGGTTTCGATGCCTTGGCAGACTGACGGGCGAAAAGTGATTTGCTAACATCCGGCCTTTCACCGATTACTCAAGGTTCGCCGTCCATGAGCAACGTTCGCAGCAAGATCTGCGGGATTACCCGCATCGAAGACGCCCTGGCCGCCGCCGAAGCCGGCGCCGATGCCATCGGCCTGGTCTTCTATGCCAAGAGCCCGCGTGCGGTGGACGTGCAGCAGGCGCGGGCGATCATTGCCGCGCTGCCGCCGTTCGTGACCACCGTTGGCCTGTTCGTCAATGCCTCGCGCTGCGAACTCAACGAGATCCTCGAGGCGGTACCGCTGGACCTGCTACAGTTCCACGGCGACGAAACCCCAGCTGACTGCGAGGGTTTTCACCGGCCCTGGATCAAGGCCTTGCGGGTGCGTCCTGGCGATGACCTTGAAGCTCAGTGCAAGCACTACGCCAATGCCAGCGGGATTCTCCTGGATACCTTCGTCGCCGGCGTCCCGGGAGGGACTGGCGAAGCTTTTGACTGGTCGCTGGTGCCGCAGCGTCTGAGTAAACCGATTATCCTTGCCGGTGGTCTGAACCCGGGCAACGTCGGCCAGGCGATTGCCCAGGTTTGCCCTTACGCCGTGGATGTCAGCGGTGGAGTCGAGCAGGCCAAGGGCATCAAGGACGCCGCCAAGATCGAGGCGTTCGTGCGTGCAGTGAAGCAGGCGTGAAGGCAGATGTGACGGCTGGCCGCGCGCCATCGTCCATAGCTATCGCAGCCTTGTGCTGCCAGGCGCGCGTGCTGTTGCAGGCGCAGCCAGGTGCAGAGTCGGTGTCAATGACGCCGGCATGACAGATTGAAGAGGGTTCGGTCGTTCGGTTGGCTTCGCGCAGTAGCGGGCCCCGGAGCCGGTCCATCATCGTTTCATTGAAGAATATGAGCTCAAGGGTAGGGCATGGCCGGCCAGATCGGTCCCCGCCCGCCAAATACTGGAGAAAGAAAGCATGAGCAACTGGTTAGTCGACAAACTGATCCCATCGATCATGCGTTCCGAGGTGAAGAAGAGCTCGGTGCCGGAAGGCCTGTGGCACAAGTGCCCAGCCTGCGAGAACGTGCTGTATCGTCCGGAGCTGGAAAAGACCCTGGATGTCTGCCCCAAGTGCAATCATCACATGCGTATCGGCGCCCGTGCGCGCATCGACATCTTCCTCGACGCCGACGGCCGTGCCGAGCTCGGTGCCGATCTGGAGCCGGTTGACCGCCTGAAATTCCGCGACGGCAAGAAGTACAAGGACCGCCTGGCTGGCGCGCAGAAGCAGACCGGCGAGAAAGACGCCCTGATCTCCATGAGCGGCACCCTGATGGGCATGCCGATCGTGGTTAGCGCCTTCGAGTTCTCCTTCATGGGTGGCTCGATGGGTGCCATCGTCGGTGAGCGTTTCGTCCGCGCCGCCAACTACGCGCTGGAAAACCGCTGCCCGATGATCTGCTTCTCCGCCTCGGGCGGTGCACGTATGCAGGAAGCGCTGATCTCGCTGATGCAGATGGCCAAGACCTCGGCAGTGCTGGCGCGCCTGCGCGAAGAAGGCATTCCGTTCATCTCCGTGCTGACCGACCCGGTCTACGGTGGCGTTTCCGCCAGCCTGGCGATGCTTGGCGATGTGATCGTTGGCGAGCCCAAGGCGCTGATCGGCTTTGCCGGCCCGCGCGTCATCGAGCAGACCGTTCGTGAGAAGCTGCCAGAAGGCTTCCAGCGCAGTGAGTTCCTGCTCGAGCACGGCGCCATCGACCTGATCATCTCGCGTCACGAGCTGCGTCCGCGCCTGGCTCGCCTGCTGGCACAGATGACTGGCCAGCCGACCCCGGCCGAAGCTCAGGAAGTGGCGGCCGTCGCGTAATGACTCAACGTACCCTCGGCGACTGGCTCGCCTATCTCGAGCAGCTGCACCCTTCGGCCATCGACATGGGCCTGGAGCGTTCGCAACAGGTTCTCCAGCGGCTCGGGCTGGGCAAGCTGGCGCCTCGGGTAGTGACCGTTACCGGTACCAACGGCAAGGGTTCGACCTGTGCCTTCGTCGCCGCCTTGCTCCAGGCCCAGGGCCTCAAGGTCGGCGTCTACAGCTCGCCGCACCTGCTGCATTACAACGAGCGGGTGCGCATCGATGGCGTCGACGCCAGCGATGAGCAGTTGTGCCAAGCCTTCGCCGCCGTCGAGGCGGCGCGCGGCGAGATTTCCCTGACCTATTTCGAAATGGGCACCCTGGCGGCGTTCTGGCTGTTCCATCGGTCGGCTCTGGATGCCGTGGTGCTCGAAGTCGGCCTCGGTGGCCGGCTGGATGCGGTCAACCTGGTCGATGCCGACCTCGCGCTGGTTACCAGCATTGGCGTCGATCATGTCGACTACCTGGGCGATAGCCGCGAGTCAGTGGCCTTCGAAAAGGCCGGTATCTTCCGCCAGGGCAAACCGGCCCTGTGTGGCGATCTGCTGCCACCGCAACCGTTGCTGGACAAGGCCCGCGAGTTGGCCTGCCCGCTGTTGCTACGCGGGCGCGATTTCGATCTGGCCGAGACGGCTAATCATTGGCAGTGGCGTGGGCGCAAGCTCGATGGCGCGGCGGTCGAGTTGCATGACCTGCCGCTGCTCGACCTGCCGATGGAAAACGCCGCGCTGGCGTTGCAGGCCTACCTGTTGATGGGCTTGCCGTGGGAGGCCGGGCAAGTCCGCCAGGCCCTGCTCGATACTCGCATCACCGGTCGTCTGGATCGTCGTGCATTGGTCTGGCACGGCAAGCGCGTCGAGCTGCTCCTGGATGTGGGGCATAACCCCCATGCTGCCGAGTACCTGGCTCGTCGCCTCGCCGCACGAGCGCCGCAGGGCAAGCGCCTGGCGGTGTTCGGCCTGCTCGCCGACAAAGACCTGCAAGGCGTGGTAGCGCCGCTGCAGGGCCTGTTCGACAACTGGGCGGTGGCACCTTTGGCTACACCGCGCACGCGCCCGGCGGCTGAGTTGGCAACGGCCTTGACGAACCTCGGCGCTACGGTGAAGTCTTATGCCAGCGTCGAGGCTGCTTTGGAAGGACAGTGCGCGCAGGCGACGGCAGATGATCAGATCGTGCTGTTCGGTTCGTTTTTCTGTGTCGGTCAGGCCCTGGAATGGCTTGAACGGCAGGCTCCTGAGGGTGGAGTAGATGGCAGTGCTGGATAAGGGAATGAAACAGCGCATGGTTGGTGCGCTGGTGCTGGTGGCGCTGGCGGTGATCTTCTTGCCGATGTTGTTCAGCCGCGAGGACGAAATGCGTCAGGTGCAGGTCGATGCGCCGCAGGCGCCGGCGATGCCGAGCTTGCCGCAAGTGCAGGTCGAGACGATCCAAGTGCCTGAGCAGCAGCCGGTAGCGGATCTGTCCGAACAGCCGCCAGTGGTCGTCGATGAGTCGACTGCACCGGCTAGCACGCCGAGCCAGCCGATTGCGCCGGCGCCGTCTGCCGTGCCGCAGGCCCAGGCGCCCGCCGCCAAGCCGGTGGCACCGGCGCCAGCGGCCAAGGTCGAGACCCGTCCGGCGGCAACTCCAGCGCCGGCGACAGCAGCCAGCGCCGCCAAGCCTGCAGCACCGTCGAAGATCGACGCCAATGGCCTGCCGGTGAGCTGGTCGATCCAGTTGGCCAGCCTGTCCAACCGTGTCGGTGCCGATAATCTGCAGAAAACCTTGCGCAGCCAGGGCTACAACGCCTATATCCGTTCTGCCGATGGCATGAACCGGGTGTATGTCGGGCCATTGATCGAGCGCGCCGAGGCCGAGCGTCTGCGTGATGTGATCAATCGCCAGCACAAGCTCAAGGGCTTCGTGGTCAGGTTCCAGCCGGAGCGTAGCTGACCACGGGTGCCTTCGTGTTCAAGGTATTTGCTGCCTGGCCTGAGGCTATCGCGGGGCTGGCCCGCTCCCACGCGGTACCTGCCTGGCCAGAATATTGGAGCCTACGCTTGCTACGTGGGAGCGGGCTTGCCCCGCGATAGCAGCAGCCGGGGTAAACCGTCCCTTGAGGCCATGTCGATGATGCCAATGCCTCAACGCCCCGACATTCCGCTTACCCCCGGCCCGCCGCTCTGGTAAAATGCGCCGCCTCAAACGTCTGCAGGCAGCACCGTGGCATTTACCTGGGTTGATTGGGCGATCATCGCGATCATCGCCGTTTCCACATTGATCAGTCTTACGCGCGGCTTCGTCAAGGAAGCCCTGTCGCTTATCATCTGGATAGTGGCGGGCGCTGTGGCCTGGATGTTCGGCGGTTCGTTGTCGCAGTACCTGGAAAGCTATATCCAGACGCCTTCGGCACGGGTCATCGCCGGCTGTACCATTCTTTTCATCGCCACCCTGATCGTTGGAGCGATGCTCAATTTCCTCATAGGCGAGCTGATCCGCGTAACCGGGCTGTCCGGTACCGATCGCTTCCTGGGCATGGCCTTTGGCGCCGCCCGGGGTGCCTTGCTGGTCGTCGTGGCGGTCGGGCTGCTGAGCCTGGGGCCGGTGCAACAGGATCCGTGGTGGCAGGAATCACGCCTGATACCACAATTTCTATTGGTCGCTGACTGGTCAAAAAACCTTATCCTAGGGATGACCGGTCAGTGGATGTCCAGTGGGGTCAGCGTACCTGCTGATCTTCCGTTCAAGGAACAGTTGCTCGGGCCTGCCAGGCCTTGAGCGCTATTCACTCAAGTTTCATCAAAGTAGGGGTTGCGTCGCATGTGTGGCATCACCGGTATTGTCGGTAAGTCGAACGTCAATCAGGCGCTGTATGACGCGCTAACGGTCCTTCAGCACCGCGGCCAGGATGCTGCCGGTATCGTGACCAGCCATGACGGCCGGTTGTTCCTGCGCAAGGACAATGGTCTGGTGCGCGACGTCTTCCAGCAGCGGCACATGCAGCGCCTGGTCGGCCACATGGGTATCGGCCATGTGCGCTACCCAACCGCGGGCAGCTCGACTTCGGCCGAGGCTCAGCCGTTCTACGTCAACTCGCCGTATGGCATCACCCTGGCGCACAACGGCAACTTGACCAACGTCGAGCAGCTGGCCAAGGAGATCTACGAGTCTGACCTGCGCCACGTCAACACCAACTCCGATTCGGAAGTGTTGCTCAACGTGTTCGCCCACGAGCTGGCCGTACGCGGCAAACTGCAGCCGACCGAAGAAGATGTGTTCGCTGCGGTTTCCCATGTGCACAGCCGCTGCGTCGGCGGCTACGCGGTCGTGGCGATGATCACCGGCTACGGCATCGTCGGCTTCCGTGACCCTAACGGTATCCGCCCGGTGGTATTCGGCCAGCGTCACACCGACGAAGGCGTCGAGTACATGATCGCCTCGGAAAGCGTGGCGCTGGACGTGCTCGGCTTCACCCTGATCCGCGACCTGGCGCCGGGCGAGGCGGTGTACATCACCGAAGAAGGCCAACTGTACACCAAGCAGTGCGCGACCAATCCGCAGCTCAAGCCGTGCATCTTCGAACACGTCTACCTGGCCCGTCCTGACTCGATCATGGATGGCGTCTCGGTGTACAAGGCGCGTCTGCGCATGGGTGAGAAGCTGGCCGAGAAAATTCGCCGCGAGCGCCCTGAGCACGACATCGACGTGGTTATCCCGATCCCGGACACCAGCCGCACCGCCGCGCTGGAGCTGGCCAACCACCTGGGCGTCAAGTTCCGCGAAGGGTTCGTCAAGAACCGCTACATCGGCCGTACCTTCATCATGCCCGGCCAGGCCGCGCGCAAGAAATCGGTCCGCCAGAAGCTCAACGCCATCGAGCTTGAGTTCCGCGGCAAGAACGTGATGCTGGTCGACGACTCGATCGTGCGTGGCACCACGTGCAAGCAGATCATCCAGATGGCCCGCGAGGCCGGTGCCAAGAACGTCTACTTCTGCTCCGCCGCTCCGGCGGTGCGTTACCCCAACGTCTACGGCATCGACATGCCGAGTGTTCACGAACTGATCGCCCACAACCGTACCACCGACCAGGTGGCCGAGTTGATCGGCGCCGATTGGCTGGTCTACCAAGACCTGCCAGACCTGATCGAATCGGTCGGTGGCGGCAAGATCAAGATCGAGCATTTCGATTGCGCAGTGTTCGACGGTGAGTACGTCACCGGCGACATCGACGACGCCTACCTGGAACGCATCGAGCAGGCCCGCAACGATGCGGCCAAGGTCAAGACCCAGGCAGTCAGCGCGATCATCGACCTGTACAACAACTGAATTGGGAGCGACGGCATGACTGATCAATGGGATGCCGGGCGACTGGACAGCGACCTGGAGGGTGTCGGTTTCGACACCCTGGCGGTGCGCGCCGGTCAGTACCGCACGCCGGAGGCCGAACACAGCGACCCGCTGTTCTTCACCTCCAGCTATGTATTCCGCACGGCTGCCGATGCGGCTGCGCGCTTTGCCGGTGAAACACCGGGCAACGTTTATTCGCGCTACACCAACCCGACCGTGCGCGCCTTCGAAGAGCGCCTGGCGGCGCTGGAAGGTGCAGAACAGGCCGTGGGTACGTCCACGGGCATGTCGGCGATCCTGTCCACGGTGATGGCGCTGTGCAGCGCCGGTGACCATGTGCTGGTGTCGCAGAGCGTGTTCGGTTCGACCATCAGCCTGTTCGAGAAGTATTTCAAGCGCTTTGGCGTGCAAGTGGACTACGTGCCGCTGGCTGACCTGAGCGGTTGGGAGCGGGGCATCAAGGCCAACACCAAGCTGCTGTTCGTCGAGTCGCCATCCAACCCCTTGGCGGAGCTGGTGGATATCGCCGCGCTGGCCGAGATCGCCCATGCCCGTGGTGCGATGCTGGTGGTGGACAACTGCTTCAGCACCCCGGCGCTGCAGCAGCCGCTCAAGCTCGGGGCCGATATCGTCGTGCATTCGGCGACCAAGTTCATCGACGGCCAGGGCCGTTGCATGGGCGGCGCCGTGGCGGGTCGTAGCGAGCAGATGAAAGAAGTGGTGGGCTTCCTGCGCACTGCGGGGCCGACCTTGAGCCCATTCAACGCCTGGGTGTTCCTCAAGGGGCTGGAAACGCTCAAGTTGCGCATGCGTGCCCACTGCGAGGGCGCCAAGGCGCTGGCGCAGTGGCTGGAGCAGCAAGAGGGCGTGGAGAAAGTCCATTACGCCGGTCTTGCCAGCCATCCACAGCACGAGTTGGCCAAGCGCCAGATGAGCGATTTCGGCGCAGTGGTGAGCTTTGAGGTCAAGGGCGGCAAAGACGGCGCCTGGCGCTTCATCGATGCCACGCGTCTGCTCTCGATCACCGCTAACCTGGGTGATAGCAAAACCACCATCACCCACCCGGCCACCACCTCCCACGGCCGTCTGTCGCCGCAAGAGCGCGAGGCTGCCGGAATCCGCGACAGCCTGATCCGCATTGCAGTGGGCCTGGAAGATGTCGCTGACCTGCAAGCCGACCTGGCACGTGGGCTGGCTGCGCTGTGATCGACTGGAAGGGCGGCGAACCGGGCCATAACGGTCGGGTAGCCCTGGTTACCGGTGCCGCACGCGGCATCGGCCTGGGCATCGCTGCCTGGCTGATCTGCGAAGGTTGGCAGGTGGTACTCAGCGACCTTGACCGGCCGCGCGGCGCCAAGGTGGCCAAGGCACTTGGCGACAATGCCTGGTTCATCACCATGGACGTCGCCGACGAAGCCCAGGTCAGTGCCGGGGTCTCCGAGGTGCTTGGGCAGTTTGGTCGATTGGACGCGTTGGTGTGCAACGCGGCCATTGCCAACCCGCACAACCACACCCTCGAGAGTTTGAGCCTGGCTCAATGGAATCGGGTGCTGGCGGTCAACCTCAATGGGCCGATGCTGTTGGCCAAGCACTGTGCACCTTATCTGCGCGCCCATGGCGGGGCGATCGTCAACCTGACCTCGACCCGTGCACGCCAGTCCGAGCCCGATACCGAGGCTTATGCGGCGAGCAAGGGTGGCCTGCTGGCGCTGACCCATGCCCTGGCGATGAGTCTGGGTCCGGAGATCCGTGTCAATGCAGTCAGCCCGGGTTGGATCGATGCGCGTGATCCTGCCCAACGCCGTGCCGAGCCGTTGAGCGATGCTGACCATGCCCAGCATCCTGCGGGCAGGGTAGGGACCGTGGAAGATGTCGCGGCGCTGGTGGCCTGGCTGTTGTCCAGGCAGGCGGGGTTCGTCACCGGCCAGGAGTTTGTGGTCGACGGCGGCATGAGCCGTAAGATGATCTACACCTGAGCGGTAAGCAGAAAGACAAGAAGAGGCCAGAGGGCCTCTTTTTCGTTTCTGCGCGAGGATGGCGGTGTTGCCTGGGCCAACCTCTTTACCGGCAAGCCCACTCTGCAGAAGACCTAAGGGTTTTTGCTCTTTTTGAAAAAAAATTCAATGGGGGTATTGACTTAGCATCGGTACCTGCGTAAATTTCGCGGCCTCAGCGAAGCAAACGTAACACGCAACACAAGCAGCACAATGGGTGATTAGCTCAGCCGGGAGAGCATCTGCCTTACAAGCAGAGGGTCGGCGGTTCGATCCCGTCATCACCCACCACTTCCTGAGATGTTCCTGAACTTGGAGCCTTCGCAAGAAGCTTCCTAATCGAGAGGAACAGGACGCAAGTCCACTATGCGCAGCGGTAGTTCAGTCGGTTAGAATACCGGCCTGTCACGCCGGGGGTCGCGGGTTCGAGTCCCGTCCGCTGCGCCACTTTTCTCCAGATGGGTGCTTGTCACCGGTCTGAGGTACTAAGGCCAAGCCTTGGTGCCAGATCCCAGTTTCAATCGGGCGCAAGCCTGAACGATACGCAGCGGTAGTTCAGTCGGTTAGAATACCGGCCTGTCACGCCGGGGGTCGCGGGTTCGAGTCCCGTCCGCTGCGCCATCTTCTGCTACGAGGCCCCTTGAACGCCTCGCAGCAAAACAAGAGAAGCGATCAAGATATCGCTTTTTTTGTGCCTGACTTCCAAGTGCGACTTGGAAAGCAGATCCCAGTTTCAATTGGGCGCAAGCCTGAATGATACGCAGCGGTAGTTCAGTCGGTTAGAATACCGGCCTGTCACGCCGGGGGTCGCGGGTTCGAGTCCCGTCCGCTGCGCCATCTTCGCCTCCAGGCCCCTTGAACGCCTGAGGCAACACAGAGAAAGCGACCTTCGGGTCGCTTTTTTTGTTTCTAAAGCCTAGTGTTTCTCCATGGCGCAAGATTTACACGAACCTGACAGTGTCTTCACCGATCAGCGGTTTCAGTACCGGGTGATGTGATGCACAATAGGCGCCATTCGTCTTTTTCCGGTATCTAAGATGTCCAGATCATCCGTCTTCGGTGCGCTCGGGCTGGCCCTTGTGCTGGCGGGCGTATCCGGTTGCTCCTCGAAAAAAACCGCAGTCTACGAGCACGAGAACTTCGATGACTCGGGCACCTTCTCGCGCAGCTTCCCGGTCAGTGAAGCCGGTTCCTGCGAGGCCGCCCGTCGCGCCTTGCTCAGCCAGGGCTACATCATCACCAGCAGCGGTGCCAATCAGATCGCTGGCAACAAAAGCTTTCAGCAGAACAGCGAAAACCACCTGCAGATCAGCTTCAACGTCACCTGCGCGCCTGACAGCAGCGACGAACAGCGCTCGACCATGTTCGCCAACGCCCTGCAGGATCGCTATGCGCTGAAAAAATCCAACACCTCTGCCAGCCTTGGCGTCGGTGTATTGGGCTCGGTGTCGATGCCCATTGGCTCTAGCGACGACTCCATGGTCAAGGTTGCCAGCGAGACGGTGACTGCGCCGCAGTTCTACGAGCGTTATTTCGCCTTGGTCGAAAGCTTCCTGCCCAAACCGAAGAAAACCAAGAAGGCCGAACCCCAGGCTGAGGCGCCGAAAGCTGACAAGCCAGCGCCGGCCTTGGGCCTGCCTGAGCAGGCACCTTCCGCCTTGGCGCCAGCGGTACAGCAGGGCACGCCTGCGGTTGCCGCCAGCGAGCAGCCTGCGGCTACAGCACCGGTCGAGGCACCGGTTGCAGCGCCTCCGACTGAGCCCGTTGCGCCCCCGGCGCCTGCCGCGGTTGCGCCTGCCAGTGAAGTTCAGCCAGCGCCGGCGGTGGATGACAGTCAGGGCTCCCAGCCGATTGCGCCGCCTAGCGAGGCTACGCCAATCCAAGTGCAGCAACAGGCTCCCGTCACTGAGCCGGCTCCTGCGCCGCTTTAATTGATCACGGGGGCTGTGCCGGCTCTTCGCGGGCACCCCGTTGAGTTCGAAGCCAGCGCGGTACCTGTGGGAGCGGGCTTGCCCGCGAAGAGGCCGGCGCCGCTAGCGCATAAACTTCTGTTACAGCTTGCCCCTGATAACGTGTCGAACCCCTGCTACGTTTACCACTCATAAGACTGTCATCAATGGTTCATCCGGCCGGCTTAGCTTGGCCTGGACACCAAACAAATCATGAGTGAAGAGGACGTAGGGCGATGGACGATTATCAAGAAGAACTGCTCGAATTCCAGGCCTACGAACTGGACATCCCGGAACCTACCGACGACGCCACCGAGCTCTAGCCGGTGCGCCGCTGATTGCGGCGAAACTCTCCCGGCGTCAGGCCCGTCCAACGCTTGAATGCGCGCTGGAAGGCCTCAGCCGAGGCAAACCCCAACAGATAGGCGATCTCGCCAAATGCCAGTTCCGTGTCGCGGATATAGGTCTCGGCCAAGTCGCGCCGCGTGTCGTTGAGCAGGTTGCGAAACCGCGTGCCTTCTTCGGCCAGCTTGCGCCGCAAGGTCCAGGTTGGCAGCTCCAGATGCTGCGCCACCTCTTCCAGGTCAGGTTCCCGGCCGCCATTGAGCAATGGCCCGAGCAGATGGGTAATGCGCTCGCCAAGGCTACGCACACGGGTACGCTGGGCGAGTTCTGCCTCGCACAGCTGTAACAGGTGCTGCCAGGTGCTGGGGCAGTGCTGGGGATTGACCAGCGACAACGTTTCTCGGCTCAGGCGCAATTGATTGTGCGCCGCGCCGAACTGCACGCTGTTGCTGCACAGGGCTTGGTACTGGCTTGCATAGCGCGGGGCATCGAATTCGATGTCCATGCGCTCGGCCAACACCTGTATGCCTGCCAACTGACCCAGCTGGGCCAGCCAGCCGGCCAGCAGCGAGTCGACTACGAAGCGGTTGTAGCCGTTGTAGGGGCTGATCGAGTAGAAGCGCAGCCAGGCGCCCTGAGCGTCCTCGATGAACAGCGAGCGGCCGCGATAGTTGGCCGCATACAGCGGCTCGTAGCGCAGCAAGGTACGCGCAGCTTCACCTACGCTGGGTGCCTGGGCCGCAGTGACGCCAGCCAGGCCCGCCTGGGCCAGGCGGCTCAGTTGCCCCATGCGCAGGCCCAGCGCTGGATCGCCACTGAGCTCGATGGCGGCATGCCCCAGGTGCATGTAGCGCGGGATCGACAGGCGTGCGCAGGGCTCGGCAACGCGCGCGGCATCCAGCCCATAGCGCTGCAGCAGCGGCAGCGGGTCGTGGCCTGACTGGCGCAATGCCTCGGCCAGCGGCTGGACGAAACCTACCGAAAGGTCACCCAGGCGTACGCGGGGGCGCGGCATCGGTCACAACCACAGGTTGAGCAAGCGCGCACCAGAGTGCTGGCTGCCGGCCAGTTGCTCGCCAGCATGGTTGGCAAAACCCTGGCCATCGCCGCCCAGCTCCCAGAACTGGCCACGCAGGAACACGCTCATGCTGGTGATGCCAGCGTTGGCGGCCAAGGTCAGTTGCTGCCAGGCCGTCTGCTCGCTGACCTCGCCGCGCTGCACCGGCAGGTCGGCGGCAGCATCCTGATGGCGGTTACCGCGCCAAGGTGCACTCCAGCTGCCCTTGCCGCTGAGAAACACCGGATTGGCGATCAACTGCACCGACTGCCCAGCCAGCTGGCGGTAGTTTTCTGGGTACCAACTGTCGCTGCCCACCAGCACGCCAAGCCGGCCTGCGGGGGTCTGAATCACTTGTAGGGGGTGCTTGCGACCGTCATGAATGTAGCGGCGCACCTCGCTGTCGGGGAATTGCTGCAGTTGTGGCTGACCGAGCACGGCGCCATTGCTGCCGAACACCAGGCTGCTGTTGAACAGCGGGCCGTTGCCTGCGTACAGCACACCTTTTTCCACGTAAGGGGCCGGCAGCACGATCGAGCCCGCCACCAGGGTGACGCCGAACTCCTTGGCCAGGCCGCCAAACAGGGCCTGGTAGTCGGCGGCCATTTGCCCGGCCTTCATCCGTAGGTGGGCGTCGGCGCGGCGATCATCGCCGGTGGCCCAGAGCATGGCCAAGCCATAGCGCAGCGGGTTGCTCAACTCCAGCCACTGCACTGCCTCGCGCTGCTGGGTGACCTGGTACAGCTGGTTTTTTTCGCCGCGCGCCCACAACCAGGTGCCGATGTGTTCTGGCAGCACGACCACTGTGCGCGAATTGATCAAGCCTTGGCCGCGCGCCTGCTGCAGATAGGCCGACAGCTTGCGGTGCAGGCGTTGCAGGTTCTGGTAATCACTGGGGTTGAGCTGCGGCTCGACGCCCAGCAGGTTGCCGTGTTCGCCCGGCACGCCCTGGTTGAGCGCCAGTTCGATGCGCAAATCGGAGAGGTAGTGGCCTTCCGGACGCTGCAGGGTCCAGAAACCATAGCCACACAGGGCGGCGATCATCACCAGCGCCAGGGCGCTTGCCAGGAGTTTGCGCATGAAGCGGTCAGGCACCATCGGAACAAAGGTGTCCTAGGGTAGACCTGCTGTGCAGCAGGATCAATAAGTTGTCAGTTTCGATCATTGAGCCGGTTCAAACGGCTGTTTAATGTCGTCACCAGACAAACGACGGGGCCCGCATGGTACGTGAGGCGCCCGCATACCGTGATCACGCCACATGGGGAGTACATCCATGGCCGCCGACCGTTACCCGCACCTGCTCGCCCCGTTGGACCTGGGCTTCACCACGCTGCGCAACCGCACCCTGATGGGCTCGATGCACACCGGCCTCGAAGAGCGCCCAGGCGGCTTCGAGCGCATGGCGGCGTACTTTGCCGAGCGCGCCCGTGGCGGAGTCGGCTTGATGGTCACCGGCGGCATTGCCCCCAATGATGAAGGCGGTGTGTACTCGGGGGCGGCCAAGCTGAGCACCGAGGAAGAAGCCGACAAGCACCGCATCGTCACCGACGCCGTGCACGCGGCAGACGGCAAGATCTGTTTGCAGATCCTCCACGCTGGGCGCTACGCCTATAGTCCGCGGCAGGTGGCACCCAGCGCCATTCAAGCGCCGATCAACCCGTTCAAGCCCAAGGAGCTGGACGAGGAGGGCATCGAGAAGCAGATCCACGACTTCGTCAACTGCGCAGCGCTCGCCCAACGCGCTGGCTACGACGGCGTCGAGATCATGGGTTCGGAAGGCTACTTCATCAACCAGTTCCTCGCCGCGCACACCAACCATCGCACCGACCGTTGGGGTGGCAGCTACGAGAACCGCATGCGCCTGGCGATCGAGATCGTCAGCCGCGTGCGTGCAGCGGTAGGACCGAACTTCATCATCATTTTCCGCCTGTCGATGCTCGACCTGGTCGAGGGCGGCAGCAGCTGGGACGAGATCGTGCTGTTGGCCAAGGCCATCGAAAAGGCCGGCGCCACCCTGATCAACACCGGCATCGGCTGGCACGAGGCGCGGATTCCGACCATCGCCACCAAAGTACCGCGCGCGGCCTTCAGCAAGGTCACCGCCAAATTGCGCGGCGAGGTGCAGATTCCGCTGATCACCACCAACCGCATCAACACCCCGGAAGTGGCCGAAGCGGTGCTGGCCGAAGGCGATGCCGACATGGTGTCCATGGCCCGGCCGTTCCTGGCCGACCCAGACTTCGTCAACAAGGCCGCTGCTGGTCGTGCTGATCTGATCAATACCTGCATCGGCTGCAACCAGGCCTGCCTGGACCACACCTTTGGCGGCAAGTTGACCAGTTGCCTGGTCAACCCACGGGCCTGCCACGAAACCGAGCTCAACTACCTGCCGGTGGCCCAGGCCAAGCGCATCGCGGTAGTCGGCGCCGGCCCGGCTGGGCTGGCCGCCGCCACCGTGGCCGCCGAGCGTGGTCACCAGGTGACCCTGTTCGATGCGGCGGGCGAAGTTGGCGGGCAGTTCAACGTGGCCAAGCGGGTGCCGGGCAAGGAAGAATTCTTCGAGACCCTGCGCTACTTTGCCAACAAAGTGAAATCCACTGGGGTCGAGCTGCGCCTCAATACCCGGGTGGGCGTCGATGAGCTGGTGTCCGCCGGCTTTGACGAGATCATCCTCGCCACCGGTATCTCCCCCCGCAACCCAGCCATCCCCGGCATCGACCACGCCAAGGTGCTCAACTACCTGGACGTGCTGCTCGAGCGCAAGCCGGTGGGTAACCGCGTGGCAGTGATTGGCGCGGGCGGGATTGGTTTTGACGTTTCCGAGTACCTGGTACACAAGGGCGTGGCCACCAGCCAGGACCGTGAAGCGTTCTGGAAAGAGTGGGGTATCGATGCCCACCTGCAAGCCCGTGGCGGCGTTGCCGGGATCAAGGCCCAGCCACATGCGCCGGCGCGCCAGGTGTACCTGCTGCAACGCAAGAAAACCAAGGTCGGCGATGGCCTGGGCAAGACCACTGGCTGGATTCACCGCACGGGTTTGAAGAACAAACAGGTGCAGATGCTCAACAGTGTCGAATACCTCGGGATCGATGACGACGGCCTGCATGTGCGCATCGGCGATGGCGAGCCGCAGGTGTTGGCGGTGGATAACGTGGTGATCTGCGCAGGCCAGGAGCCAATGCGCGAATTGCACCAAGGCTTGGTTGCGGCGGGGCAGTCGGTGCACCTGATCGGCGGCGCCGATGTGGCAGCTGAGTTGGATGCCAAGCGGGCGATCAATCAAGGCTCGCGCTTGGCGGCTGAGCTGTAGACATCTGGGCTGACTAAGCGGGGCAAGCCCGCTCTTGCAGGGATCTTCACAACCTTTGTGGGAGCGGGCTTGCCCCGCGATGGCATCGGCCCAGGCAACTGATAGACTCGCGCCATGATTGCTGATTTCGACTGTCTCCCCATCGCCCCACTGCAACCGTTGCCAATCCCATGGCTCGACCACGCCCGCATCCAGGCAGCGGTCTTGCGCCTGGACCTGATCGACCCGCTGATCAGCGGCAACAAGTGGTTCAAGCTGCGCGATCACCTGATCCAGGCTAAAAACGCCCAAGCCCCCGGGCTGATCAGCCTCGGCGGCAACCATTCCAACCATCTGCACGCCCTTGCCGCTGCCGGCAAACGCTTTGGCTTCGCCACCGCCGGCCTGCTTCGCGGCCATCCCCAAGACACGCCAACCGTGCGCGATCTGCAAGCCCTGGGCATGCACCTGCACTGGCTCGGCTATGGCGGCTACCGCGCGCGCAATGAGCCGGGGTTCTGGGCGCCGTGGCAGGCGCGTTATCCAGGCTGGCAGTGCATCCCCGAAGGCGGAGGTGGCCTGGCAGGCGCGCAGGGCTGCCGGCTTATCGTCGAGCAGGCGCAGGCCCAGTTGGGTGCGCTGGGCTGGGATGATTACGATGGCTGGTGGCTCGCAGCAGGGACTGGCACGACCTTGGCCGGCCTGGTCCTGGCCGAGGCGGGCAGGCGCCAGGTACACGGGGCGCTGGCTGTGCCCGCTGATCACGGCGTTGCGCAGACGGTCGCAGGCCTGGTCGGCGAAAGCGGCTACCAGTTGCACGATGCATGTCGTGGCGGCTTTGCCCGCATCGATCCCGAGCTGCTGGCCTTCATCGAGCGAACCGAGCGCGACAGCGGCCTGCCGCTCGAAGCCCTGTACACCGGCAAGGCCCTGCTGGCCCTGCGTGCGCACGCCGAGGCAGGTTTGTTTGCCCCCGGCAGCCGCCTGATCTTCGTGCACACAGGCGGGCTGCAGGGCCGCCGCGGTTACTTGTAGGGCAGCATGCGCAGCAGGGTGTTGTCGCGCCGCACATAGTGGTGATACAGCCCGGCCAGGGCATGCAGGCCGATCAGCCAATAGCCCCAACTGCCAATCCGCTCGTGCCAGCCCTTGATGAACTTGGCCTGATCCGGGTCGGCGCCAATCAGCGCGGGCAGCTCCAGCCCATAGAACGGAATCGGCTTGTCCGCTGCGCTGAGAATCAGCCAGCCGGCCAGCGGCAGGCCGATCATCATCAGGTACAGCAGCGCGTGAACCAGGTGGCCAAGGCCCGTCTGCCAGGCCGGGGGCTTGGGCACGATCGCGGGCGCCGGGTGCAGCGCGCGCATGGCCAGGCGCAGCCAGACCAGCACGAACACCGTCAGGCCCAGCATGAAGTGCAGGTCCTTCATCAGGTTGCGCTCGGCGCTGTCCTTGGGGAACAGGCCGCGTAGCTCGATGCAGGCGTACACGGCTGCCAGCAGCACCAGCATCAGCCAGTGCAGGGCGATCGACAGGCGTGCGTAGTGTGGCGTGGGGGTGGATGACAGCATGGGCGTTCCTCTTGTTCAGGTCATCAGGTCGAAAACGGCGCTCTTGTTGGCACCTGGCTTAACTCTACCCGCTGGCTGGAATATTTCTTTGCTTCAGATCGGGTAATCGTTGCCGACATAGCAAACTGGATGATGGCACTGAGCTATTGACTCTGGCGTATCCGCTTCACCAATCGCACAAGGATTCTGTGTAAATGAAACACCTCCCGACTGCCGCCAAGGCAGCGCTGTACTCGACCTTTTCCACGCTGCTGCTGGGCTGCCAGCAGACCCCCGAGGCGCTCAAGCCGATTAGCGCAATGACCATCCCGGTCTGCGTCAACGATCAATGCGCGGTGCTCGACCAGACCGGTGCGCTGCGCGTAGGGCCGGACAACGATTACCAGGCGATCTACGCCCAACCCATGACCGACAGCTTCATTTTTGGCCGCGACGGTTACTGGAACCTGGCCAGTGGCGATGGCAAGCAGGTGCTCAAAGCCAACTTCACCGACGAGTTGTACAGCCTGACTCCGGGCTACTTCGGCTTCGTGCGCGAGGGCAAGGTCGGGGTCATGGATGAGCAGGGCAAGGAAGTCCAGCCAGCAGTTTTCGATGATGTCTTCGTCGGCGGCGACAACGATTTCATCGTCTACGAAGTCAACGAAAAGCGCGGCATCCTCAGTGCCACTGGCGAGAAGGTCAGCGAACCACTGTTCGACTCGATGGTGGTGCGTGACGATTTCACCAAGCGCGGCAATTGGGTGCTGGCTGAACACGATGGCCAAAGCTGGGGTTACAACCTGGCCAGCAAGGTGCTGCAGAAACTTGAATTCGACAGCATCGAGAGCGCTGCCGATGGGCATCTGGTGGTCGCCAAGGAAGGCGTCACTGGCGTCGGACTGGCCGATGCTGCGGGCAATCTGCTGATCCCGATCGGTCAGTACTCGCTGGGTACCCCTGGTGGCGGGCTGGTGGCGTTCAAGACCGCCTACGACAGCGCGTGCGGTTATCTCGACTACCAAGGCAAGGTGGTCATCCAGGCCACCTTCGAGACCTGTGAAACCTTCGGCAAGAGCGCTGGCATGGTGCAGCTGCGCCGCACCGAACAAGGTCGCGGCAAGGCCGGCATGATCGATCACACCGGCAAATGGCTGATCGAGCCGCAGTACGACTCGATCGGTGATGCAGGCCTGGGTGTGCTTGGCATGAGCGGGCATCGCCCAGGCTTCAATCACATCGGTAAGCTGCAGAGCGCATTTTTGGCCACCTACGGCACCGTCGACCTGGACCAGGGCACGGTAGTGTTCCAGCCCAGCTACAGGCAGATCGGGGTGATCACGTCAGAGCGCTTCGCCTTCTCCGAGGCCCAGTCACCAAGCAAATCGATCAAGGTCTTTGGCATGGACAGTCCGGTGCAGACCGTGGGTGTGATGGACGCCAAGGGCAAGGTGTTGATCAAGCCGGAGCAGTTCGTGGCGGTCAAGCTCACGGCCGACCAGCATCATCTGCTCGCTGCCGAAGGCAGCACGGACGACGCCAACCGCGCGCTGTACAACCTCGATGGCAAGCTGCTGGTGCCGGCCAAGTGGCAGGACGTGCGAGTCGATGAAGCGCGTGGGGCGATCTTTGCCTATCAGGTGCAGGGTAATGGCGACGATGCCGTGCGCAGCTTGCGCGCGCTGTATCGCCTGGATGGCAGTGTGGTGTTCGACACCAATCGACTGCCGTGCGGGGCTGAGCAGGTGGTCGATGGCAAGGGCAAGGTGCTCTGGCCGGCCGATCCGCAGGCGCATTGCCCGCAGGCGGAGCCGGTGGCTGATGCGTCCTGATAGCCAGTAGATTGATGTTGAGTGGACCTGTAGCGGGCTTGCCCGCGATTAACCCCGTCCACTCAACCCCTCAATCAGGCAGGTGCGGCCAACTGTCAGCCACCAGAAACACCCGCTCCACCTCCTGCCAAACGCCATCCTCACCTTGCTCCAGCCTGACCAACAACTGCGCCGGAGCAAAGCCATCGAGCTGGGCCAACCAGCCATCAAAGCGCTCGGCTGTCCAGCACGCTGGCTGCTCGATGCGCGCCGGTGCCAGCCATTCATGCCGGGCCAAGGGCTGCCAACGGCCGTCCGCCAGGCGCGAGCGATAAGCCATCCAATCCCGCCGATGCAGCCAGCGCCCGCGCAGATGCTGGGCATTGGCGCCTGCCGGTGGCTGCGTATGCCCAGGGCTTGGGTAGAACAGATACCCCCCCAGCCATAGATGCGCCTGCACCTCGCTCACCCCCAGCGTTGCCAGAATCGCGCGGCTTTGCGGGCGAGCCGAGATCGGCAATTGATGCCCGAGCAGATGCGCCAGCTTAAGGTCCAGGCGGTCGTGGCAGCCGGGGCCAAGCCAGTGCGCCGGATCATGCCCATCGCCCCCAGGCGGGCCGAGGTAGAGCTTGATCGCCAACTCCAGATGGTGCACGCCTTGGCAGTCGCGCAGCAGGATGTCCAGCTCGCCAAGCGTGTGTCCGCCCTCGCGGATGGCCAGGTTGGCGGCCAGCAACTCGACGCCTGGGGCGTGGCTCAGGGCAAATTGCCAAAGACTTTCGTAGTACAGGCCCAGGCGCCGGCTGGTGAGCCGCGCCAGCCAGTCGCGCAAGGCGTGCTCGTCGCGATCCAGCGTCCGCAGCCAGTGGGCCAGGCGCTGTGGGTCCGCGGCCCAGGCACTGGCCGCCAGCGGGTGGCGCTGGGGGCAGGGCGGGTCGTCCAGCAGGGGGGGCGACAGTATCGCCCAGGCCAGATCGCGCACGTGTGGGCGCTGCAGTTGGCGGGGCAGGTCGCTCAGGTCGGCGAACGGCGTCATCCTGCGAGCATAGCCGGTTTGCCGCTGGCCGGTCGTTTCGCCCATAATCCTCGTTATCGTTACCCGCCGCAGAGCCTTGCAGGAGCACCATGGAGCAATTTCGCAATATCGGTATCATCGGCCGCCTTGGCAGCTCCCAGGTGCTCGACACCATCCGCCGACTGAAAAAATTCCTCCTCGACCGCCATCTGCACGTGATCCTCGAGGACACCATCGCCGAAGTGCTGCCCGGCCACGGCCTGCAGACCTCCACGCGCAAACTGCTCGGCGAGGTCTGCGACCTGGTCATCGTGGTCGGCGGCGATGGCAGTCTGCTGGGCGCCGCCCGCGCCTTGGCCCGGCACAACATCCCGGTACTGGGCATCAACCGTGGCAGCCTGGGCTTTCTCACCGACATCCGCCCGGATGAACTGGAGGTCAAGGTCGCCGAGGTGCTCGACGGCCATTACCTGGTGGAAAACCGCTTTTTGCTGCAAGCCGAAGTGCGTCGCCACGGCGAGGCCATCGGCCAGGGCGATGCGCTCAACGACGTGGTGCTGCACCCCGGCAAGTCGACGCGGATGATCGAGTTCGAGATCTACATCGACGGGCAGTTCGTCTGCAGCCAGAAGGCCGACGGCCTGATCGTCGCCACCCCGACCGGCTCCACCGCCTACGCCCTGTCGGCCGGTGGGCCGATCATGCATCCCAAGCTCGACGCCATCGTCATCGTGCCGATGTATCCGCACACCTTGTCGGGGCGGCCGATCGTAGTCGATGGCAACAGCGAGCTGAAGATCGTCGTCTCGCAAGACCTGCAGATCTATCCGCAGGTGTCCTGTGATGGCCAGAACCACTTCACCTGCGCCCCGGGCGATACCATCACGGTGAGTAAAAAGCCGCAGAAACTGCGCCTGATCCATCCGCTCGACCACAATTACTACGAGGTCTGCCGCACCAAACTCGGCTGGGGCAGCCGCCTGGGAGGTGGAGGCGACTGATGCTCGATCCGGCGCGAAGTTTCGACATCATCGGCGACGTGCATGGCTGTGCACAGACCCTCGAACGCCTGCTCGACACCCTCGGCTACAAGCGCGTGGCGGGTGTTTGGCGGCATCCAAGGCGCCAGGCGCTGTTCCTCGGCGACATCGTCGACCGCGGCCCGCGCATCCGTGAGGCGCTGCATATCGTCCACGACATGGTCGAGGCCGGCCAGGCGTTCTGCATCATGGGCAACCATGAATACAACGCCCTGGCCTGGGTCACCCCGGCGCTGCCGGGCAGTGGCAAGACGTTCGTGCGCGAGCACACCCCGCGCCATGCGCGGCTGATCGATGAAACCCTGACCCAGTTCGCCCAGCATCCGGCCGACTGGCATGATTTTCTCGACTGGTTCTATGAGCTGCCGCTGTTCGTCGACGCGGGTCGGTTCCGCCTGGTGCACGCCTGCTGGGACCCACGCCTGATCGAGCCCCTGCGTCAGCAGTACCCCCGAGGTTGCATCGACGAGCATTTCGTCCAGGCCTCGGCAGTGTCCGGCAGCTTCGCCTCGACCGTGTGCAACCGCCTGTTGCGTGGTACCGACATGCGCCTGCCGGACGGCTTGACCCTGACCGGCGGCGACGGCCTGACCCGGGCCTTTTTCCGTACCAAGTTCTGGGAAGAAGACCCGCAAACCTACGGCGATATCGTCTTCCAGCCCGATGCCTTGCCTGACGCTGTGGCCAGTACGCCGCTCAGTCACACCCAGAAAAATGCCCTGCTGCGCTACGACGAAGACGAGCCGTTGCTGTTCGTCGGCCATTACTGGCGCAGCGGCCGGCCCGCGCCGATCCGCCCCAACCTGGCCTGTCTGGACTACAGCGCCGTGCTCTACGGCAAGCTGGTGGCATACCGGTTGGATGATGAAACCCGCATCGACCCCCACAAGTTCGTCTGGGTCGATGTCGACCGCCCACAGGCCAATCAATGAACGTGATCGAAGTGCTGCGCTTGCCGCTGGCGGTCGACCTCAGTGGTTTCGTCGGCCTGCTGCGCCGTCTGCAGGTGCCCCATCGGGTGGTCGAGGAGGGCCAGGAGCAAGTGCTGTGGGCACCGCCGAACCTTGCTGAAGATGTGCGCCAGCTGTACCAGCGCTACCCCGAAGGCAATGACCAGATCGAACTGCCGGCCGAGGCCCAGGCCAATCTGCCGCAGCGCCCGTCACTGGCCGAACAGGCCCGGGCCTGCAAGGTCACGGCCGGGGTCCTGCTGCTGTGCGTGGTGGTCGCCGGGCTCACCGGCCTTGGCGACAACCTGTCGACTATCGGCTGGTTCACCTTCCTCGATTTTCGCGTGCAGGGTGAATACCTGTACTTCACCTCTCTGGCCCAGGGCCTGGCCGAAGGCCAATGGTGGCGGCTGGTGTCGCCAATGCTGCTGCACTTCGGCGTGCTGCACCTGGCGATGAACGGCCTGTGGTACTGGGAGCTGGGCAAGCGCATCGAACTGCGCCAGGGGCCATGGGTGTTATTGAGCCTGACCCTGTTGTTCAGCCTGGTATCCAACCTGGCCCAGCACTACGTGGGCGGGCCGAGCCTGTTTGGTGGCTTGTCTGGCGTGTTGTATGGGCTGCTCGGCTATGTCTGGCTCTATCAGTGGCTGGCGCCCAACCCTCATTACAGCCTGCCCAAGGGCGTGCTGGTGATGATGCTCATCTGGCTGGTGGTGTGCCTGTCGGGCGTCATCAGCCAACTCGGCTTCGGCCAGATCGCCAACGCCGCGCATGTCGGCGGCCTGCTCATCGGATGCCTCGCTGGCCTCTTGGGCGGTGGCCTTGCCCGGCGTAAACTGTCGGCTTGATTCAGGAGACCCTATGTCCACCTTCGCGCAAATGATCGAAAACATCACCCCGGAAATCTACCAGAGCCTGAAAACGGCGGTGGAACTGGGTAAATGGGCTGACGGGCGCAAGCTCACCGTCGAGCAGAAAGAGCTGTCGCTGCAGGCGGTGATCGCCTGGGAGCTGCAAAACCTGCCCGAAGAACAGCGCACCGGTTACATGGGCCCGCAGGAGTGCGCATCGAAATCCGCACCGATCGCTAACATTCTGTTCAAGTCGGACTCGGTACATTGATCGAACTCGCTCGTGGCTCTTTGAGCAAGATGGCGGTGCGTCTTGAAGCACCGGTCGTGCAGTACAGCTTTCGCCTGGGCGAACAGCACGTGCCAGTCAATCCGCTGATCGGCAAGTCGCTGCGCCTGGAATACCTCGGTGCCATCCACTGCAGCCATTGCGGCAAGCGCACCAAGACCAGCTTCAGCCAGGGCTACTGCTACCCATGCATGACCAAGCTGGCCCAGTGCGACATGTGCATCATGGCGCCTGAACGCTGCCACTACGACGCCGGCACCTGCCGCGAGCCGTCCTGGGGCGAGCAGTTCTGCATGACCGACCATGTGGTCTACCTGGCCAACTCGTCGGGGATCAAGGTCGGCATCACCCGCGCCACCCAACTGCCGACCCGCTGGCTCGACCAGGGCGCCAGCCAGGCCCTGCCGATCATGCGCGTGGCCACCCGCCAGCAATCGGGCCTGGTCGAAGATGTGCTGCGCAGCCAGGTGCCCGACCGCACCAACTGGCGCACCCTGCTCAAGGGCGATGCCGAGGTGCTGGACCTGCCTGCCATCCGTGAACAGATCTTCGATGCCTGCGCCGATGGCATCCGCACCTTGCAGGAGCGCTTTGGCCTGCAAGCGATCCAGCCGCTGCCGCAAGCAGAGGTGGTAGAGATGCGTTATCCGGTCGAGGCTTATCCGAAAAAGATCGTCAGCTTCAACCTCGACAAGGACCCGATCGCCGAAGGCACCCTGCTCGGGATCAAGGGTCAGTACCTGATTTTCGACACCGGCGTGATCAATATTCGCAAATACACGGCCTACCAGCTGGCCGTGCATCAGTAAAAAGGACAGCCACATGCGCACCGAACAACCGCAAGTGATCTACCTCAAGGACTACCAGGCGCCCGAGTACCTGATCGATGAGACGCACCTGACCTTCGAGCTGTTCGAGGACCACAGCCTGGTCCATGCGCAACTGGTGATGCGCCGCAACCCCGCGCGTGGCGCCGGGCTGCCGCCGCTGGTGCTCGACGGCCAGCAGTTGCAGCTGCTCAGCGTGCAGCTGGATGACCAGCCGCTGTCCGCCGCCCACTACCAGCTCGACGACGACAGCCTGACCCTGCAGCCCAAGGCCGCTAGCTTCACTCTCGACACCACGGTGAAGATCCACCCGGAAAGCAACACTGCGCTGGAAGGCTTGTACAAGTCGGGCAAGATGTACTGCACCCAGTGCGAGGCCGAGGGCTTTCGCAAGATCACCTATTACCTCGACCGCCCGGATGTGATGAGCACGTTCACCACCACGGTGATTGCCGAGCAGCATCGCTATCCGGTGTTGCTGTCCAACGGTAATCCGGTCGGCAGCGGACCGAGTGAGGACGGCCGGCATTGGGCAACCTGGGAAGACCCATTCAAGAAACCGGCCTACCTGTTCGCCCTGGTCGCTGGCGACTTGTGGTGCGTGGAGAACAGCTTCACCCGTCAGTCCGGCCGTGAGGTGACCTTGCGCATCTATGTCGAGGAAGAGAACCTCGACAAGTGCGAACACGCCATGACCAGCTTGAAGAAGTCCATGCGCTGGGATGAACAAGTCTATGGCCGTGAATACGACCTGGACATCTTCATGATCGTCGCGGTCAACGACTTCAACATGGGCGCCATGGAAAACAAGGGCCTGAACATCTTCAACTCCAGCTGTGTGCTGGCCCGTGCCGAGACCGCCACCGACGCCGCCCACCAGCGCGTCGAAGGGGTCGTGGCGCACGAGTACTTCCACAACTGGACCGGCAACCGCGTGACCTGCCGCGACTGGTTCCAGCTGTCGCTCAAGGAAGGCTTCACGGTGTTTCGCGACGCCGAGTTCAGCGCCGACATGAACTCGCGCACGGTCAAGCGCATCGAGGACGTCGCCTACCTGCGCACTCACCAGTTCGCCGAAGACGCCGGGCCCATGGCCCATCCGGTGCGCCCGGACAGCTTCATCGAAATCTCCAACTTCTACACCCTCACGGTGTACGAGAAGGGCGCTGAAGTGGTCGGCATGGTCCGCACCCTGCTCGGCGCCGAGGGCTTTCGCAAAGGCAGCGACTTGTACTTTGAGCGCCACGATGGCCAGGCTGTGACCTGCGATGACTTCATCAAGGCCATGGAAGACGCCAATGGCGTCGACCTGACCCAGTTCAAGCGCTGGTACAGCCAGGCCGGCACGCCGCGCCTGGAGGTCAGCGAGGCCTATGACGTCGCTGCTCAGTGCTACAGCCTGACCTTCCGGCAAAGCTGCCCGCAGACCCCGGACAAGGCAGAAAAACTGCCGTTCGTGATCCCCGTGGCCCTGGGCCTGCTGGATGCCCAGGGCAATGATCTGCCGCTGCGCCTGCAAGGCGAAGCCGCTGCCCAGGGGACCAGCCGCGTGCTGTCGTTGACCGAGGCCGAGCAGACCTTCACCTTCCAAGACGTTGCCGCCAAGCCGTTGCCCTCGCTGCTGCGTGGCTTCAGCGCGCCGGTCAAGCTGAGCTTCCCCTACGATCGCGATCAGCTGATGTTCCTCATGCAGCACGACAGCGACGGCTTCAACCGCTGGGAGGCCGGCCAGCAGTTATCGGTGCAGGTGTTGCAGGAACTGATCGGCCAGCACCAGCGTGGCGAAGCGCTCACCCTCGACCCACGTCTGATTACCGCGCTGGGCACGGTGCTGGGCAATGAGTCGCTGGATCCGGCGATGGTCGCCGAAATGCTCTCGCTGCCAGGTGAGGCTTACTTGACCGAGATCAGCCAGGTGGCGGACGTCGACGCGATCCACGCCGCCCGCGAGTTCGCCCGCAAGCAGATCGCCGATCAGCTGTTCGATGCCTTGTGGACGCGTTATCAGGCCAATCGCGACGTGTCGCGCAAGACCGCCTATGTCGCTGCGGCCGAGCACTTCGCCCGTCGCAGCCTGCAGAACATCGCGCTGTCGTACCTGATGCTCAGCGCCAAGCCGCAGGTGCTGGAGGCGACCCTGGAGCAGTTCGAGCAGTGTGACAACATGACCGAGCGCCTGACCGCGTTGGCGGTGCTGGTCAACTCGCCGTTCGCAGCCGAGCGCGCCAAGGCGCTTGAAGCCTTCGCCGAGCACTTCAAGGACAACCCGCTGGTCATGGACCAGTGGTTCAGCGTCCAGGCGGCCAGCGCGCTGCCCGGTGGCCTGGCGCGGGTCAAGGCATTGATGCAGCACCCGGCGTTCACCCTGAAGAACCCGAACAAGGTGCGAGCCTTGATTGGCGCCTTTGCTGGGCAGAACCTGGTCAACTTCCATGCGGCCGATGGTTCTGGCTATCGCTTCCTGGCGGAGCTGGTGATCGAGCTCAATGCGCTGAACCCGCAGATTGCCTCGCGCCAGCTGGCGCCGCTGACGCGCTGGCGCAAGTATGACGCTGCGCGTCAGGCGTTGATGAAGGCGGAGCTTGAGCGGATTCTGGCGTCTGGGGCGCTGTCCAGCGATGTGTATGAAGTGGTGAGCAAGAGCCTGGCCTGAAACCGGGTT